>JAUWFS010000042.1:0-17736 GCA_030606805.1 Deltaproteobacteria bacterium
GAAGAGATCTCAAAGATGTCAGGATAACCTGAATCTGTGAAGACAGGGCCAGGGCAAGGATAACGTTAATAAGTATAGTAACCCTGAGAAAGGGAACAAAAAACACAGAGATCTCAAATTTCCCCATTTCGGGCATGAAAACAGTCATGATTTTCACACAAAAAAGCGCCATCAGCCCCATTACCATGATAGCGCCATAGCAGAAAAGCAGGACTCTAAAGCGTTTTTGAAGCAAAACATATATGATGCTTGCGGTCAAAAGAAAGGATAACGGAATAACCTCTTTCAATATTATAACCACCACCGAGGCCAGAAGGCAGATCATCATCTTTGTGCGAGCGTCTAATCTGCAGATGACACTCTGGGTGTATGCTGTTTTATTATTCTCTGATAATGCCTGCATGTCTCAACTCCTTTAAAAAAAGCACTCCGCTCCCAAGGCCCAAAACACAACCAAAATAGCCGATGATAACAACGACTACACCTATGATGAAAAGTTTCGGTTCTTCTCTGAAGGTCAGATAGGAATAACCCAGTGAGATGGCCCGCGATAAAAAATCGAACAAACCGACTCCGAGAATAAGAGCCCAGGCCTTCGTGTACCCGCCTACGGCCACTATTAAACAGTCGCAGATAAGACCTGCGATCAGCATCCCCGGCAGAGTCATCATATTGCCGCCCATCAATAAAAGAGAAACTACACTGCTGACCAGGACAAACATGGTTAGCACCCCAAACTTTCTCACTTTATAAAGAAGCACGATGAGCAAGGATGTCGCAACGATATTCTTGATAACCATGGTTACCGGATTCATTCCGCCGCCGGATATGGCAATCAAGATGGTCGATATCTTGATCAACGCTGCAAATGTACCGATAACGATCAATTCCCTTGATTGCCAGTAGCGTTTTTTACTGCCTGCTGAGTTCATTTTTTTATCTCATACGCGGATTTTCTCACCTGTTCGGTGCTATTACCTAAATTGAGCGGTTTTTTACTCGATCTGTGCCGATCTCTTGCGCATAAAGGCTTCGCAAAAATCCTCGGCATATCCACGGGTATGCCTGCGGTTTTTGCAAATCTTTATGCATCAAGATCTCAGCACATCTCTTCGCAAAAAATCGCTCAACTTAGGTTTTAACAAAAATATACAAAAATGCCTCTTTTTTCTTAATGCTCACTAATACGCTCAAACAGTCAGCCGTTTTAAATTTAAATGCCCGCTACCTCTCGTTGTTAACAAGTTACTTTTGAGTTTTCAAATTTTTGATAAAATTATTAAATAATATTTAGCGAGCCCTTATTAGAACTTAATTGCCTTTGTATCAAAAACCGGTCCGTCCAGACATGCGTGCAGATATTTTTCTGGTGTTTTTTTGCTTTCAACAGCACAGCCAAGGCAGGCGCCAATACCGCAAGCCATTATTGTTTCGATTGAAACCCGGCATGGTATTGAATGCATTTCCGATATAATTGCAAGAGATTTCAGCATAGCTGTGGGGCCGCAACCATAAATAATATCAGGATGGTTTTCCTTAATTGATGTTTCAAGAATATCAGTAACAAGTCCTTTTCTGCCGGCACTTCCATCTTCCGTCGCAATGAGAACCTTTATTCCTATTTTTAAGAAGTCATCTTTGCATAACAAATCATGCTTTGATCTGCCTCCCAGAAATACCGTACATTTTGAGATGTCAGTGTTTTTTTGCAGGTATGAAGCCAAAAAAAGCATTGGAGCAACTCCTACCCCGCCTGCAACAATAAAAACGTTATTATAATTATCCGAAGTTATAAAGCTATTACCGAGAGGGCCTATAATATCTATGATATCACCCTCTACGCACATTGACAGCTTTTTAGTGCATTTTCCGACCACCTTGTAAAGTACTTCAATTCCCTCTAAGGCTCCATCCTTTGATATAAGTCTGTGTATGGAAAAAGGGCGACGAAGAAGGGGATTAATCTGGTCAGCAAAGCGAAGCATTATAAATTGTCCGGGTTTTGCGTATGAATATTTTATATTACACCTGAGACCTATTCTGTAATAGAAAGGAGCTAATTCTTTGTTCCAGAGAACCCTGGTTTTTTCCTGATGCATATAATATTCCATAAAAAGGCTATTTCAGCCCGATGACGGCGGCAAATCTTCCGGTAGTACCTTCTCCACGAAAGGAAAAAAAGAGATCGGTATTACACTTATTGCAGATATTGCTTGAATGTATATTTTTGATTAATAGACCGGCATCAAGAAGTTGGTCACGACTTAGTGCCCAGAAATCAAAAAGATTATCATTGTCTTTATATTTCCATAAGTTAAAAGGAATTTCTTTTTTATAGTTAACAAATTCCGCACAGCATGGCCCAAGAGAGGGGCCTATGCCTGCAATGATATTTTTTGGCCTGCAGCCAAACTTTTTTTCCATTTTTTCTATCGTTTTACCTATTATATTTTTTATACTGCCGCGCCAGCCTGAGTGAATATTTGCAACCACATGCCGTGCAGGATCATATAGAAGCAATGATTGACAGTCTGCAACCTGTATTACAAGGTACTTGCTTAAACTATCGGTTATCATTGCATCCCCGGCAAAAGAGGCATTGCTGCGGACTTTGTCGTTTTTTGCTAAAATAATAATTTGAGTTTCATGTTTTTGCTTTGCATAGACGAATTCTTTTCCCTTGATGCATCTGCATAAAACATCTCTGTTCTGCTCCACAATTTCGGGATGATCTCCTACCTCGAAACTGATATTCAGGCTTTTATATGGCTCTTTGCTGTAACCGCATTTTCTTGTAAAAATTCCGTGCTGGATTTCAGAAAAGCCTGCAAGGATGGGGAACTGAAGAAATAAAATACCGTTTTTATCATTTAAGAGCACATCATAAGTCCTTTGTAATTGTAACGGTTAACGGTTAACGGTTGTCGGTTTTCAGTTTTTTAAATAAAATTATGCGACGGCTGAAGCATTTTAACCGTGAACCGTGAACTGTGAACTGTGAACCATTAATATCTTTTGTATGATTGATGATGTTGAGATTTTGGGAACAAGCGGCACTCTTACAACCCGACCCCCATTTTTTTTCACAAAGTCAGCTCCAATTATTTTGTCTTCTGACCAGTCAGCTCCCTTTACAAGGACATCCGGCTTTATGGCCTGAATCAGTTTTAAGGGATCAGGCTCATTAAAAACAGTAATATAATCCACGCACCACAGACCCGCAAGAACTTCAGCTCTTTGATCCTCACATATAATCGGTCTTTTACCCCCTCCTTTTATAGTGTTAACGGATTTGTCGGAATTTAAGCCGACTACAAGGATTTCCCCTTTTGCTTTTGCTGCAGTAAGGTAACGTACATGTCCTACGTGCATAATATCAAAGCAACCATTTGTAAAAACAATTTTTTTACCCTGCCTGTGAAACAGACTGATTTTTTCCAAAAGATCTTTTAAATTTATAATTTTAGACATTGTATGCATGTAACGGTTTACAGTTGTCGGTTTACAGTTAACGGTTGATCAAAACATAAAACTGATGAGCCTCTTGCAGAAACAAAAAAACTTTTGAATTAGCGCCCTTCGGGCGAGCTATTAAGCTGTTGAGCTATTGAGCTTATCAGCTAAGAGCTATGAACCATTATTACAAACTGATGATTTCTAACCTATTAATAAGATTGACTAAAAAATGGGAATTCCTATACTATTGAATTATTTTGATCGGTAGAGGAATAATTATGATAAAGAAGCTGTCTCTATTATATATTACAACTAATTGATCTGGTTGAATAATTAGTTGAAACTAAGGAAACAACTTCAAAAATATCACAGATTTGGTTTAATATCCAAGGATTTCTTTTCCCTTTTATAAAAAAGGGAATTGAGGGACCTCTTGCTGAAAAGTTAAAGCAACTGGTTACTACCCTGGAACTGTTGAAGATTTAGTCCTCCGCCGAGCTAAAAAAGCAATATCGCTCGGATGTGATGGCATTGTTTCTTCTGGACTTGAGACTGAAAGGTTGAGAAACGAATTGGGTAATAATTTTCTCATAGTTACTCCTGGCATTCGTCCAATGTTTTGGTCATTTGATATTCGAAATTTTTTAAAGAAAAGGATGACAAAGAAAGTTTTGGGCTCATTTTATTTTTCCTCTGGCAATATCACGGTAAATATTTAGCGCTGCCACCCGGAACGGGTCCGGACAGTTTGTTTCTTTTAAAATCAGCGAGTATTCTTCTTCGGTCAGTTTTTTCGTTCCAATGCTCCAGTTGATGGCGTATAAAATGCACCCTGCCTGGCTAAAAGGCTATGAACATCGAACGTCCAACATTGAACGTCGAATTTTGTTCCCTCTGTTATTTGAACAACTGCAAATAGGCAGCAAACACATACATCTTGCCCCGCTTGCCGCCGGTGATTTCTTTCAGCATCCCGAACTGTTCCAAATCGGCAATCAGCTTGTAAGCCGATGCCGGTGATATTCCCGCTACCTCTCCCACCTTGGCGGCGTCAATCATCGGACGTTGATACAAGTAATAGAGGACCTTCTGTGCGTTTGCCGTCCTGCTGCCCAGCGACTGTATCTGACTGTCCACCTGCTTTTGCAGCTTAAGAATGTTGTCAAAAGTAGAAACACTGCTTTTAGCTGTTTCGATAATTCCCACCAGAAAAAACTTGAACCATTGCAGCAGGTCGTTCTTCTCTCTCACCCTCATCAGGTTATCATAATAAAGCGTTCGGTTGCGCTCGAAGAAATCCGACAGGTACAACACCGGCTGTTTCAATATTCCCTTGCTGACCAGATACAAGGTAATCAGCAACCGCCCCACGCGGCCATTGCCGTCCAGGAAGGGGTGGATGGTTTCAAACTGGTAATGCACCATGGCAATTTTTAATAGCTCCGGAAAATACTGGGTATTGTTATGCACAAACTGCTCAATATCGCCCATCAACTCACCGATGGAGGTATGTACCGGCGGCACAAAAACCGCATCGTTGATGCTTGCCCCACCAATCCAGTTTTGGCTGCGCCTGAATTCACCCGGCTGCTTGTGCTTGCCACGCACGCCTCGCAGCAAGGTCTTGTGTGTTTCCCTGACCAATCGCGCGGAAAAGGGGAGTGTCTGTAACTTTGCAATCGCCTCATTCATGGCCGCCACATAGTTTTGCACCTCTTCCCAGTCGTCCCTTTTGTCTAAGGCAACGTCCTCCTTTTCCAGAAGGGCCTCCTCCATATTCGTCTGCGTACCTTCAATCTTGCTGGATTGAGTGGCCTCCTTCAGCACATGCATACTGATAAACAGGTCAATGTTGGGAATGTAGTCCGAATACATATCCAGCCTGCCCAGTTCACGGTCCGCCTGCCCAAGCAACTGAATCAACTCCATGTTTTTCAGCGCCCAGGCACGGTTGATTGGATTGGGCTGAAAGCTCTTATAATGCCCTTGCTGAACGTAACGACCTGACTGGAACTTTTTCATCGGAACATCCTAAGGAACGGGGACGAAATAACTTCCCCAACTATGCATCACAGCTTCAGGCCACCTTTGCCCGATTTCAAATCACAAAAATATCAAAATAGCCCGCTATTCCATCAACTTTTGTGATTTGAGATCGAACAAATTTGACCCAAATCTATGCGCCTACTTGGGGAAGTTATTTCGTCCCCGTTCCTAACCTTGAAATTAAAATAACCACAACTATTATTTTAGATAATACGCAAAAACTAAAATAGCGCAACCTGTTATTTCAGTTTTCACTCAAACAAATCAGCCTCGTCTTCCCTCTCGTCTTTCCTGTCAGCCTTTGAAGTCCGTCAACAACCAGCCATTCGTCCTCATCTGAAGCATCCATATAAAAGGCCGGCAGAGGAATCCGTATAAGCATGGATTCAATCAGACGGCTTTGTGCTGCATCGCTCCAAATGCCTGCTTTACGCTGAAAATCCGGCATTAAATCAATCTCTTTGTTCTTAATTCTGGAAATCAAGAGATCCATAGAAAGTGGTTTTGTTTCTACGCGAATGAGTGTAGGATCAAACGGCTTTTTGATCTGGTCGTCACTTTCAGTTATTTCCGGCTCGATTCCGGTTCCGTCGTCAAAGCATTCAGGTCTTTCACAGCTCAAGAATTTATTTTGCTTATTTATATCGGTCATTTTAATTTTCCCCTGGCAATACCTCAGTAAATATTTAGCGCTGCTGTGCTGAACTGGTCCGCACAGTTTGTTTCTTTTAAAATCAAAGAGTATTCATCTTCGCTTAGGTTTTTTTCGTTCCTATGCTCCAGCACGGGAACCAGGCAATGCTTTTGTTAAGCGTTTATAGTGCTTATCAAACTCTTTCAATATGTTTGGATTATAAAAATTCTTCTTTGAGCTCTTAGGGTTGCCGGGATCTAAATATCTAGGGTTACAATATTTCTCCAGTTTCTCTAAGGATTTTCTGATCTTGTGGTATATTTGATTTACCACAAAGTTTGGATATCTCTTCCGAAGCCTTGTTGTAAGAATCTTGTAATCCCAAGAATACTTTTCCCGTATATCTTCTTCCGACAAATAAAACTTTATTGCATCAGGATTATTAGATTGCCTTACTGTCATTTCTTCCTTTTCGGATACCCGTCTAACCTTAATATCTATATCTAGACTGAGATTGAAGTCATTTGATACATCATCATTGACGCTTTTCTCTATATCATTCACATAACTTAATAAGTTGCGTTTATTAATGGCTGTCTGATCGCATGTGCAAGTATCTAAAACAATGGATATATTATCCAAAAAGGTCTGAATGTGTGCCGGTTCGTGTTAGATAAACGTTTTTGCTGTCAGCCTTCCAGATTAGCAACCAATCAGATTCAATATGACATTCCTTATAACCTGAGTATTTGCCTTTCAAGGGATGAAGTTTGCATTCCTGAGGCAGGGTGTCGCCCGATTGCAGCATTTTAATAACTTTCTGAAGAGATTCTAAATTCTGGTTTCGCCTTTTCGCTCGCTTGACATCCTTAGAAAATCTTTTTGTCCATATCAGTTTTCTGGAATTCATGCATCAATCTTTTTGAACATTTCTTCAACGGTATCTGCTGACTCAAGATTACGATTATTTTCAATGTCATCCATAGCCTGTAGCGTTTCCTTGTCAGGCAGGCGCAAATCAAACGGAATACCCCTGTAATTAATAACCTGTTTCAAAAAAAGATTAACAGCCGAAGACATATTTAATCCGAGACCATTTAGAATGATCCCTGCATTCTTTTTAATATCCTCGGTTGTTCTAATATTTATATTTGTGTTTTTACTCATAATTCAAACCTTTGCCCTATAAAATATTTCGACCTGTGCGGTTAGGATTTACCGTGTTTTGTCAATGAGTTGATGATTAGAAGAAGACATCGTAGGGACAGCTTTATGCCGCCCGCCAAATCGATTCGGGCGGGATAAACCCGCCCCTACTGGAACCTGCCGATGAGGATTAGATCATTCGGAAAATTTTTACCGTTAACTGTAAACCGACAACCGTAAACTGTTATTCTTTAAACATGGAATCTTATTTCTAAATTCCGTTATCTTGTAAAGGTTTATCTCAGTTGCTGAAGCGCATTCTCCTTGTTCAGCCATTGAAAGGATTTCACCGGTTGGTGAAATGATCTGAGAATGGCCGCCAAATTCAATTCCCTTTTCCTTGCCGCATCTGTTAGTTGCTATAATAAAAATTTGATTTTCAATAGCTCTTGCCTGCGATAAAATATCCCAATGCCTGATTCTGCCTAATGGCCACTGTGCCGATATTATAACTACAAGGGCGCCTTTAAGAGTAATTGATCTGCAAAGCTCCGGAAATCTTAAATCATAACATATCATCAAGCCAATAGGACATATAGAAGTATTGCACACTACCGCCCTGTTTCCTGCAGAAAAATACCTATCTTCTTCAGTAAGGGGAAAAAGATGAATTTTCCTGTAATATCCAGCTATATCGCCATTGGTGTCAATAACATGAATTGTATTGAAAATATTTTTTCCCGAAGCTTCCGGCAAAGAACCAGCTATAATCATATTGTATCTGGATGCTGTTATTGAGAGTGTATCAATAATAAATGGTGTTTGTTTGGCATGATCAATCAGTCTGTTATTATCAAATCCGCAGGACCACATTTCCGGAAGCACCGCCATATTAACATCGCTGTCCCCTAAAATATGTAACCCTTCGATAACTTTTGCGAGATTTGATTCAATATCTCCAGGCTTGACATCAAATTGAAATGTTCCCGCCTTAAAAATTTTATTATTCATTTATTTTCACATACCCCGTGCAAGTGTAAGGACATCAACAGTTTTAGCTCCTTTATTTAATAAAACCTTTATACATTCATTTACCGTTGCTCCTGTTGTGTAAACATCATCAATAAGAAGTATGCTTTTTCCAGTAATTTTCGATGAATTGCCTATGCTGAAGGCGTTTTTGATGTTTGCCTTGCGTTGTTTTCGGTCAAGGCCGGTCTGAGGTTGCGTGTGTTTATTTCTTATAAGAACATTTTTTTCAATTTTTAAATATGACAGCTCGACATTAAAGGCATCGGCATATGAGAACCATTCTCTGATTAAAAGATAAGCCTGATTAAAGCCTCGTTTTCTAAAGCGTTTAATATAAAGCGGAACAGGAACAATAAGATCAATTCTGTTTTTATTATTCCAATATTTGATGAAAGCGAAAAATAAAAGCATACCAAGTGGTCGCGCCAACTGGATTTTGCCTTTATACTTTAAACGCTGTATGGTTTTCATTAGTGTCCCTTCATATGCGCCAACTGCACGTGCCATTCGGAATTTTTTCGGCGACTTTATGCATTCCCCGCAGACATGATCATCCCCGATGCGGCTTTTAAACATGATGCCGCATATGCAGCAGAAGGGGGATTCGGCAGGCACAAAACCTGTAGAGCAGGAAGGGCATAAAAAGGGAAGCATCAATTTGTGAAAGGCAGATTTTTTATTATAAGCTAAAATTGATTCATCATTAAAGATTTTAACAGGCAAATTGTAATTTTTATACATTTCGGGCTGGAAAAAAGATCCGCAGACCAGACATTTGGATGGCCATACAGCTTCTCTCAATGCTCTTGCCATCCAAATGAATAAACTACCGATAGCAGCTCGATTGTCAGGAATCACGGATTTTATCCACACTTCATCTTTTCAATTATTTTATTAGCAAACTCGGAGCATTTTATTTTTTTTGCACCTTCTATCTGACGGGCGAGATCATATGTAACAGTACCATCTTTAATGGTGGACTTAATGCTATCTCTTATTAATGTTGATGCTTTTTTCCACCCCATATAGTCCAGCATCATTGCGCCGGAGAGAATTAAAGAGCAGGGATTTACCTTGTCTTGCCCTGCATATTTAGGCGCTGTGCCGTGTGTTGCCTCAAAAACCGAGCATTTATCGCCGATATTTGCACCTGGAGCCATGCCAAGACCGCCTACCTGTGCCGCTATAGCATCTGAAATATAGTCTCCATTCAAATTCGGAGTGGCGATCACCTGGTACTCTTCAGGTCTGAGAAGTACCTGCTGAAACATCATGTCGGCGATTCTGTCTTTTATGACAACTTTTCCTTTTGGCAGCTTACCGTTATACTTATCAAAAAGTTCGTTTTCAGTAATGGTTTTTTCATCAAATCGTTCTTTTGCAACTTCGTAGCCCCATTGACAGAAAGCTCCTTCCGTAAATTTCATTATGTTGCCTTTGTGCATTAGAGTAACGCTCGACAGGCTGTTATCAATAGCATATGAAATAGCCATTGCTACAAGCCTCTTGGTGTTTTTTTCACTTATGGGTTTTATGCCTATACCTGAATCTTCCGGTAAAGAAATCCCCATTTTGTCTTTTAGAAAGGAAATCACGCTGCCTGCTCCCTCACTTCCTGATTCCCATTCAATGCCGGCATATACATCTTCCGTGTTTTCCCGAAAGACGATCATGTCAACCTTCTCCGGATTTTTCATAGGACTTGGAACATGTTCTATGTATTTTACCGGACGTACACATGCATAAAGATCCAGTTCCTGCCTTATCGTAACATTCAGGCTTCTTATTCCTTTTCCTACCGGAGTTGTCAGCGGCCCTTTTATGGCTATTACGTGTTCACGTATTGCGTTAAGAGTTTCAGAAGGGAGCCATTCGCCTTTTTTTTGATATGCTTTTTCACCGGCGTAAACCTCGATCCAGCATATTTTTTTATTTTCATCGTAAGCTGCCTGTACCGAGCTATCTATCACCAAGCTTGCTGCACGCCATATGTCAGGGCCTATTCCATCTCCTTCAATATAGGCAATTACAGGGAAGTCAGGAATATTTAAACTTCCGTCATTATTTATTGTTATTTTTTTCATATTTTCCATTAATCTAGATTCCTTTCGTTAAATTAGCGCTCCTTCGGGCGGATTTTTTGGTAGTCCCTACAAATCAATGCAGGTTTGGAAACATCGCCCTGTCTTTCTTTGTAAACACCTGATTTTTCGCCATGTGTCGCCAGAAGCTATGATATGTAACTTGTTGAAATTATTGACCTGCATTGTTTTGTGGGGACTACCATTTACCGGCACTAAATAGAGTGGGGCTTTCATAGCGGTAGGATAAGTAGAGATAGTATGATTTCAAACGGTTTTTAAATTTGTGTGATAATCTGTAGGCCCTCTACCTTCCTATCCCGATATTAAAACTCAATATCTCTTTTCCTTCCGCTTGATGTTTTTGTGGAGTACATAATTCACCCACCATTGTCTTAAGATCAAAAACTACCACATATCCCTCATTGGCACGCTCAGTTAAAAGGTATTTGCTGCACAGTTGATCAATTGCTTTGTTTAAGGCGCGATTCCCGTGTGAGCGGTTTATTTTGGTTTCGATAATGTATTTATGTCCCCGGTAAATCAAGAGGATATCCATTCTTCCCAATCCGCTTGGCACCTCGTAACGAAGCTCCCCTTTTTTGCCCTCTACAAACTGGTACAACCAGGCAGTCAGCAGAAACTGTCCTGTCCTCTCATATGGCTTTTGGCTTTTGTAAAAGGCGCTTACACCAATCTGGATGATGTATTCCTCAAAATCAGATAAAACGGCTTCCATGTTCAGAAGTCCGTCAGGCCTAAAGTAGCCCTTAACAGATACATCTACAATTGCCCCGGATTCCCGAAAAAAGGTCTTGGTGAACCTTTTTTTATAGATAGGGTTGCTGACCTTAATATTCTTTCCTTCTGCCTTAATCAAACCATGCGTCAAAAGAAGGGACTGCTCCTCATCGCCAGGGATATATTCAACCCCATCAAAAACAATGTCTATAAAAGTCTCTTTGTATTGTTTGGCCTTTTCAGTGATATTATCAAAATGACTGTTTTCTTCATAGAGAAGAAAGTCAATCGCCTTTTCCACATCTTCTTCAGTAATTGGGGCTGTGGTTTCAGGCTTTATGTTAATCGTCAGAATGGTGCCTATGCGGTTCACCAGCCAGGGCTGGCCGGCTGTTTCATTGAATACTTTTTTTACTGCATCTTCAGTAAAGGGTTGATTGGTTTCCTTTGTATATTGGGCATAAAGGTCACGGACATTCTTTAGAGTAAAAGGCGGAAGTTTCACCTGGTCAGCGATATTAAATGGGGAGACACCCCCTACAATCAGCTTGGTAATGTTGCGTATGCCCACCAGTCCCACGGAGTAAAGAGCTTTGTCTGTCCGTTTTTTGTATCTTTGATAGAGTTCTCTTAAGGTGGTCAGGAAATTTTCCAGTTCGTTTATTGGGATGCCATCGAACTCGTCTATGAAAATAACGATTTTTTTCAATTTTATCATGCGATTGAGTTCTTCAAATAACTCACGAAAGCAGGTATGATCGAAAATATTATGCGTATCCAGGTACGCTCTCACCGCATCAAGCCTCGGGCAATCCACATCGGCCAGCCTGTTTACCAGTTGTCTGTAAAGATCTTTTTGAATCAATTGATAAAATCTTTGTGAATTGAGATTTTTGTAATCCTGGAAACTAAGAAGGATAGCCATGTAGGTAGTCTCTTTCTCCAGTTCATGGCAAAAGCCCTCAAAAAAGGTGGTCTTGCCGCTTTGCCTCGGAGCAAATATGGAAAAGTACCTCCCCAGGTCAACCAGTGTCTTAATGTCCTGGCGTTTTGTATTAGCCACATTTTCCAACTTAACATGGTATGACATTTTCGGATCAACCGTCCCTGAGTCTTCAAACGTCCGTTTTGATTTTTTGTAATTCATCATTTCTTTCCTTTCACACCCGAAACTTTGTCTGCGTTCCCTATCAAGTTGCTTTGCCTGAATACTTCATACATGACAACTGCTGCTGCAACAGAGGCGTTCAGGGAATTTATTTTTTCTATCTGTGGGATTGAAATCAACATATCGCATTGTTTTTTGACAAGGCTGCGTATGCCTTTGCCTTCTCCGCCAATAATAATGCCAAGCGGGCCTGAAAAATCACATGAAAAAATGTCTTTATCTGCATTTTTGTCCATTCCATAAATCCACAAGCCTTTATTCTTTAATATCTTTATTGTATTTACGATATTTGTTACACATACCACATTAACATGCTCAAGCGCTCCGGCAGATACTTTGGAGACTGCCGGTGTGGGCAAGGCGGATCTGTCTTTTGTAATTATTACTCCGTCAACTCCGACGCAAAGAGCTGTTCTGATTATAGCGCCGAGGTTATGCGGATCTACCACATTGTCTAATAACAAAAATAACTGTTTGATATCAAGATGTTGTGGCCCATTAACAATATCATTGAGTTTAACAAATGGATATGAACTTACTTTTGCTCCAATTCCCTGATGCAGATCAGTTTTGGTTAAATATTTAAGTTGAGATTGCTTTAGTTTTTTAACAGATATCTTTCTGAACTTAGCTATTGCCAACAATTTTTCAAATTGCTTTGGTATTTTGTCTTTTGCAATATATAGCTCAAAAAAACTTCTCCTGCCAGCCTTAAGAGCTTCAAAAACAGGATGGAAACCATATAGTATTTCTGTTTTCAAGTTGTTAACTGATAAATTTATAGTATTATAGGAATTTCCATTTTATGCCTAATGAATTCAGTACCATAAAATAGATGGGTAAAAAGTGCCTAAAGTGCCTAAAGTGCCTAAAGTTGTGGTACGCCTTCGGCGTGCTATATATCTTTAGGGCTTGATTATATTCAGATGGAAACAAAGTGAACATAGTTGTATTGTGAAAAAAAATAAAATTGGCAGCGCTGAAGGCGCACTCCTTAACTTTAGGCACTTTAATATACTTTAGCTCACTTTAGGCACTTATGTCCGCACCGAAGGAGCGCTAACTCGATAACTTTTACCTTTATTAAAGTGAGTTATTATTCTGCCCTGTACGGTATTCCTCTATAACGGATATCAGATCAGCAACAGCAACTGATAATTTATCATTGATAATTACATGGCGGTAGAAATCTTTGTTTTTCATCTCTTTTTCTGCAACAGCAATACGCCTTGCAATGGTATCCTTGTTGTCAGTCCCTCTTGATTTAAGGCGTAGCTTAAGGATATCCAATGAGGGCGGCATTATAAAGACAGTTATACTGTCATGGTATTGATCAAGAATCTGTAATGTGCCCTGAAAATCAATGTCAAGGAGTATGTCACTCCCAGCGGCTAAACTCGTATCAATAAATTCTGATGAAGTGCCGTAATAATTATCATAAACTTTTGCCCACTCTGCCCACTTGTTGTTTTTTATTCTATTTTTAAAATCATCTTCTGTAATGAAGTAATAGTCGATTCCATTCTGTTCTCCATTCCTGGGCTTTCTTGTTGTGTATGATACCGAATAAAGCATATTCGGAATCCGGTCGAGAATGGCCTTGCAAAGGGTTGTTTTGCCGGCGCCTGATGGAGCTGATATGATAAAAAGATTGCCATTACAGCAAATCTTTTTTTTATGGTTTGAACAAGCCTTGCTAATTCGATGATCATTCATGACAATTTAGGTCAGATTCCTTAAGGATAGTATATCGCAGTGATATCGTTTCTGCCTGTATAGCTGAAAGGACAATATGATTACTGTCCATGATAATCATGGCACGGGTTTTACGCCCCTGGGTTGCATCTACAAGACGCTTATTATCTTTAGCTTCATTTCTAAGTCGCTTCATTGGAGCAGAATTGGGCTGTACAATAGCCACGATTCGATCAGCAACTACAGTACTTCCAAAACCAATATTCAACAACTTCTGTTTCATATTTCCTCCCTTTTTACGAGACCTTTGAAAAACATCCCCTTTTGTCCGATTTCTGCGTCATGCTCAAATTTTAATCCTCGAAATACTACGAGTATTCCTGCGGTTAAAATTTTCGCTTTCCTTGACCTCAAACAAAATTGAACATTTTTCAAAGGTCTCTTTGCTACTCAATATTTTGTACCTGTTCTCGTATTTTTTCAAGCTCGGATTTAACGGTTACAATTATATGTGACACATTTGAATTCCCTGCCTTTGATCCCATTGTATTAAATTCCCTGCCGAATTCCTGGAGCAGAAAATTCAGCTTTCTTCCAGCGGATTCCTCAGAGTCCATAATAGCCCTGAATTCTTTTATATGACTTTCAACTCTTACTATTTCTTCAGAGATGTCGCTTCTATCTGCAAAAAAAGCCGCTTCCTGTGCGATCCTTGCAGGGTCGATATCAATCATGCCTTTTGTTAATGCAGTTATGCGCTCCTTCAGTCGTTCCTGATAATGAGATAATAGGTTTCCAGAGTCCTTTTTTATTTGACCAGTACTTTTTTCAATAAAGTCAAGTCGATTGATAAAATCCTTGGCAAGGAAATCTCCTTCCTTTTTCCTCATGGCATTAAGGTCATCAAGAGCTGAGGTTAAGCAGAGTTTTATACTATCCCAACAAATGTCCATATCTTTGCCGGTTTCAACAGGTTTAATAATTCCGCCTGTGCTCACCAGAAGATCCAGGGAGATGTCGGCGTTTATATTGAACTTGTTTTTAAGTTTGGAAAGTACATTAATGTATGCCAAGGCTTTAGGTTCATCTATATCAAAACCATATGCGTTTTTGGAATCATCTATTATCTGCAGTTTAATTTCTATCCGGCCACGTGATACGTTATCAGAAATCATGCTTTTAATTTTATCTTCCAGACAAAGATAACCATGAGGAGCTCGCAGAGCAATATCAAGATGTCTGCTGTTATAGGAGCGAATTTCTATTGAAACAGTTAATTGTTTTTTTGTGCTTTCTGAACTAGCATATGCAGTCATGCTCTTCATCATTTTTTGCTCCTAATTTTTTAAATCAACAGTATATTTATTTCGTACCATTTCAAGATAAGTAAGCATGTTTTTTTCAGTATAGTCAGGGTATGTCCATGATAATTTTTTAAATGATCCTTTTTGATAGATCAGGGTAAGATCGGCATAGATACCCATACCTATGTAGATTCTGTGTGCATAGTTTTTGCCGGTTGCGAGAACAAAACGTTCTTGAAGCATATAGCCTGGATCAATGTTGACAAGACGCTTATCGTTTTTTGAATATTTTTTTTCGATTTTGTTTGTAATGATTTTTATTTCCGGCAGAGAACTTTGTTCAACAAGAGATTTAAATGCAAGAACTCGTCTGAAAAGCGGAGAACCCATTTCAGGTTCGTAATAGCTGGTATAGTTAAAGGGTAGCCACTGACTAACCATGTCAATAGAGCCGAATTTTTCAACAAGTTCCCTTACAACCGGAACAATAAGGCTCTTTTCCTTCATAAAGAGCCCTGTAACAAGTTTGGCAGGTTTAGGGCTTTGGGGTATGCTCATATTTCAAGAATCAATACTTTTTGCCTCATCAATGAGCATAATAGGGATATCATCTCTTATTTCGTATAAAAGTTTACAATTATCACATATAAGCCCGTCATTTGTATCGTTAATATATATATCGCCTTTACACTTTGGACATGCAAGTATATTGAGAAGTTCTTCATTTAAAGCCATGATTGCTTTCCTTCTGTTAATAGTTGATGCAAATAAAACAAATATGCTCTGTTCTCATTAATAGAATTTTTTTATAACAGATAATAAAAAGTTTGCCAAGCAGGTTACATATATAATCAATTTTTCCCCTGAAGAATTTTGCTTACAGTCTTTATATCTTCCGGACGGTCAACACCTATACGCCTACTTGGGGAAGTTATTTCGTCCCCGTTCCTAAGTGAACTATTACTTTTTATTTAGAATTTCTGTTATAATGCTGCAAGCATGGGCTGTACCACCCTGACGGTTTTTTAGATACTTGAGAGCTTTGTTAATCACATCTTCATGTGAAGGCGGCTCCTTTGTATTTTCTATCAGAATATCAGCAACCTGCTTCCAGTTCAAAGCAATACGTACAAGGCCCTGGTTTACTATTTCGTTTCCTATCCAGTAAAAGTTATCCCAGTAGGGGCCTATAACGGGAATAACTCCGGCAGTTAAAGCTTCCAGAAAATTTTGTCCACCTAAAGGCGCAAGACTTCCGCCTACAAAAGCGGCATTTGAATGCCTGTATGCAAAATTCAGCTCACCAAACGTATCCCATAAAATGATTGCGCCGGAAGGAACAAGAGTTTTTGCATTTGATCGCAATATAAAAGGGATTGACAGGCGGCTTAAGGTATGTTTCCAGTGTTTTATCCTTTGAAGATGTCTTGGAAACAAACCAATAACGGTATTGGGTTGCCTGCGTCGTATATCAAGGATAATCTTTTCAACTTTTGCTTCCTCTTTGTGTCCAACAGATCCAAGAATTATTAAGTATGTGTCAGGAGCGATAATTTTTTCAAGGGGGGCTGCTTTCTGGGAAAAGCTTTCCGTATAGCCTAAACGGTCGAATTTTATATTTGGCATAACAGTTACGTTTTTAGGACCAAATAATTTGGCAAATCTACCTGCATCATCTTCAGATATGGCAAAAATTTTATCTGGCCTTAGTGCGCGCCATAATGAAGGCCAGACAAGATACCTCTTTAAACTTTTTTCAGTTATTCTTCCATTTATAATAATTGTTGTGCAAGCATATTTTTTTAATGTGTAGAAAAGACCCGGCCAGATTTCAGATTCCAGAAGAACCATTATTTTAGGGCGGACCTGGTTTGCAGCTTTTTTCATAATGGACGGTTTGTCAAAAGGAAAGTACGCTACAGATACATTTATTCCCTTGCGCTCCTTGAGAATATCTATAATTGATCGTTCGAGGATTTCTAGGCCCTGTTTAGTGTTGGTAGTTACTAAAATCCTGGTTGGAAATTCCGGCTTTAAATTTTTTATTAGTTCAACAGCCAGATATGATTCACCAACTGAAGCAGCCTGAATCCACAATTCCGCTTTTGGTAACTTTTTTTTAAGTATCCTCTGCTCATATCCGTCAGCAAGACGTTTGTTGAATCTAAGCCTCGGAATAAACATTTTCCAGACCATGTCATAAAACCATAAAAAAACTTTTATTGCTGATTTGTTCGAAATCGTTTTTCTCCTGCTTTAAACTATAAATATTCGAGCTAAATTTCTCTGGGTTTTGGAAATGGAAATGAGTTGAGCAATTGTTGTTTAATTTTCATTAAATTGGGGCGTGAGTAAGAATTTGCAAGTTGCAATATATTGTTAAGAGATGTATCTGCATTTAAAAATAAAGGTTCAGGTGAGTCAATACCAAAT
>JAUWFS010000245.1:0-3565 GCA_030606805.1 Deltaproteobacteria bacterium
ATGAAGAAAAAAATGATTACAAGGCCGCAGCGAACTATTTTGAAATGATTGTTTCGCAATCAGGCGCTATCATGAAGGACGAGGCTCTTTTCAATCTGGGCCGGCTTTATGCGGCAATGGGTGAAAACGAGAAAAGCCTAATGGCTTTTAAGAAGATTATTTCCGACTATAGCGATTCAATCTATGTTGAGCTCGCAAGAGAAAAGGTAAGCGGTTGAGCAACAAAAAAAACACTGCCTATTTGCTATCACGCACCGGTAATGCCCGGTGATAGAGCGCGATAGACTCGTAGGTCCAATTCCGCTTGCCGTTGGTAAAACGGAAGTAGGTAGCTCCGTCATTACCTCTAAGTGAAGTCCACGGACAGCAACATGTAAGATGTATTAAACGATTTATACGAAGTTGATCACCCGTTTTACAACAATCCTGCGGATACCCATTCATGTTTACATCATAAAGGCTCACCAACTCATCAATAGTCGGCATCCGCCAGTCCGTGTAGCCTCCGGCACGGTAATCCTCGCAGTATTTTTTCGCATCATGCCAGGTTATATCTTCACCATTATCTCTTGCAGCCCACATAAGGCCTGTTTTCCTGTCCAGCACTATCCTCTTATTCCCAGCTATAAAACTGCCTTCTCTGCCGACAATTCTTCCTATTTTAAGTTCGAGTTTTCTTAGTTTTTCTCTTTTCTTCCTTCTTTGTTTTTCAAAATAGGCTTTGAGTTTTTTTGTATGTATTGAATCGGGATAATAAGCCTTCAGTCTCTCAAAGGCATCTGTCGGATCTTTAGAAAAACCCCATATAACCTGGCAATACATCGCCTCAGCGACTGTATTATCGTCTTTGCTGCTTTTTATTATATTATTAATTATTCCCCTTGCTTTTTTTCTCCTTCCCATATTAATCAGACTTTTTGCGTACCTCAACTCTTTTGAATCAATTCCTTCTGATACGGTTTTTACCTTTCCGATAAGAATTACTAAATATGTTCCATCATGCTGATAGCCTATGTCCATAATCCTATATCCGGGCAACAATACAGCCTCAGCTTTAGATTCAATATAATCTGAATTTACAACCAAATCTGTTACACTTGTTATCGACTTTATTTGCACTCCTGCCCGTTCAATCGCTTCACGCTTTGCAAATAATACCGCCTCCTTATAATCCCTTTGCTTTGTCGTCTTTTGACCATCATCAAACCCGTTGATTTGAACGTCAATTGTTTCAGAAAAAGCAATACCTGATATTCCAATGATAATATAGAGCAGTATCATTATGAAAATCGTTTTTCTCATAATAATTCCTCTTATAAACCGATTTCCTTGCGAAAGTAGCGTTTAAGATATTTTGCCATTTTGGGCAATTTCGTCTTTACATATTTCAGAATTTCTATATGCTCCCATTTTTTGTTTACTGCCGGCTTTTGTGGATCATCCATACTATATAAATTCATTGTTATGCTGATATCGGAATTTTCATCTTTCTTTTTTGGAATAGTCATTTTAACAAAAAGGGCATAATCAATGCCTTTACTTTGACACATTTTCTTTAATTTGAAAGCTAATGATGTAAATAATTTTCCCCAGACAGCTTCCGGTTTTACCCCTTCTAATATACTATCCATTGTTATCTTTTCCACATATAGTCGGTTTGCATTAATGACGAATGGATTAAAATCTTTAAAATTATAATCGGTTTTAAATTTACCGGCTTCAGCATCATCAATAATATCAAATTGTATTTTTATGTCATGTTTTCTTAATTCTTCGCATATACTATTTTGGGAAATTATTGCCTTAACCTTTTCAGAATAATCATCTTTGCAAAGATCTACATAAATAACAGGGAAGATAGCTATTTTTTTAAATTTTCCTTGTTGGGGAGAAGGAATTACTTCTGGAGTTTGTAACGGAATCGCTCGTGGCGGTGGAGGTAAAGAGGTCACTCCTTGGGGTGGAGATAAAGGAGTATCGGTACATTTTACTTGGCAACTTTTCAATATGTTCAGTGCAACTTCAGGATTCCGGCACTTAGTGGCTATCGGTTCCAGTATTGCCATGGCCAAACAATAGTTTCCCCGGGCAAAATAATTTAAAGCTTTATCAAATGACTGTTGAATCTCTTCTTCATATCTACTTTTAGCTTTTATCAGAAGCTTAACAATAGCAGAATGTTTCGAATATTCTTCCGGAGGTTCGTAATCAGGATTCGCAATTAATGCTTTCAGCAATTCGTTTTCAATGTCTTTTTCATCCATCTGCATGTAAATGAAAACGTTTGCTTTAAAATAATGAGCTTCCGAGAGTAAATTTTTGTTGATTACGTCCTTTTTCTCCTGCCTGATTGCATCAATTGCTTTATCACAATATTCTAATGCTTTTTTATAATCTTTCAGTTTCTTATAATCATAAGCCATATATAAACAATTTTTCCCAAAATCGGTTTGAGCTATCACTATTGATGTAAACAACATTACACATGCCACGATTATATTAACTATCAGTAATTTTCTAATATTCATAATGACACCTCATATTGCTGATTTTTTTTATATTTTTACTATTTTTAAATTTACATAAATAAAATGCAACCGTCAACCTAATATGTATTTACTCAGCAATTCTCGGTGTATTAAAGCCATTTCACCGGATTTGCATATAAGCTGTTCAAAATATAACAGGTATGGGGCGAAAAGGAAACAGATCACCTCTGCGAGCCAACAGTCGATTTTATGATGATGTTAGTTGATAGGTTATTTTTAAGGCGGCTGGATTATTGGCGGATCGTAGATATAAGCAAGCATGTGTTCCAGAGGTTTAGAGATTTTATAAAGGGCAAAAACATATAGGGTTTTAGGAGGTGGATTTTGGATAAGTTTTTGGTTCGGTTAATGAACAAAAAAAATCGGCCAATCGGGGGAGGTGCCGATTGGCCGTTAAGGAGAAAAACAGATGAAAAAATTATCAGGTGGTCTATTACTTAAGCAACTTGCGTGCCAGGTTGCACAGTTAATATGGTCAACTCCTTTATTGCTGAGTTATCAATAGGTTATATTTTTCATCAAGATTGCTTGCCCTTATAAACTATTTATTATTACCAAAATCGGTTTCCACCTGGAAATAATCAGTTTCCATCTGGAAACCGATTTCACTTTTAAAGAGACTTTTTGGACAGGATCAACAGGATAAACAAGATTTTGCCTGCCTGTGCGTAGCACGCAGACAGGTTTCAAGTGTCAGGTGTTAGTTGCTTAGCAATAAATTTTGTGCATTTTATGTCAGCAATAATTTATATCTCACCACCAGACGCAAAAAACGCAAAGATTAAAGGTTTTTTTAAAAAAATAAACTTCTTTGCGTACTCTGCGACCCTGCGGTGAATATAAAATAGGTCTTACGAGATTATTAATTTTGGTGGACGGAAAGTTGAAATCACGTGCAGCGCAGGCGCTTGCGCCGCGTGAACGCAAAGTAATGGATCTTGATGAGGATTTACAAGATGAGTTTTGATGTTTTAATCCTGAATATCCTGTTAATCCTGTCAAAAAAGTTTCTTTGA
>JAUWFS010000079.1:0-13325 GCA_030606805.1 Deltaproteobacteria bacterium
GTTTGCACAAGCACTTTAAAGTAATATGCTTTTTGTTAATGTTCCAAAATATAAAAATGGTAGAAGATCATATGGTTTTTATGTAAGATTCCCATTTCAAAAATTCAGTTATCACTTAATTGGGAGATATATCTTCAAAAATTATGAGGATGAATTTGGTAAATCGAACAAAAACCTTGAAACTGCCAAGAAGTTTTTTACAAAAAGAAGAAAACTCGGCAAGTTTTTGTCAAAGACCTGGAATAGAGGAATCATAGAAGCATTATCAATTCAATGTCCCGAACAATTAAAAGGCGTTGAGTTTATTGAGGTTGCGCCATACCTAATGAAAGAAGATTACCTTGCTCAAGTAGCAGAAGAAGCATTTGTAGAGAGTCTTATTTGGAGGAATCCAAAAGCATTTTCAAAAGACGGAAAAAAAACTCTCAAAATCATAAATCAAAATATTATCATAACAGAATCAGGTAACAACCAATTATTAAATGCCTTTTTGTCGGTTGCTCCAATCCCAAATCACCCTTTCAATGCCGAACGTTTACTACAGCACCTCATAAAATTTCCAATGCCGAAAAGGGATTCTTGGTGGTCGACTTTTTTGCATTATCAATATGGTGAGCAAGGTACGGTTGACAGACTTTTGCAATGGTCTTGGTCTGATCATGAAAAAAAACACATAAATGATGAATCTACATTTCTGACTTCAATTGCTCTTTCATGGTTTTTAACAACTTCAAATAGGTTTGTAAGAGATAAGGCAACAAAAGGACTTGTCAGTTTATTGCAAAACAGAATCCACTTACTCCCAAAACTTTTAGAAAAATTCAAGGATATAAACGATACCTACGTCGCTGAAAGGCTTTATGCAGTTGCCTATGGTTGTGTTTTAAGAAATCATAAAAACAAAGAAAATCTGAAAGTTCTGTCCGAATGGATTTATGAAAATATCTTCAAAGATAATAAGCCTCCTGTTCATATTTTATTGCGTGATTATGCTCGTGGAGTTATTGAAATCGCTTTAAGAAGAGGAGTTAAACTTAAAATCAAAAAAAACAATATTAACCCACCTTACAAAAGCGAGTGGCCTAAAACAATTCCAAGCAAAAAGGAATTAAAGAAGAAATATTACCCAGAAGATTTTTTCAAAGATAAAACTAAAGAACGTGGTTTTTTAAGTATTTGGGTATCGGTTATGAGTTCTGGTGATTTTGCCAGATATGTAATTGGTACGAATCATCAAACGTGCGAGTGGAGTGGAAGGAAATTAGCATCGTCAGAGCCAAACAGAAAGAAACTTTTAGAAAAATTTAAAGAGAAATTGTCAACTAAACAAAAAGAGTTATTGGAAAAAGCCACAAATCCATTCTTTGGAATTAATTTATCTGAGATGTTTAAACATATCAAAGTCTTTGACCCAAGCACTGAAAATAAATTAAGTGAAGAGGAAATAAAACAACAGGAAATTGAAGAGAAAAAGAAACAGCAAAAAGCGTTTATTGAATTTGAAAAGTCCTTGCAGGAAGGAAGTTAATAGGTCATATTTTAAAAAAGAAATTAAACCTTTTCTTGATGACCGCGGTGGCGTAAATGATCCTTTAGAAAACTTCGATCTGAAAATTGCCCAAAGGTGGATTTTTAATCGTGTCGTTCAACTTGGATATGATCCCAAACTGCACGGTGAATTTGACAAATTTATTAATTATAATCGTGCAGGTCGTGCTGCGCATAAAACCGAAAGAATCGGGAAAAAATATCAATGGATTGCCTATCATGAATTCATGGCTTTAGTTTCTGATCATTTTGAATTTAAAGGCGATAGTTGGAGCAATTTAGAAGAAGATTATAAAGGAACATGGAATCCGTATGTTAGGGATATTGATCCTTCCTTCATTATTCAAAATGATTCCCATATAAAACAATCAGCAACTTTTTCTCAATGGAAATCAAAACACGGCCACTATGACGCATGGGAAAAGAAAAAAACTGATGTAGATTGGATAAAAACAAATGACGATCTACCAAATCCCAAAAATATAATCCAAACTAATGATGATAATAAAAAAGAGTGGTTAATGCTTGAAGGCTTCGTTAAATGGGAAGAAAGGACACCACCAGAATATAAAAAATATGATATTCCAGTCAGAGAAGTCTGGTATATGGTTAAAAGCTATATTGTAGAAAAGAATGATACTAAGAAATTTTACGAGTGGGCTAAAAAGCAAAATTTTATGGGAAGATGGATGCCTGAATTTCATGATTTCTATGAAATTTTCCTTGGTGAATATCCGAACTCATTAGCATTTGAAGATTTAAGAGACGATTACAATATTTGGACAAAGTCAGGAAGAGGAAATGATGATTTATCAATACCTGTAATTGTTACTGACGATTCTTATTTAAACGAATTTACATTGGACTGTTCGCATAGCGGAAGCGTGTCAGTCAAACTTCCTTGTAAATGGCTTGTAAATAATATGGACTTGCATCAGAAGCATCTTGACGGAAGATTTTTCAACAAACAGGCAAATCTTGTAACACTTGCAACAAGTATTTTTGAAGATACATTTCCATCAGCCTTACTAATTGATAAACAGGCTTTTATTAACTTCTTGAATAAAAATGGATATACTATTTTCTGGACCTTATTGGGAGAGAAGCAACTGATTGGAGGTAGTCTTTCCAGAGAAGACTTTGTTGGAAGATTAAAAATAAGTGGTGCTTACACTATGAACATGAGTGGTAAAGTTGTTGGAAATTATTATGCCAAGCTTAACAATTAAAAGCCAATATAAATCGTTCCACCTGACATTTTTCCGTTTTGCGCTCCAAAATGCAGCTAAACTCTATCGTTACAGATATCTGCTATGAATCTGCAATTCTGACCAGAAACGAAAAATATATATTTCCATATCTAATCTGCTACGAACATTATGACAACACATAACAACACCATACCTTAGACGGGCAGGGTCGCGGCGTTTACAGTTTCTATCAAGCTTGGTGATGATGGACGATGTGCTAACATGAGGATGCATCATATGGAAGAATTCAAGAATTGACACTTTGGCTTACAGGATAAGGCTCGAAAAACCTATTTTTGGGTCTGAATAAATGCTGATACTACGAATTTTTCCGCTCCGCTTCCAGGGAACCAGTCTTTAGTGTTCCGATACGCTCGGCCGCGCCGCCTGTCAACAATGTACATCGATTTTATGGTTTTACGGCTTGTATATATGCAGAAAAAACCATAAATTCTGTTCCCTCTCCGACATTCCAACTCTTGATTATTTGTTCGCTGTTATCCTTTTTTGTTATAGTTATGGATTCAAAGCCCAAGCTATTTAGAATCTGTCTCACCTCATCTGGCGAGATAGCTCCGGATACTCACCCTGTGTAGGCTTTCGGATCATCCATGATTTCCCTTGGAATTTCTCCTAAACGCAAAATATCCGATATGCAGATCCGCCCCCCAGGCTTCAAAACTCTGAAAAGCTCTTCAAAAACAGCCCTTTTATCGGGTGAAAGATTGATAACGCAGTTTGACAGAACCACATCAACTGAATTATCAGGAACAGGTAACTTTTCTATCTCCCCCAAACGAAATTCGACATTGCCGACACCCATTTCATATACATTCTTCTTTGCCTTTGTTATCATTTCCCGCGTCATGTCAACGCCGACAACCTTTCCCTCTTTCCCCACGTTTTTTGCTGCCAGAAACGCGTCAAAGCCGGCCCCGCTCCCTAAATCAAGCACGGTTTCTCCAGATTTCAAATTCGCAATGGTCAAGGGATTCCCACATCCGAGCCCCATGTTAGCTCCATCAGGTACTGAATTTATTTCTTGAGAAGTATAGCCGAGTTTGGCTGATAAATCTTTTATTGGAAGATCCTGCGGTGTACAGCAAGACGGAGAACAGCCGCAACGCGCAGAGTCGGATTTTGCAATATCTGTATATCTTTTGCGTACTTCCTGGCGAATTTCATCTTTTTTTTGTTCTTCCATCAATTCTCTCCTTTGTTTATGGTGTTAGGAATATCTTTTTTTGCTTCCCGCAGAGAATGGTCATAGCCACAGCGGCCATCATTCCCCTTATGAAGCAAACCAATCCCTTGTCTTAAGACAAACCCTGACCAACATGAGCATTAGTGGCACCTCGATCAGTACGCCGACTACCGTTGCAAGTGATGCCCCTGAAGAGAGTCCGAACAGCATGGTGGAAGTTGCTATGGCGACCTCAAAATGGTTTGATGCCCCAATCAAGGAGGCAGGAGCTGCATCCTCGTAACGAAGCTTAAGCAGCCGTGCCAGGCCATATCCCAGCACAAATATGAAAATAGTCTGAATGAACAAAGGAATTGCAATCCAGAGAATCGTGAGGGGATTGTTCACAATAATATCCCCTTTAAACGAAAAGAGGAGCACCAGGGTTGCCAGCAGCGCAGTGATAGAGACTGGGGTCAAAAAATGCAGAAACTTTTCTCGAAACCAGACCTCTCCCTTGACATTGATAAGCCACCTGCGGGTCAGATATCCAGCCACAAGCGGCAAAGCCACGTAAATAGATATGGAAAGCGCCAGGGCTTCCCATGGCACCGGAAGCTTGCCGACACCAAGCAAAAAACCACCCAACAGGCCATAGAGCACAAGCATCGTTAGACTATTGATGGCTACCATAACTAGGGTTAGGCCATCATTGCCTTTGCTAAGATATCCCCACATCAAGACCATGGCGGTGCATGGAGCAACGCCCAATAGAATGCACCCCGCGAGGTAACTGCGCCAGAGAGGGATTTGGAGCATTTTCATCCCCTCGTGGAGCACAACCGTACCTGCTCCATGAACTGATCCCACTGCCCAGTCGGCAGCCGGTGGCATTTTTACGATATCCACCGCATCGGAACCTATAAGATTCAAAAAAAGAAAACCCAGGAAGAAGTTGGCTATGGCTATCATGGTGAAGGGTTTGACCCCCCAGTTTAAAAACAGGGTCAGGAGAACAGGTTTGGGTGTCTTGCCGGCTTTGATGACTTCGGCAAAATCAATCTTAACCATGATGGGATACATCATAAAAAAGAGACAGATCGCGATGGGAATGGAGACAACAGGCGCCTCGCCCACGTAAATGGCAAGACCGTCAAGAAACGTTGCGGCTCCTGGAGCGAACCGTCCCAAGAGGATACCTGCGACAATGCAAACAAGCACCCAGATGGTGAGATATTTTTCAAAGATGTTCAGCCCTTTCGGCTGGCCGGCACAGCGGAATTCCGTTTTCATGATAATGTCTCCAATATCTTCAAGCCGCTAAAAAAGGATTTAAAATAAAATATATCCCCAGAAGCCCGATGACAGCACCGGCGCCCCTGCGAAACCAGTTGCCTGCCCCCTGCCAGGTGCTGTTCTCCAGAATTCTTCTTACAATTGCTGTCGAGCTTCCGGCAATTACAATCGGCAGGCAATGGCCGATGGCGAAGAGAAGTATAAGGAGAATTCCGGCGGCTATTTTTTGCTGAATAGTAATAATTGCAAGAATGGGCGCTATGAATCCAAAGGTGCAGGAGCCTGAAAGAACTCCATATGCCAGCCCAAGAACAAACGCTCCAAAAATACCTTTTAAATTAAGGCGATATAATAAACTGCCGGACATTGAGCATTTTTCAACACCAAGCATCCCCAGAGCAACCCAGACAAGAATTCCTCCTATCAAAATTTGCCAGTAGTTACCAACATCTCCAAGCATTCTGCCTAAAACAGCGCATATAATTCCGATAAGAGCGATGGTAATAAAAAGGCCGAGAGAAAATGCAACAGAATAATATCCGGCCTGACCGGGTTTAAGTACCTGTTGCTGACCACCGACATAGGCGATGATCAGGGGAATAGATGCAAGATGGCACGGGCTGAACGCCACGCTGATTATCCCCCATAAAAAAGAACCCAGACAGGCTATGGTCGTACCGCCTGAAATCCACTCATTTACCGTAATAAAAAATGTTTCCAGCATCTACCCTGCCTTTAACTCGTAACGCCCATTTTTTTTAACTGCTCGATTATTACCGTCTCTCCCATGAACCCCACATGCCGGTAAACCTCTTTTCCTTTCTTATTAAAAAATATCTGCGTCGGGATTGTACGTATACCGAATCTTTTCGCCTGATCTCTGTTTTTCCAGACATCAATAAAGATAATGGCTGCTTTCCCTTTGTAATTCTTTTCCATCTTTTCAAGAATTGGAGCCATCATTTTACATGGTATGCATTTCTTTGCCCCCAGATCTATCATGGTTACCATTCCCTTTACCGGCATTTTTTCAAATTCTTCTGAAAAAGCATATCCTGTACCTATACAAAAAATTAATAGAACATACAGGAACGTTTTTATTCCTCTTTTCTTCATTATATATTCCTTCCAATCCATATCTTTATCTCTTCCACAGTTGGAATCTTGCCAACGCTCTTGACCGCTCCATCAACAACCACGGCCGGAGTTCCAAAAACACCGTAGCCTGCAATCTTCATGAGATCGCTCACCTTCTCCACCTTTGCGTCAACACCGGTTTCAATTACTACTTTCCTGACAAGATCTTCGGTCTGTTTGCACTTTGGACAACCTGGTCCCAGTATTTTTATCTCCATTTTTTCTCCTTATACGAATTCACTCAGCCATTCTTTGAGCTTTTCTTTGCCTGGTACTTTACCAACCGATACCACCTTTCCATTAATTACTAATGCCGGAGTCCCCATTACTCCGTATTTGCCTATCTCCTTGACGTCTCTGACATGCTCCATATCCGCCAGGATGTTCATCTCAGACAAAACTTCAATCAGTATTTTATCCAGCATGTCACACTGAGAGCATCCAGGGCCCAGTACTTTTATCTCAAGCCCTTCTGAAACCTCTTCTTCATAAGGCTTCCCAATATATTTCTTGAATTCCCGCAAAAAAGCTCTCGCGTAACTATCCTGAATATTCGAGGGAATATAATTGCTTCTCGAAAGTCTGCTTAAAAGTTCTGTCTGGATTTCAAGGTCTGATTTATGAGCAAAGTCTTCAGCGACTTCTTCAATAACATGTGTCAGCGCAATAATGCCCACTGTATGCTTACCTACTTTTATCTGTCTGGTATCATCTGACGACATTAACAATACCTCCTTAAGTTTCGCACACGCTTATACCAATTCTCAAAATTACTTTCCGTTTTGATATCAATATTCTCCCTCACAGGATCAATGCTTTTATCTACGAAAGAGCTTCAGGCGTGATACATTAAAATCAGGAAACTGTTTGAACGCATTAGATATCATTAAGAAAGAATCTGGCAGGATTATGTTTTTTCTATAATATTTCGCTGAACTGCAACAATATCTTTAAATTCGCTGCGAGTTCTTTCTTTATGATATGTTATGCGAGAGTTTTTCATGGTTTTAATGTATTATACCTGAAGCGGTATAGCTCTTCTTAACCCGCAATCCAGCCGTAACACATACCGGCAATGGTGGACAAAACTACAATTATCAAACAAAAAGTAAGAGTTTTCTTCGCTCCCATAACCCCACCAATAACAAGCATATTGGGAAGTGAAAGCGCCGGTCCTGCCAGAAGAAGTGAAAGAGCAGGACCTTTCCCCATACCAGCGCCAATAAGACCTTGAAGAATGGGGACTTCGGTTAAAGTGGCAAAATACATAAAAGCACCTGAAACAGAAGCAAACAAATTTGCCCACAGGGAATTACCGCCAACAAGCGTCTGAATATAATGTTCAGGAATAAGTGCGGAATGTCCAGGCCTGCCCAGCATAAAACCGGCAACAAGTACACCTGCTCCAAGAAGAGGAAAAATCTGTTTCATAAATCCCCAGGTAGATTGCACCCAGTTTATTCTTTCATCCTTTGTAAACCAGCTTTTTAACATAATAAATAATACTATCAGAAGAAAAGCCGTTATATACCATTTTGCTGCAAAGATAATTTGCCAAAGCCCGGCAGAACCCGGAGCCGGTTTTGCAAAAGCTGCAAAAACAAGAATCAAAACCATTGTCAGCATGTAAAAAGCATCCTGCCCCAGGGTGCGTCCTTTATCTTCGTCTTCTGGAACATATATCCGGCCTGTTTCGCGTGCAGCATCATCTTTTCTGAAGAAAAAAGCCATTAGAAGTCCTGTAATGATGGCAAAAAATATTGCTCCAATAGCACGCGCCAAACCCATCTGCCAGCCCAGTATTCTTGCGGTCAAAACAATCGCCAGAACATTTATTGCAGGGCCTGAATATAAAAAAGCGGTGGCAGGACCGATACCGGCGCCTCTTGTATAAATTCCTGCAAAAAGAGGCAAAACAGTACAGGAGCATACAGCAAGAACGGATCCTGATATTGAGGCTACAGAGTAGGAAAGAATTTTTTTTGCTGATGCGCCAAAGTACTTCAGCACCGACGCCTGGGATACAAAAACAGCAATGGCTCCGGCAATAAAAAAAGCAGGGACAAGACAGGTCAGAACATGATCTCTGGCATATTCCTGAAGCATCATAAAAGCTTCAAGTCCTGCCTGCCTTATATTTGGATGGCTCCATGGCACATAGTAGCATGCAAAAAAAACCAGTATAATAAGCAATAATTTTGTTCGTTCTTTCATATTAATTAGCCCCCTTTGGGTGAGCTTTTAGCCACCAACTTATATGCTTTATATAGGTATATTATGATTTAGCTATATTTATGTTAAATATTACAAATCAGATCTCTGCGGATACCAGGTAATCTCTCAATTATTTCCTTAAGCTCAGGATCATGATCAAGCCAGTGCCTCAGGTTCCCCAGCATACTTGCAGCATAAGGTGAAGCACTGCCATCAGCCGGATAATAGTTAACCCACAGGCCTTCTTTCTTTGAAACAACAAGACCGGCATTTTCAAGTATTTTTAAATGTTTTGAAACCGTGGGCTGGGCAACCTTTAAGGCGGTCCGCAATTCACATACGCACATCATCTTATGCTGAAGCAGCTTGACAATTTTTACCCTGTTAATATCAGAAAGGGCTTTCATTACTTTAACAAATTCTTTCATTTTGTTCTCCCCATATATTCCTGTTTTGGAATATAGTTCTTTATGTATTAATTGTCAAGTAATTAGTGCCTGAACGAATCCTCCTGAATTGCAGTTTTCCTGCTATCTAAAAACACCTTGACAACCACCCCCAAAAACAGCTAATTAATTCGTTAATAAGTTATATTTAAGAGATAAATCAATTATGCTAAAAATAAATACAACAAATAATATAGAGTTTAAATGCTGGTGGTGGCTCGAATTTGCGGAGATGTCACCGGAACTTTAATTATAAGCTTTAATGACCGTGGGCAGATCCCAAAATCCACGGTTTTTTTATTTTCAAAAGGCCGTGAAAAAGTTCACGGCCTTTTTTTATTATGTTTCTTTCACCAAGAAATTATAAAAGCATTTTGATAATTCAGTGTAATTCCGTGAAAATCCGTGGTGAACTATTCCAGATAAAGGAGCATTTATGCTTATAAAACAATTTCCAGACAAAAAAAAATTTATCCAACTGGCAGAGCACAATAACGTAATTCCTGTTTGTGTAGAAATCCTGGCGGATACTGAGACCCCGGTTTCTCTTTTTAAGAAAATTTATAAGAATAAAGAGCCCATATTTCTCTTTGAAAGTGTAGAAGGAGGTGAAAGATGGGGAAGATACAGCTTTCTTGGCTCCTCAACCCGCTTTCATATTAGAGTGTTTAAAAAAGAAGTGGAAATTCAGGGCAATGACACCTTAAATAAGATCCCTCATAATGGGAAACCGCTGGAGATCCTTAGAGATTTTATGAGCAGATACAAACCGGCTGATATTCCTGAACTTCCCAGGTTCTGGGGAGGAATGGTAGGATATTTAACCTATGAAATGGTTTCCTTTTTTGAAAAAATCCCGAATATGTTGCCGGAAAATAAGCCTTTTGCTCATTTTATAATACCGGATGAACTCATTATCTTTGACAATATTCGCAATACGTTCTTCGGCATAGTCATCGCATTTCCGGATAAAAATCAGGATCCCGAACAAACTTATGAAGAGGCTACAGCTCGAATACAGGCCATGCTTGAATCAATGGATAGCAATCCGCCGGAAAAAAATATCCAGCAAAGTCAAGCAGAATACAAGCTGACTGCTCAAATGGAAGCAGATACTTTTCGATCAAACGTAAAAACAGTAAAAAAATATATCCATGAAGGAGAAGTTATTCAAACTGTAATATCTCAGCCCTTTATCTGCGAAACGCCTCCTGACCTCCTGGAGCTGTATCGGGCCCAACGATATATTAATCCTTCGCCTTATATGTTCTTTATGCATCTCGATGATATGGCGCTTGTCGGCTCTTCACCGGAAACAATGGTAAGACTGGAAAACAGAGTAGCCACCCTTCGCCCTATTGCCGGAACGCGACCCAGAGGAAAAACCGAGCAGGAAGACAGGGCACTTGCAAATGAGCTTCTTCAAGATGAAAAAGAAAGAGCCGAACACCTTATGCTGGTAGATTTAGGACGCAATGACCTCGGACGGGTTGCAAAAGTTGGTACGGTTCAGGTTACGGATCTTATGATTGTCGAAAGATATTCTCATGTAATGCACCTTGTATCCAACATATGCTGTGACCTGCGTTCTGATTGTGATGCATGGGATCTTCTATCAGCCTCATTTCCTGCCGGAACCTTATCAGGCGCCCCTAAAGTAAGAGCAATGGAAATCATCGCAGAGCTGGAAAAGGAACCCAGAGGCCCGTATGGGGGCGCAGTTGGATATATTTCTTTTCACGGCAATATGGATCTGGCCATTACCATAAGAACCGCCAGCATTGAAAGCGGACGCCTGACTGTACGAGCAGGGGCAGGAATAGTTGCTGACTCCGATCCTGAACGGGAACGAGTTGAAACCGTCAATAAAGCAATGGCAATACAAAAGGCGCTGCAACTATTACAAAAAAGCATCTCATAGCTCTATAGTAAACTAATTAAACTTCTATGCAAATCTCATTGTATCAGAATCAGTTCGGCTGATTGGAAATCCGAAAATCGAATATCGAAATACGAAACAAAATCAAATGACAAAAAAATAAAATTCAAAACAATACGATCTTGAAGATCGTACCTTAATGTATGCAAAAAATGTTAGAGCGTTTGTAAAAAAATTACGCGTAACCATTGCAAACATCGAAGATGGGAAACAATTGATCCGTGCATCAGGCTCAGTTGGCGCAAACTATATTGAAGGTAACGAAGCCCTGAGCAAAAAAGACCTTATTATGAGAATCAAAATCTGCCGCAAAGAGGCTAAAGAAAGTCGATATTGGTTAAAGTTAATAGATTTAAATGACGAACAAGAAAAAGATCGGCAATACTTAATAAAAGAGGCTACCGAACTAATGAATATTTTTGGTGCAATATTAAATAAACTTAAATGATTTTGAATTTGTTTCGTATTTCTAATTACTTAGTTTTGGTCATTTTCTGATTTGGTATTTGGATTTGTTTCGAGTTTCGGATTTCGAGCTTCGGATTTTGCCTTAACATGGCTTTTCAGATATTAATTATACTTTAAATGCCTTTTCAGGACCATTTTAATCGGTTATGGGAGAAACACATATGATCGTAATGATTGACAACTATGATTCATTTACATACAACCTGGTGCAATATATTGAACAGCTTGGCAGTCCGGTCAAAGTATTCCGCAATGATGTGGTTTCTATTTCCGATCTTATTACCATGAAACCCTCGGGAATTGTTATATCACCAGGACCAGGCAGGCCTGAAACTGCAGGAATATCGCTTTCAGTTGTTAAGCATTTCTCCGGCCTGGTTCCAATCCTTGGTGTGTGTTTAGGGCATCAGACCATTGCTGTTGCTTTTGGTGGAAAAGTAATTTCAGCCAAACGGTTAATGCATGGAAAAACCTCCATAATAAAGGCTGATGGAAAAACTTTGTATCAGAGCATACGCAAGCCATTTACGGCTATGCGTTATCACTCTTTATCCGTATCAAGAGAAAATCTGCCCGATTGTCTGGAGATAAGTGCGGAATCCGATGACGGAGAAATCATGGGCATCAGACATCGAAAACATCCAACAGAAGGAATCCAGTTTCATCCTGAATCTATCATGACATCGGTCGGAAAGCGTATTTTAAGGAGTTTTTTGCAAACAACGTAACGGTTCAGCCACTAAGACACAGGCCAAAAAAAGCGATTGGCCATGAGATTATCCCAGCCACTCTACTTTCTCCGGCGCTTCAATTCAGGCAGGAAAGCCAGTTCGCTGCACTGGCAACAAGTATTGTATCAGGGCCATTTCTGATTTTCCTGGCAACATTTTTTTGATTGATCAATTGAATCGCTGGAATATGTAAAATATTTTTAATTACCATAAAGTCAAGACTAAATGGTAATTAAATCCAAAATGGTCAAATCGTATTCACCTTCAAAAAACGTCCGTGAAGCCGTCCTTACAATACCTGCTCAGTACCTTTTCAAAGTTAAACCCATTTGATTTGGGTGCAGTTACTCTCATCTCCCGAAAAATAATAAATATTTCAGACAGAATTACAGGATTATGGTCCCGCGTTTCGCGGGATTGATTAACAGGAAATAAATAATCTTGTTTATCCTGTTATCCTGTCTAAATAATATGATCTGTTTGGGTTTCCGTAAGGATATTTCCAGGTCGATTTTAAATATGATCGTAGTAAATTTTTTGTTTTTCCTATAGCAAACTGATATTTTTACAAAAAAATATTCCCCTTGAGTTTTTGGCTAAAATCAGACATATTGTTACCACTTAAAAACAAATGAGGACTTTTTGTCTGGAGCCAAAAATGAAAAAACGACCTGAAGAAATTTTCCGCAAGCACGGTGGCCAGCTTCGAATGAGCGAGGCCATCAAACACGGCATCACACGCTATATGCTCTATTCGCTAAGGGATAAGGGCGTCATCAAACAAGTGAGCAGAGGTATCTATCGGCTGGTGGAACTGCCTCCGATCAGCAACCCCGATCTGGTTACGGTGAGCCTTCGCTTTCCGAACATCGTCATCTGTCTTGTTTCCGCACTGGCCTATCATGACATCACGACTCAAATTCCGCATGATGTTTCCGTGGCGGTACCACGGGACTCACGGATGCCTTCACTCGACTATCCTCCCATCCAGGCCCACAGATTTTCGAATGAAGCATACAAATCCGGCATCGAGAAACATCGGATTGATGGAATGCACGTCAAAGTCTACAGCCCCGAGAAAACCCTGGCCGACTGCTTCAAGTTTCGCAATAA
>JAUWFS010000013.1:0-28853 GCA_030606805.1 Deltaproteobacteria bacterium
AGCTTCAGGCCACCTTTGCCCGATCTCAAATCACAAAAATATCAAAATAGCCCGCTATTCCATCAACTTTTGTGATTTGAGATCGAACAAATTTGACCCAAATCTATACGCCTACTTGGGGAAGTTATTTCGTCCCCGTTCCTTAATGGCTGAACTTTTACATAATAAAAAATTTATGTCAAAAAAATTGTTTTGACTTTTAAGTTAATTCAATTTAATTTTTGAGTTTTATAAGGCTTAGATGATAGTAATTTAAGGAGATTTATATGACTGATTCTCTTACTTACGCTGATGCAGGTGTAGATATAGACAAAGCGAATGCCCTGGTCAATAAAATTAAAGACATAGCAAAACAAACCCCCAGAACCGGCGTTATGGGTGAAATAGGAGGGTTTGGGGCGCTTTTTTCGCTCAATATTGCCGGTATGGAAAAGCCGGTTCTTGTTAGCTCGACAGACGGAGTCGGCACAAAACTTAAAATTGCTTTTTTGATGGATAAGCATGATACGGTTGGTATTGATCTTGTTGCAATGTGTGTCAATGACATTGCTGTTCAGGGGGCAAAACCGCTTTTCTTTCTTGATTATCTTTCAACAGGCAAACTGAAAACAGATGCTGTAACTGAAATCATAAAGGGAATTGCTGAGGGCTGCAGACAGGCTGTATGTGCTTTAATAGGTGGTGAGACTGCTGAAATGCCTGGATTTTATAGAAATAACGAGTATGATCTGGCTGGTTTTGCTGTAGGAATCGTAGATAACAGTAAAATTATTGATGGTTCCGAGATTCGTGCAGGTAATAAACTTGTTGGTATTGCATCAAGCGGGCTTCACAGTAATGGATATTCACTTGTACGCAAGATATGCTTTGATATTTTAAAGTTAAAAATTGATAGCTATGTGCCTGAGTTAGGCAAAACTTTGGGAGAAGAATTAATTACCCCAACGAAAATATATTCAGATATTCTTTATCGTATCTACAAAGATTTTCCTGTCTTAGGGCTTGCACATATAACAGGTGGAGGTATTGTAGATAATATCATTCGAATCATACCTGAATCCTGTAATGTTGTGATAAAAAAGGGAAGCTGGGATGTTTCTCCTGTTTTTCCATTTTTACAGCAAGCAGGCAAGATATCTGAAAAAGAAATGCTGCGCACTTTTAATAATGGTATCGGTATGATAGCTGTATTGCCTGAAGAAGTTGCCCAGGATGTGACGGAAAGACTTAGCGCTATGGGCGAAAAGAGCTATATTATAGGAGAAATTGTTGAAAGAAAAAATTCAGATAGTCGTATTAAATGGATTTAATTACCCTTTCTTTTTATAACATGAATCACCTCCAAAACTCCCATTTCATATCTGCAATTTGTTTTATAGATCGTATAAAGATTTTTATGCCTGGTTATCGAGCAAGATATAGACTTGGTCAAGCGGCTCATATTATAGCTCGCCTGTTTATCTTACTCATTATTTTGGCTGCCGTTCCTGTTTGTGTTTGCGCTGAAATTCAGGATAAATTCTTTGATGATGATTTTGCAGAACCCTGGCATATCGTTGCAGACGAAATAAACTACGATAATAAAACCGATCAATATATTGCAAAAGATAATGTAATTATAACAAAAGAAGACAGAAAACTGACTGCTGATTTTGTTCGTTTTAATTACAGTACAAAGGAGGTTCTTGCGGTTGGTCATGTAATAATGACAGTAGGCGAGGATGTTTTAATCGGTAACCGCATGGAAATGGATTTGGAGGCTGAGATTGGGACAATCTATAATGGAACTGTATTTCTTAAAGAAAACCATTTTTACATAAAGGGTAATGAGATAAAAAAGCTGGGGAAAAACAGTTATTTTGTTGATAAAGCCAGCCTGACGTCATGTGATGGTGAAAGCCCGCCATGGAAAGTTACTGGAAGAAATCTGAAAGTTACGCTGGAAGGTTATGGTTTTATTAGCCATGCAACTCTTTGGGCAAAAAAGATGCCTCTCCTTTATACTCCTTTTCTTGTTTTTCCAGCCAAAAAAAAACGCCAGTCAGGTTTACTGCCGCCACAAATTGGATATTCAGAGCGAAAATGGGAGGAATATAATCAGCCTTTTTATTGGGCTATAAATGAAAGCTCGGATGCAACCTTTTATTTATACCACATGGGGCGTCGTGGAGACAAAGTTGCTTTTGAATACAGGTATGTTTTAGACAATGATTCTAAAGGGACTATGATGTACGACTTTTTGAAAGACAGAAAAGTTGATGACGGTACCCAACACTTTGAGGAAACAGGCATTTTGGAATCCAGCAAGGAATGGGGTTATAGATCGGATAGCGTGTTGCGACCCAATACCGACCGCTACTGGTTCAGATGGAAGCATGATCAGGCCATGCCCTTTGGTTTTTTTGCAAAATTGGATATCGATATTATTAGTGACCATGATTACCTGCATGAATTCAAAAATGGATATACAGGTTTTAAAGAAACAAGTACTTATTATTCTGATAATTTTGGCAGAGACCTTGATGAATATGATGATTCCACAAGGGTAAACAGTTTGAGCATTAACAAGATCTGGTCACAATATAGTCTTAATGCAGAGTTGCGATGGTATGATAATGTCATTAATCGACGTCAGGGGGGTATAGATACAACTTTACAACAACTGCCGCTGATCGAGTTTGATGCATCAAAACAGAAAATATATGAAACACCTTTTTATGTAGATTTTGATTCTGAATATACGTACTCTTACAGTAAGGATGGAAACAGGCTGCATCGCCTGGATTTGCATCCAAGATTTTATCTTCCTTACAATTTCGGAAGTTATTTTACTTTTGAGCCATCTTTCGGCGTCAGAGAGACAGCCTGGTATGTTGATGACTATTCAGATGGGACAGTAGAAACAAATAAGATGTTGAACAGGCAGATTTATGATATAAAATTGGATCTATTTACTGAAATTTATAAGATATACAATATAAATGGAAAGAATATAAACAGAATCAAACATTCAATTAAGCCGCAAATTATTTATGATTACACACCTGAGCAGGACCAGGAAGAATATCCGGACACTATTGAGAAAAACAACCTGGTTACCTATTCAATTACAAACACTTTTACCTCAAGATCAAAGGAAAATACGGAAGAGAAAATTGAAGGGGCTGAGGATGAAGAAAATGATGAGTCGGTAAGTTATAAGTATAATGAGTTTTGCCGTTTCTTGATAGAACAGAGTTATGATATTGGTGAGGCAAGGGATGACAATCTTGAGCCGTTTTCTCCCATTTACGCTGAACTTGAGCTTTTACCTGCAAAATATTTGTCTTTGCAGGCTGATGCAGAATGGTGCCAATATGAAAATTCTTTCCTGACTCGTAATGTTGCAGTAGCTTTATCGGATTATCGAGGGGACAGGTTGTTTGTTGAACACAGATATGCACTTGATTCAAGAGAGTCTATTTATTATAATATTAATTTAAAGATGTCGGACAGTCTTGAAGTATTTGGTGAATATGAACGTAATATATATGATGGTAGTGATATAAGAACCGTTATCGGGTTTTTATATGAATCACAGTGCTGGTCTATCAGGTGCTTTTACGAAGATGAAAAGGAAAGTGACCGCAGATATGGATTTATAGTTAGTCTTTATGGGTTAGGAGAGATAGGCACCGAATTATTAGGCAGTCATGTGGAAGGAGTTCCAGGATTATCAGGCGGTCGTATGGAATGATTTCGTTGAGATAAGCAAGAAAAAAACTTGACATAAGATAATTTGTGATGTTATTGGTTTACTGCCTGAGATCAATGATTTGCTTAATATTTGTTGGGTTATTGGGCGTTTTAGTAAATTTTTAGTATCGTCCGTCATCCCCATTCCAATGTAAAGTAAGGATGGGCTTTTAGTTATGGATAAGCAACAGGTTGTGAGGAAGATATGAGAAAGAAAACAGGAATTTTATTTTCGTTATTGGTGCTGATTATATACAGCTCCGGAGCATTGGCAGCAAATCAGGAAGGCTTTTCGCTTTCGGATTCCGATTGTATTAAATGTCACGAAAAACAACCTGCGACAATAGCTGCTAGCGGGAATAAGCATAAAACAGAAGTCGGCTGTCTGGATTGCCATACAGAGCACCCGCCTGACGGTAAAAATGCTATTCCTGAGTGCAGTGTATGTCATAGCGACAGCCCTCATTATACTCTTGAAAATTGCGGATCATGTCATTCAGATACTCATGCTCCTATGGATTTAAAAATAGAAGGCGAAGTATCAGCTCCCTGCCTGACATGCCATGAAAAGCAAGGACTTGAAGTAAAAGAAAAGCCCAGCGCCCATACCGACCTGGCATGTAATGAATGTCATACAAAGCACCGATATATTCCAGAATGTATGGAATGCCATGAAAAACACACCGAAGATATGAACGTAGATACCTGCCTTTCATGCCATCCAGTTCATATGCCTCTCGTTATTACTTACGACCAGGAAACACCTTCGCATTACTGTGCCGCCTGTCACGGCGAGGCATATACGTTGTTGAACAATAATACAACCAAGCATAAGGATTTATCATGCGTCTATTGTCATAGAGATGTTCACAAGATGGTTCCGTCATGCATTTCATGTAAGATACCCCATGGCGAACCCCATCCGGCTAAGATGTTAAAGAAATATCCTGAATGCGGGCAATGCCATGGTATAGCCCATGATTTGAAAAATTAATGGAGGTGATGTAGATGAAGAGTGTAAAAAAGGGAGTCATAGCTTTTAGTGTTATAGCTATTGCGGCGCTATTACTTGTTGCCGCGGGATGTCAGAAGGCCGCAGTGACAGCGCCTGTTGGAGTTGAGGAAACGGCAACAACAGATGTGGCCAAAAAAGAAGAGAAAAAGGTCGCCAAACTAGCCAAACTATATGATATTCAACCTCAGCCTCTTCATTCAGTAGCTGAGTGTGCACAGTGCCATATTGGTGTATTTGACCGAATTAAAGATGCTGGTGGAAAACATCAGATAGAATGTGTTGACTGTCATAAGGAGTTCCATGTTTTTAACCCCAAAAAGCGTCCATATGAGACAGCTATACCGAAATGTGAAACCTGTCACGGGGTATTTCACGGCGACGGTACAAAAGAAACTCCATTAGTGGATTGTGCTTCATGTCATACAGATCCTCATGCGCCACTGATTATTCCTGGTTCAGCGTTAGGCAATGATGCCTGTATGTCTTGTCATACAAAAGAGACCAAACAGATTACTGATAATGTCAGCAGACATACAACAGAGGTTGCATGTTCGGATTGTCATCACGTAAAACATGGTTATATACCTCAATGTAATGAATGCCACGAGTCTCACAGCCCCGGTTTTGCGATGGATGATAATGCTTGTATGAGTTGTCACCCTGTTCATATGCCCGCTAAGATAACCTATAGCGAGAAGGATACGTCAAATATTATTTGCGCAGGCTGCCATGATCAGGCATACGGCTTACTGCAGAATAATTACACCAAGCACACTGATGTTAAGTGTTCGGAATGTCATTCAGTACATAAGAGAATACCGCTATGCAGCGAATGCCACGGAATGCCTCATTCAAAGAAGATGATGCACGATACAGCCAAGTGCGGCGATTGCCATGGCATAGCTCATGATTTACCTGTAAATTAGTTAATCTCCGATGATAACTAATGTCTTCTGCATAATATGGTAGAGGATGAAAGTTTATACAGCCGAATCACCTTTAGTGTGATTCGGCTGTTGTTTTTTGAACGTTCCGTGAACGCTTACAAAAATTTTAAGGAACGTGGACGAATTAACTTCCTCAAGTAGGCGCACAGATTTGGATCGAATTTGTTCGATCTCAGATCACAAAAGTTGAAGGAATAGCGAGCTATTTCAATATTTTTGTGATTTGAGACCGGACAAAGGCGGCCTGAAGCTGTGATGCATAGTTGGGGAAGTTAATTCGTCCACGTTCCTAAGTGTGAGATTTTGTGATTTTGTATGGCGGGCGTTTCTCCTGGTTCCACGGTCTATTGAGGAACCAGAAGAAAGAGTGATTTGGAGAGAAAAGGCTCTATCGGCCTACTGATCTTTTTCAGAGTGGCATGTAAAACAACCAGTGCCGTCGGCACCACCACCACCAGCGACCATGCCGGTATAACTCCAACGTAGCATATCGTCGTTAGGACTGCCGTGCGCTCTGTGGCAAGACAGACACATAACCATATCAGTGCTGCCTACAGTATTTGATACAGCAGTTAAAGCAGCCCTCGCTACAGGAACATTAGGATCGTAAGTAGAGTAAGCTGTGTATTCTCCAGAGGGCAGTACCGCATCAGATGGATGTCTAATCCAGTTGCTATTCGTGTCCACCTGGGTATGGAAATTGCCGTGACAGCCGGTACAATAGGCGGTCATGGTATTTCCAGCAATACCAATACCCGAGAAGCCACCAAAAGTGTTACTGCCTGCTTTTCCAAGGTACTCGTTATGATCGTCAGCATCATTAGTGAATTGCCAGTCACTGTCTTCAATGCCTTCAACACCAGAACCATCTCCATTCTCATGTCCGGAAAGGAATCTGAAATAACCATTTGCCTCTAAAGCAGGTGTACCCTCAGCCTGTTGAGGAGCGTGGTGTTTAGGATCAAGGTGGCAACCTTCGCATCCGGTAGCGACTTCTGTTGTGTTATACAGAGATTCATGGCAAGTAGTAAAACTGCACCCTGCCGCTAAACCTAAATCACCAGGCGCTGCACTTAAAGCATCATCTTCAGTCATATTAGGAATTCCCATTACATTGTGACCTTTTGCATCACCATCAGTAACAACCCACTTAAAGTTACCACCAGCCAAAGTGTTGGTACCATAGGTTACACTACCAGTATTATAGACAAAAGGGGTAGTACTAGTTAAGGTATTCTCACCAGTATGGCAACCCACGCAGCTACCCCTTGTCAGGTAGGGATTCGGATCGGTGCCGTCTATATCAGTGTTAAGAATCATGTGGGTGTTGTTCTGACTGTTGTGCATAGTGTGACAGTTACCGCACAAACCGGTTACTTGTGCATAACCTATCCCCCCTCCTCCAAGAAGCAGGGATATCGCAATTGCCAAACTCCACGATAATTTTTTTCTTTTTATAAACATAGCTTCCTCCTTTTTTTAAAATCCGCAGCTTATGCGGATTTTTGTGAGTTGTTTGGTTTAATTTTCCGAATTTTGTTGATTTAAAAAAGCAAGTGTTGTGCCAGATAAGGAGCAAATGTTGCACCAGATAATATTTATTTTAACGAAGTTGGTAACATGCTGTAGCTATTGATTATTAGAACAAGCATTATATTTCATGCACTATTTATCAAATAATTACAAAATCCGATTTTAGGGGGGGAAAATTACAAAAATTTGTAATAAAAAATTACAAAGATTTGTAAAAGTTCACCACGGAACAAAAGGGGACATGGAACCATAAGCGCTAAGTTATTTTTGCCCAAGAGGGACTGGAAAAAGATGAAGAAAAGAGTTTAAAAATCCTTTCTAACTCCCCTTTAGGAAAGAGGAAAATTAGCTATTGATTATTTCAGATAATTATGCGAGCTTCCGTTCAGATTTTATATGTAAGGAACGGGGACGAAATAACTTCCCCAACTATGCATCACAGCTTTAGGCCACCTTTGCCCGATCTCAAATCACAAAAATATCAAAATAGCCCGCTATTCCATCAACTTTTGTGATTTGAGATCGAACAAATCTGACTCAAATCTATACGCCTACTTGGAGAAGTTATTTCGTCCCCATTCCTAATCAAGAGAAATTAGAGACTTACTGACAATGTGCACCCTTAAAGTTACAGGCATAGGCAAATACTTTTCCGAAACAATTTTGTTTAAAGATATTTCCTTTGCATTAAACTCAGGCGATGTTGTGGCAATTACCGGCTGGAACGGCTCCGGGAAAAGCACCATGCTGCGTATTCTCGCCGGTCTTGTCAGACCTTCGGCAGGTCTGGTTGAAATGTTTTGCGACAATAAGTCCATACCAAAAAAATCCAGGCGGCAGTATGTCGGTATGGTTGCGCCGGCGCTGTCTCTGTATGATGAATTAACCGCTATTGAAAACATGGAGTTTTTTTGCAGGGTCAGGGGTATTGCCTATGATCGCAAGAGCTGCTTTAATATCCTGGAAAGGGTTGATCTGGTTAAGCACGCTGAAAAAATATGCAGAACTTTTTCATCTGGAATGAAGCAGCGCCTGAAGCTTGTTCAGGCGCTTATTCACAATCCTCCCTTTTTATTGCTGGATGAGCCGGGATGCAACCTTGACAGCAGAGGAATAAAAAGTGTAAAAAATATTATTTCAGATCAACGGACTTGTGGAATTACCGTAATTGCATCCAACGAAAAGCGGGAGGTGGATTACGCAGACAGTATCATCAACCTATCTAACTGAAGCAGTTGCTATCTGGCTTCGTGATTTACGCAGCGAATTCAGAACACGTTATGCTGTGAATTCAATTCTGATGTTTGCTTTGACCACTCTTGTGGCCGTAAGTTTTTCAATAGGCTCTTTCCGCATCGAGGAATCGGAAAGACCTTTTTTATACGCAGTGCTGCTGTGGATAATACTGGTCTTTTCCGCGCTTTCAGGCCTTTCCCGTTCCTTTGTCAAAGAACAGGAAGCAGGCACGATGGATATTTTGAAGCTTTCGGCTCGGCCCCAGGCGGTGTTTCTTGGAAAGCTGTTTTTCAATTTGACCATGCTGGGCGCTCTGGGGTTGATTATTGTGCCGGCATTTATTCTATTGATGGGATATAAAATAAAATTTCCAGGCTGTTTTGCAGCTATGATGGTTACCGGCGGCATTGGCCTTGGCGCCGGAACTACATTGGTGGCGGCTATGATTGCACAGGCCGATGCGCGCGGCGCTCTGTTTTCGGCCCTGTCCTTTCCGCTCCTTCTGCCTCTTATAATTACCGCTATCAAAGGGAGTGAAAGGGCTGCCTACGGCATAAGTGCAGCCGGCTGGCCGGAAGTTAAAATCGCAGCGGCATATGCTGTTATTATGATTACCGTTTCTTTATTGCTGTTTCCATTAATCTGGGAAGAATAAGGGTTATGATTTTTAAGATTTTGCTGACAATCTGGATGAGCGTTACAATATTTGCGGCTTTTTTGTGCATTGAACCGGCTGCTGGTTTTCCCGGCGAGGTATCCCGCATTCTGTTTTTTCATGTTCCCACGGCATGGGTGGCGACACTGGCCTTTTTCTTATCCATGATAGCGAGCTGCGTATATTTAATCACACGAAAGGTAAATGCAGACTTTTTGGCGCAATCATCTGCTGAGCTGGGTTTCCTGTTTTGCTTTCTTGCCACGGTAACCGGTTCAATATTCGCCAAATCTACCTGGGGCTCATTTTGGAACTGGGATCCGCGGCAAACCTCTATTGTTATGCTTCTGATGATCTATGGCGCCTATTTTGTTCTCAGGTCCGCGGTGCCTGATCATGAAAAAGGACGTGTGTTTGCCGGAGTGTACTCGATTCTTGCTTTTTGCACAGTGCCGTTTCTGGTTTTTATCGTGCCCAGGATCACGAGTTCTTTACATCCTGAAGACACATTAAATCCTGCTGGGTCCGGCATGGACACTAAAACCCTGATACTGTTTTTGAGTTCATTATTTGCATACACCGGTTTGTTTGTCTGGATGCTCCGGTTAAAAGTGCGTATGCTTAAAATAATGGATAAGGAACAGGGTGTGAAGTTTAAGGTTTAAAAGTTCAGAGGGGTTAAGGAGTCTGTGAAATCAGTGGCAGTGGTTTAGGTTATACAGTGCCAAAGGGTCGCATAACATAGCTTTTTAGGACGTCCGACGTCATCAAGAAAGGAAAAAAATAAATGAAAAATGGTCTTGGTTTTGTAGCGGCTGTTAATCTTATTATATGGGCAGGCATTACTTTATATCTGTTTGTTCTGGACCGCAGGCTAAAAAAGCTGGAGCAGAGGTCAGGGGACAGAGATCAGGGGGCAGGGATGGATGTACATTATGAAAAATAAAGCTTACATAATCGGAGCCGTTATTATAGCTTTTGCGATGTTTATGGCTATGCGTTCATTTAAATCCACCCTTACCGCATATGTCAGCGTCAGCGAGGCCAAAACAATCAAAACTGCTGTGCAGGTGGCCGGCGTAGTGGTCAAAGGTTCCACCCGATATGATTTGAAAAGCAATAATCTTGTTTTTACACTTAGAGAAGATGGTGGGGATGAGATGCTGGTCGAATATAACGGCCCAAGTCCTGGAAATTTTAATGACGCCACAAAAGTTGTCGCTATTGGCAAATACGAACCAGACAGACAGGTCTTTATGGCCGTGGAATTGCTGGTTAAGTGTCCCACTAAATATGAACAAAGGGTTAAAGGAGAGAATGAATAATTTTGGCGATATATTAATATGGTTGGCGCTTTTTGCTTTGTTTGTATCATCTGCCGGTTACATTGTGTTGTGCCGCAAAAAGGAGCATAAAGCGGCCCGAATGGTTGCCCGCATAGGTTTTATCTCCTTTGCAGCTTTTATGACTATAGCATCGATCCATTTGATGCTCCTGATACTCAATCATGATTTTACATACAGTTACATTGTCCAATATTCGTCCCGCGATCTTTCGTTGGAATATTTAATCAGTTCCTTTTGGGCAGGACAGGAAGGAAGTTTTCTTCTATGGGTATTGCTCGGGTCGTGGCTTGGCCTGCTGCTTATGTTCAGAGCCAGAAAGATGGAGCAGCATGTCATGCTCATCTACAACCTGAACAACATTTTCCTTACAATCCTGTTGATAAAGCAAAGTCCTTTTAACCGGCTCCTCTTTCCTCCTCCTGATGGTCAGGGACTTAATATGCTTCTGCAGGATCCATGGATGGTTATCCACCCGCCTATAGTGTTTTTGGGTTATGCAGCATTTGCCGTGCCCCTTGCCTATGCAGTCACCGCCATGTGGAAAAGGGAATATGACGCATGGATTAAGCCGACCCTGCCATGGACGCTTTTTGCCTTTGTAACTCTTGGAGCTGGAATCATTATCGGTGGCTACTGGTCGTACAAGGTCCTGGGATGGGGTGGATACTGGGCCTGGGATCCGGTCGAAAATGCGTCTCTTTTGCCGTGGCTGTTAATCATAGCGCTGATACATGGCATGCTTTTGCAGTATAAACGCAAAAAATTGTACAAAACGAATTTCATATTAGCTGTTTCCTCCTTTATTCTGATAATATATTGCACTTTTTTGACAAGATCAGGCGTTTTGGCCGATTTTTCAGTGCATTCATTTGCGGATCTCGGCATCACCGGCTGGCTGGTTTTTTTCATACTTGCATTTCTGATCATCTCTTTTGGTCTTTTCTTTTTACGGCTAAAAGATATGCCTGCATCAAAAAAGGGAGATAAGATTAACTTCCTTTCCAGGGAATTCGGTCTTATATCCGCCATTATCTTGCTTTGTGTTTCCACAATACTTATCGGTCTTGGCACGTCCGCGCCTCTAATTACAAGGCTGCTTGAAAAAGCCTCAAAGGTGTCAATGCAATATTATGTTGACACTACTTTGCCTTTGGGTATTCTTATAGCCTTTGTTCTGAGTATTTTCCCTCTGATGACCTGGGGTAAAAACAGCTTTTCAAAGCTTACGCCAAGATTAATATTTGTAATCGTATGCGCGTCTGTCTCAGGAATCATAACTCTTGTAAGCGGCTATCGCGGTATCGGAGTTTTACTTTTTTCACTGTTCGCAGGAGCCGCCACGTGTATCAATTTCTTTTTGGCAGCGCAACTCATTAGAAAAAAAATTATGTTTTCCGGCGCTGCAATTGCTCATTTAGGCGTTGGCCTGATGTTTGTTGGTTTTGTGGCATCCTCTGTCTATGACAACTCCGACAAGGCGCTGCTGAAACAGGACAAGGCGCAAAATATTATGGGTTACGAATTTACATTCAATACCCCGGAATTTTTAAAAGAAGGGAAAGGCTTTCGCCTGAGCCTGCCGCTAAACGTAAAAAAAGGAGAGTTTCAATTTGCTGCGCTTCCCGATATTTACGCCGAGCCCGGCAGCAATGGCCAGACAAATCGTTTTATCCATCCGCATATCCAGCGCGGCTTACTTGCAGACCTTTACATAGCGCCTGTAAATTATGACTCCGGCAAAAAGGAATCAGGCCTTAACAAACAGATCATACTGAAAAAGGATGACACTATCCAGTTGCAAGACTATGAGCTGACATTCACCGGTTTTGAGGTGTCATCCATGATGGGCGCCGCCGACTCTGAAAATAAAGACATGGCTGTCAGCGCCAATATTCTTGCCTCTTACAAGGGTGGAGATCCAGTAAACCTGAAACCGGCAATAATCATGGGCCGGACAAAAAGCCCGTCCGGCAATGTTAAACTGCCTGGACCTAAGGAGGCCTATCTTGACCTGGCCCGCATAGACGCTACCACCAAAAGCATCATTCTTGTTTACCACGAGCATCCGGATGCTGCATCAGAAGAAGATGCTGCAACGCCTGCTTTTCTTTTAATAGATGTCAGCGTCAAGCCGGGTATGACATTGCTGTGGGCGGGAGTTTTTTTATTACTTTTGGGCGGGAGCATCGCAAATGTCCGGCGCTGTTAACCCAATCTGCAGAAAATCGAGGTTTTTTGTTCAGATACTATAGAACCTAAAACGTCCCCCAAGGACTCCAAAACTTGAGGATTGCACTGTCTTGCAGAGCCTAAGATCCAAGAAAGGCTCTGTGACGAATGGAAATAATCTCGTAGGGCTATCAATGCCGCAACCATAAATCGAAACACGAATATGGTTGAACGGCAAAAATAAATACTGCAATCCCGACCCCACAAAATAGAAATGACGGAGCCGATTAAAGCGCCGCCATTTCTATTTCAATCACTTTTTTTATCTATTTCAGTTACTTTTAATCACTACCTTTATCGCTGAGCATCATGACATCCTAAACAGCCGTATTCGTCACCGCTTCCGGCATCCTGTGTGCTATAACCCCACCTCAGAAGATCATTACTAGCCGTGCCATGCGCACGATGGCAGGAAAGGCAGGTTGCCTTTTTGTTAGTTATATCGAATGTTGCATCATCGTAACCCACAGGATTGTGCTTGTAATCATCCCCGTCTGGGATATAGTCGGTGCCGCCTATTTCCCATGTCGTGGGAATGGCTACGTCTGTTGGGTGTCTGATCCACGGGCTCGCTAATCCAGAATCGCCAGTAGTTCCGCTCTCATTATGGAAATCACCGTGGCATTTAGCGCACAACTCGCTGATGCTCGGATCATCAACTCCGGCGCTGTAAATGTTCACATTCTGGTCGTCGCCGGATGTTACAACTGATGTACTAGGATCATCTATTATGGCATCCTCATAATCCTTTGCACCGGAACCGACAACGCCGTCAGTTCCAACATATAATATCCGATAGGCTGAAGGGTCATGATGCCCGCCTTTGATGGCTGCCATATCATCCAGATCAGTCTCGTTTCCGTGACAGCCGTTGGTGCCGGCGCAACCTAAGCCATCCAAAGTGCCCGTATACCAAGTGGTCTCAATCTCATCAAAGCCGGCAGGCTCACTCGTATTTCCTATGCCATGATGATTGTCATCATTACTTCCCATGCCCATAGTGGTTGAAAAAAACCCGCCAGCCAAGCAGTTGTCATCGGTGGCACCACTAGATAGTTGGACATAAGGATAACCACCAACGAATGGATCAACGCCGGTTGTCGTATGGCATCCCAAACAGTCGTTCAACAACAACGCAGAAAGAGGTGCTTCGACGCCATCATCCCTCATGGGCTCTCCCCCTTGTGAATTATGCATGGTATGACAATCACTGCATACTCCGCTTACTGCGGCATATCCTGTTCCTACTCCACAAAGGAGCATGGATATCACTATTACCAGTCCCCATAATAATTTTTTTTCCTTTATAAGCATAGCTTTTCCTTCCCTTATTAATTAAGTATTTATATTCTATTATATAACATAATCTAAAAGTTTTAGTTCTGGAAAATTAATAATATCCTTAATTTGTCGAACTTGGTTTAACTTCCTGTATCCTTCTTGGTATGGCATGCAAAGCAGCCTGTGGTATTAGAACCTCCGCCAGCCAACATGTTGCCATAGTCCCACCTTAACAGATCATCAAACGGACTTCCATGAGGTCTGTGGCATGAAAGACACATGACCATGTCTGTGCCAATCGCTACGGTACTTTTTGGGCCGGTAAAGTCAGTGAAATTTGGTCTGGCAACGGGCACATTCGGGTCATAGATCCCAAAGCCGGTGCCATTTGCTTCAAAAGCACTAGCATACTCTGAACCTGCTGTATTCGGTATGACTGCATCCGACGGATGCCTGATCCATTCGGCATTCTTCTGTTCCATATGAAAATCTCCGTGGCAACCGCTGCAAAATGCGGTCACGGTATGACCATAGCTGAGGGAGTTTATATCTGTCTTGGATGCAGAAAAGCCCAGATACTCATTGTGATTGCCGGCGTTATAGTTCGCCTGCCAGTCGTCATCCTCTATGCCGCAAACGCCGTGGGGATAGCCGTTACCATGCCCTGAAAGAAAGCGGTAATATCCGTCTGTTGAAGAACTTGCCGCGCCTATAACCGTGGCCGAGTCATCCGCATGGTGTGCAGGACTAAGATGGCAACCCTGACAGCCGCTTCCAGCAAACATGTCTTGCTCTTCAGCCAGTGATTTGTGACAATTATTATTGCTGCCGCAGTTAAAACCCCCAGGGGCAAAGGGAAGCGAATCCACGCCTGATATGCCAAGCACGTTATGCCCTTTTGCGTCGTCATTGCCGCCGCTGTCCGCTACCCAGTAAAAATTTCCGCCCGCCAAGTACGTAGCCGGTGCGCCGCTTGTAAAGTTTACGACAGGAACTGTAGAAGTGCCCAAAGAGTATGTTGTGGAAGAATCGCTGCTGGAATGGCAGCCCACACAGTCATCCATCAAAAGGGTTGCAAGAGGTTCCCCAGTCGCCGCAGAGTTGCTCTCTTGCGAGTTATGCATAGTGTGGCAGTCGCTGCAAACGCCGGTTACTTTGGCTGCTGCCGGGCCGTAAAATACAGCAACCATAGTTGCGGCTGTGAGTATTACGGCTAATGTGATTAACAATTTTTTCAATTTTGTTCCCCCCCTTCTTTTGTTAAGGATAATAGGTATTGAATATTTAAAAACGTATCAGTGATTCTTGTTACGTTTTCATTACCACATTTGGAGCTAAAGTGATAAATGATTAAGGGTTTAGCCTTAATATTTTATAATTGTTAAACATTATTCCATGACCAAAGCCTGTATCAGGGCTGGTTAAGCTGACGTTCCTGACAACTTTGCCACGGACTGACACACGGCTCTTAGCATTTTTTGATAGAGATGGAAGATCAATCTTAAGGTCTATCTCGCATCCCTTGTCAATGAGATTTTTGCAAATCATGAACACTCCTGAAGAACTGATGTCCCTTGTGATTCCGGTCTCTTTTTTGGTTTCTCCTGCCGCGTTCTTCCATGTGACATGAATCGGAAAATTAAAAACATATCTTTCGCAGTCTCTTTTTTCGGTTTTAGTCATAAGAATGATACGCATCCAACGAGATCATTTAAATTTTTACTTTTACCTGTATGTTACATTAAATAAATATAAACAGACAGTCAATCATCATAGAGATGTATTTTTGGTTGTATTTTTTTGGTATTATTTTTTTAAATAAGTAATACTTTAGTTGTATGCGGAGCGGAGGGCGGAGAGCGGAGGGCGGAGAGGTCGGGCTTTTTGGCCGGAGAGGTGTTTGGCGGCCCACAGGGCGGCCTGGAGGCGGTTTTTTGCTTTGATTTTTCTAAATATCCTGTTTATGTGAGTTTTTACCGTGCTTTCAGTAATGAACAGCTTTTTGCCGATTTCGGCATTCCTGAAACCTGAAGCTATCAACATTATTACCTTGAGTTCCTGCCTGGTCAATCGGCCCGGTATTTCTTCCCTTGATTTGTGGGCTCCGGCAAACAGTTTTTCTTCCCCCAAATCATCCATTACCTTGCCGGCAAACTTTCTGCTTGCCCATATTTCTCCCGCATAACATCTTCTTACGGCCTTAATCAGGATTCCTAAAGGCGCTGTAGTGCTCAAAAAACCCCTGGCTCCCAATTTGATTATATTAAACTCCATGCTTTCCGGTTCAGCCCTTGAGGAAATAAAGATGATCGGAGTATCCGGAAAGTGCTTTTTTACGCGCAGGAGTTTCTTCTTGAGATACGGCCACTGAGTCCCGCTTACAAAAAGGATTATATCCGGTTTCTGAGCTAAGCCTGTTTTTTTCAGGGAATCAGTTTGCTCGTTCTCGTCAAAAAAAATAGTTTTAATGACGCTGATGTCATCAAAGGATGAGAGATGCTGACTTAACAGCTCTAAAAGGATGTTGCAATTGCAGATAATAAGAAGATTGATCATTTTTTGCTCCCCCTGTTTTTACTGCCCGTGTTCTGCGAGTGCAAAAGCAGCATGGGAGGCTATTATTGTGTCAAATCGTGTGCGATACAGTGGCATAATATAGCTTTTTACGAGATCATTAAACCTGACTCTTTCTTTATTATTTAAAGAATGATAATTAAATTTTATAATATAATTTAAAAGACTTAGTCAATGATTTTTTGTAATTATTCAGGGTGACTTTAAAGAACGGCTCTTAAATTAATTACTTTGAGTTTAGAGCCGGCGAAAAAATTCTTGACTTAAACAATAGATTTTATTTAATAAAAACAGCGCTAACTTAGCGCACCATCGGTTCAAACATAAGTGCCGGCTTGAGACAACAGGTAGTTATTAGAGGAAAAAACACATGGGTATATTTAATAATGAAATTGGTTTTAAATTGTTTGGTTTCAGTGGCCTGACAATAAAGAAATTAACCGTTTGTCTCTCAGGTATTTTTTTGATCGGTATTGTTGCTTGTCAGCAAAGCGCCGTTAGAACGAAATTAGACATACCGCCAAAACAACCCGAAGCAATCATTGAAGAAAAGGCGGAAAAGCCAGGCGCTTTTGAAATAACAAATGCCCAGTGCGTTCTTTGCCACCCGAAGCAGCCTCAAACCATAAAAGCGTACGGAGGCATGCATGAAACAGAAGTCGGCTGTTCAGACTGCCACCTGGAACATCCCCCCAAAGGAACAAAAGCTGTCCCTGAATGCGGCATGTGTCACAGCGAAAAGGCGCATTATCAACACGATCAATGCGGAAGCTGTCATACCGACACCCATGCTCCTCTTAATCTAACTTTAGAAGGCGAGATCAGCGAACCGTGTTTAACATGCCACAAGCAACAAGGGGAAGAGATGGCCAACCATCCCAGCGCCCACGCGGAAATGGCATGCAACGAGTGTCATACAGAACACCGAAAAGTTCCGAATTGTATGGAATGCCACTCAAAACATACAGAGGATATGAATTTTGAATCCTGCAAATCCTGCCATTCTGTTCATATGCCTCTTGTTGTCACATACAGTGAGGATACGCCATCTTCTGAGTAATGAGGCGCCTGTCATGGAGAGGCTCTTAGCCTGCTTGAACAAAAACACCATGATTTATCTTGCGTATATTGCCATAAGTACAAGCATAAAACCGTTCCTCCAAGCTATGCATGCCACGGCAAGCCTCATCCGGACGCATTGACGCAGAAATTTTCTACATACGCCGCATGTCACGATACAGCGCATAATTTAAACAAGCAAAAGTGAATCGACAAAGACAAAATTTGTGGTAGGGTAAGGGGGGGAATGTCAAGTAGGGAATTATAGACTTTCAGATAATTAATTTCACAAGGCTAGAAGGAAAAAGGCGTATTAGTTATACGTCGACGACTGATAACGCAGTGAAATTATTTATCTGAAAGTCTATAGTCGAGTGGTTGACTACTCAAAGACACTGATGCGTGTGTTTGCCCTGTCAACGATAAAGATTCGGTTGGAGTTGTTTATGTAGATAAAAGACGGCCGGTGCAGGCGTCCTTCTCTCCAGCCAAGTTGTGAAAAAGCAAATAGAAACCTGCCATTGTTGTTGAAGACAAAAACCTTGTTTTTGTGTTGATCCGTAACATAGATCAACCCTTTTCGATCAATAGCAAGGCTTGTTGGAAAATCGAATTCACCCTCACCGGCGCCTCTGGTCCCAAACCTTAAAAGAAGCTTTCCCTTGCTGTTATAAACGCAAATTGAACCATCAGTGGTGTTCAGAGCATAAATACGTCCCGCTCTGTCAACCTTCACATCCATGAGTCTCCGGCTTCCCTCGACTGGTATCTCTTTTTCGAATTTCAAATCTGAATCAAAGAGAAGAATCCTCTGGTTGGCTTTGTCCACAATATACAAACGATCCTCTGAATCAACTGCCATATTGCCCACATAGACAGGATTGGCACCGGAAACAGCGGAAAAATCTATTGGTTTGACGGATTTTTTCCCGATATCAATAGCCAGGATTTTTCCCTTTGCAGGTTCGGCTACAAAAAAATTACCTTTGCTGTTTTTGACTATACTTGTCGGCGACGCCAGAACGCCTCCACCGGTAAATTCCGAGATATATTTAAAATCAGCATCATACGCGAGTATCCGACTGTTGGTTGTATCTGTAAAATACAGCCTTTTTTTGTTTTCGTCAAAAAAAACTCCGCCAAGCAGGCCGAAACGGCTGATTTCATTATTTCCGGTGATTGATGTCAGGTGTTTAACACGGACTTTTCCGGCACAAAGAGCTGTTGCCGGTATAATCAGGAAAAAGGACAGAAACAGAATAACAAAATTGATCTTTCTATACACAATTACCACCTTTAGGCCGTTGTGACCGTTCACGATTAACAGTTCACAGTTTTTTTAATGAATATAGTAACGGTTCACACTTTTTTCAACCGTTAACTGTAAACTGTTAACCGTGAACGGTTACGTTTCATCAGTACCCCTTATGGCACTGAATACACAACTGCTTTTTTTGATTAAATCTCAAAGCAAAATCATGAGGGCTTCCCATAAGGTTATGACAGGTGCTGCAATTAATTTCCCCCTTGGATCTCGGATCAACAGTTTTTTCCCCAACAGGATGGGTAAACGTGGCATGCTTTTTGTGGCAACCAACACACGTGGAAATTTCATCTGTCCTGAAGAATAGCACGAAGTCGGATCCGTGGGGACGATGGCACTCGGTGCATTTCCCTTCTATAACTGAGGGGTGTTTGTACTTGTAATTCTTCTTGTCTTTTAAACGCTCTTTTGTATCCTGATGACAGGCTGTGCATATTTTTTTCTCTTTTGCTTTCTTCAGGTGAGCCTTATTCGAAGCATGCGGGGTGTGGCAATTTGTGCAAAAAACGCCTTCTCCTACATGGGTATTGACTTTTTTGAAATCCTCTTTAATCAATGGATGACAGGTAGTGCAGACCGATATCCCCTTGCTTTTCATGCCCAGTGAATTTGCTGATCCGGCAGGATTATGACATTTAGTACATTTCTTGCCGGCAAACGGCTTGTGTAAATTTTCATTGATCAGCTTGTTGCGATTCGATCCGTGGGGATTATGGCAGGACATGCAATCAGCGCCCTTTACAGGATAATTAGAGTGAGATTTTTTCGTGGCCGTATGGCATGTCACGCATAGACGTTCAGGGCTCTTTTCAATCAGTTCCTCATAATCAGACGTATGGTGGCTGTGGCAAGTTAAACAATTGCCTTTCCTGGCAGGATCATGCTCATTTTTTTTTGAAAACATCTCTTTGTCGGAATGGCATCCGAAGCAGAGTTGTTCCCCTCTTGCCGTTAACAGTTTTGGGTTTTTTGATGAATGTGGGTTATGACACTTCAAGCACTCTCCTTCCTCAAAAGGAAGGTGGCTGTATTTTTTGTCAAAGCTCCCTTTTTTGCCTTTATGGCAGCTTTTGCACAGCGTGCCGATCTCATTTCTTACCAGATATTCGTAATTTGAGGTATGTGGATTGTGGCAGCTTGAACATTGATATTTTTTAAAAGGCTCGTGCCGCCCCTTTTGATTCATCTCCTTTTGAATCTTTGGATGACATTCCATGCATTTTTTAAAGCCAACCTCTGTGTCTGTTGCATTAGCTCCATGAGCAGATGTCATGGACAACAGGAATACTACGAAAAATATCAAATAAAACAAGACCGTGTGATTTTTAACTTTAGGCATTTTAGGCACTTTAGCTCAACTTAGGTTTAATTAATGGCAACCGTTAACTGTTACAATCAATGACATTTTTTGCAATTCCCCTCCTTAAACGGTGGGTGCAGTACCTTATGCATCAGGCCATTGTTCTTCGCACTGTGTGTTTCATGACAACCGATACAATCCGTTTTGTTGTTGATGGCGATTCCAGAGTGGGCATCCGCCATAGCCGAATTGTTGAGATTGTGACAACCCTTGCAAATGTTCGCTCCTTTGGCTGTTAGCAATTTTTCAATATCTGCATAGTGTGGCACATGGCATTTCAAACACATCATTTCCTTTGCCGGCTCATGCTGGAATTTTTCATTTTCAATATTAAGTGCCAGGTCAGAGTGGCATGACAGGCAGAGGCTTCCTGCGGGCCTGTTTAACCGCCCATTTATTCTGCTTCCGTGTGGATTATGGCAGGATGTGCATTTTCCATCTTTTATCGGCATGTGGGTATGTTTGCTTTTTTGAGAAAGAGTCTGAATATTTTTGTGGCAACCATAACAATTATCTGCTTCTTCTTCAATCAACTGAAAATCGTTGTCGCTGGCGTGTTCGTCGTGGCATGTGAAACATCGGCCCTTTGCAAAAGATTCATGAAGACTTCCATCACCTATCTCGTCAAGCATCCCCTTATGGCAATTAAAGCAGAGTTTGTTTTTTTTCTGGATCAAAAGCTTTTTAACTGTTGTTGAGTGGGGGCTGTGGCACACTACACATTGTCCGAGCCTGATTGGAGTATGAACATTGACTCGATCAAAAAGCATCTTCTCTTTTTGATGGCACGTATAGCACTGCTCGATCTCAGCAAGTCTGAGTTCAAACTCGTGATTTGATGCATGTGGGTCGTGGCAGGTAACACAGTCTCCTTTTTTAACAGGAATGTGTACATTCGGCTGAGTAAAATTATCTTTTTGGTGACACTGGTAGCAAAGGTTTTTGCCTGTCTCTTTTAATTCATAATCGTTGTTTGATGCATGGGGATTATGACAGGATGTACAATTGTTTTCTCCTGCCGGCTCATGAACATACTGTTTTTCAATCAACTTCTCTCTTTCTTTATGGCATGAATAGCAGAGCTTTCCATCAGGCAGGAGCGTTGCATATTCGTTATCCGTGGCATGGGGGCTGTGGCATGAGAGACAATTATCTTTTTTGACGGGGGCATGAACATGGGCCTTTGCAAATGCTGTCCGGTTTTCCGTGTGGCACTCATAGCAGAGGTTTGCTCCTGCTTTTTTTACACCTAAAGGGCGCTCTGATTCAGGCGGGTTGTGGCAGGATTTGCACTGATTCTGATCAAGTGGCGTGTGTACAAATTCTCGAAGCAGTTTTGTGTTTGAAGAAGAATGAGGCGTATGGCAGGACGTACAGGAATCTCCCTCAGGCTTATAACCTGAATGGCTTTTGACAAACCCGAGCTTTTTAAAATTGTGACATTTACTGCAAACAGCATCCGTTGAATCAAAAAGTGATTTTTCATAATCAGAACCATGAGCATCATGGCAGGTCAAACACCCCTTATCGGATAAGGGTGCATGCTGCATCTTTCTGCTATAGGCATTTTCTTTATGGCAGATAAAGCAAAGATTGTTTCCCTTGCCTTTTAACAGGTTTTTGTTCTCGGACGAATGTGGACTGTGACAACTTATACACTCTCTTTCTTTTGCCGGGGCATGAAGATGCTTTTTGTCAAGCATGCTCTTCATATCTTTATGGCAGGTGTAACACAGCTCCTTTTCGCTCACCTTTAAGTAAGCGCCACCGATCACCCCGTGGGGCCTGTGACACGATTCACATTCATTGCCCTTTAGAGGTTTATGGACAACTCCTGCTTTCTTAAACTCGTCGACCTTTTTTTGATGGCACTCAACGCATTTTTTCTTCACAAGCTGTCTTGACACTCTGTACTTGCAAGAAACAGCGCCTCCAATGATCATTGCAATCAATAACAAATATAAAACCGCCAGCTTCATATTCTTCATGGGCTAACCTGTGTTTTAGTTTCTTCGGGTAATTCTTTCCGGTATTTTTCTTCTATGAGTTTCAGGGCCTTTTTGTTGATTTTGATTTTAGAGACATCCCGTAATTCCGCCAAATACTTAGAGAGCATTTTGTCGAAGTTTTTTTGCCCTACGATTTTTCCGAGCCTATCGACGACTCTGGAAAATTTTATGGGCTCTCCTCCTCTTTTGCCCTTTAATTTAATGATCTTGTATTGTCTGCTCTCATCATCAATCACCTCGCTGATCTCACCTGCTTCCAGCCGGTTTAATTCCTTCCTGATTGCAGGAGAAAAGGAATCAGCATTAACCCATACAACCTTTTGCCTTGGTATCCATTTTTCCGACACCTGGGCCGCCAAAAACTCAAAGCTCGCTCCCTGCTTTAATTCTTTCAGAGCTTTTTCAGCATCTTTACTGGTCTGAAAAACCATCTCTTTGAACCAGACTTCATAACCTTTTTTAAAATCATCTATATGTTCTTCATAATATCGTGTCAACTCAATTTTTGTTGGAATTATCAAGGGATAGATTATTTTTGTCTTAAATTCATTGATAAGAAGATGCTCTTTACGCTTTTCAACTATGTTCATAAATAAAGGATCATTGGCATAATTGCGCTTTAACGCCTCCTGCTCGATCAATTTGTATGTGATCAGGCTATCCAGAATTTTTTCTTTTAAATCATTTTGCATTTTTTCCGGTTGTTTCTTGTCTTTTAACGAATGATGCATCCCTGCACATTTTTGATCAGCCTGTTTTATATCATGAAGAAAATCATCAAGTGGAATCATATCACCATTTACGCTCGCCACCACCGACTTTTTCCCTGTATAATTCTTTTCCGGATCAAGCAGGTTAATCAGGTCGCTGTCAATCCATATATCCGCCTGTTTTCTTAGCTCGGAAATAAAGTTATCAGACAGCTCTTTCTCTTTTTCCTTCCGGAGGTTTTTTTTGATTCGTGTTTCTACCTTTTTAAACATCCCTTCAGGGGTCGGCCCATCTTTTTCATAGTGCTCTTTGAAATAGTCGAGAATGTCCTGATCGCTTATGTTGATTTTATCAAGGACCACTTCTTTTCTTAATCTGATGATAGACTGGGTAGCCACGAAGAATTCAATATTTTTTATAAAATCAGCAGATCTGTCAAGTTCCACCCTGTACGCATCCTGGATTATGAGCCGCTCATCAATCATCTCTTCAACAATTTCCATAATCTCGATGCGGCCGGCGCCCTCTTCAGGCCGGATTTGCGGCTTATTCCTGTGAATAGCCTTAATTCTCTTTTGAAGAGCATCTTTATTAATGGCCTCGCCATTGACTTCGGCAAGAACGGCCGCATCCATGGCAGCGCAGCAGGGCACAGCCATATATACAACTCCACACATGCAAAATACGAATAAAACAAATACAAATAGTTTTTTCATTATAATCCTTATCCCTATTGCCTGGACAAAAACTCAGAACACCTGAAATTACAGTCAGTTGGATGCTATTTTCAAACAGAAAATTTTTAGCAGTTAGCTTTTAGCAATTAGCCTTTAGCTAAAAGCTAAAAGCTAATTGCTTTTTCGCAAACCTTGCTGCATCAAAATATCGGCACATTTCTTCGCAAAAAATCGCTCAACTTAGGTTAGGAACTGGGACGAAATAACTTCCCCAAGTAGGCGCATAGATTTGGGTCAAATTTGTTCGATCTCAAATCACAAAAGTTGATGGAATAGCGAGCTATTTCAATATTTTTGGGATTTGAGATCGGGCAAAGGTGGCCGGAAGCTGTGATGCATAGTTGGGGAAGTTATTTCGTCCCCGTTCCTTAGTAACCGGAAATCGGTGGTTTTTGTCATTAGAATATTTGTATTTTTGTTATTGTTTCGGATTTCGTGCTTCGGATTTCGAATTTCTAACCGAAAAGTAGAAAGTTTTCGGTAGGCTACTAATTATTACCGCATCTTCTGCAAGAGATAGATCAGGTATAATCTCAACTGATTTAATGTTGAATCTTTTTTCAAGAGTTTTTATATTAAAATTCTTTATTCCCCTCATCTTTGAGACACTCCTGGGATGAACTTTTATTCCCACTGAATCACGGCAGCCAATTTCCTCAGACTCGATAAGAGACGAAGCCATATCAAGAAATATTTCCGAATAAACAAGATGTCCAAAGGCCGGGTGATAAGGACCCGCCAAAATTATCGCTTGTCTTTCAAAATGCTCGGATGCCTGGATGCCCATACGGATTACCTGTATCTTCTTTTCTCTGAATATCAGATAAATATCTTTCACAAGCGTAATGCATTGTTCAAGGGACAGGGGAGTATATTTTCCTTCTTTATACCATCTGGACAGAATGGTGTTTTTAAGCACCAGGGTAGGATAAATTCTGACAAAATCAGGAGAAAGTGCGGCAATCCTCTTTGCTGAATATAAAGCTCCTGCCCCGTTATCACCAGGCAGGCCGATCATCATCTGAAGGCCGATTTCATAATTTCTCTCTTTTAGAATACTGACTGCTTTTTCTGTGTCTGAAGATGTATGCCCGCGTTCAGATAATGAAAGCACCTTATCATTCATAGACTGTACACCGATTTCAACTGTGGCGACAGGAAATTCCTTTAAAATATCCAGTCTTTCGTAATCTATAGTGTCAGGACGTGTGGAAAATCTAATGCTGTCAACTCTTCCTTCAATTACAAATTTTGTGGCTTCATGAAGTAAAGACTTTATAAAATCAATTTTGAGTCCAAGAAAATTACCGCCAAAAAATGAGATCTGGACTAAACTTCTGTTCTTCCCTTTATAATTTAGAAATCGATTTATATGTAACCCAATCTCTTCACAAGAAGGTGTTTTTTGTTTTACTCCTGTTATAGAAGATTGGTTACAAAAAACACATTTATGAGGACACCCTATATTAGGCAAAAAAACCGGAACAATAAAAGGTTTCTCGTAACTACTCAGGTTGTCAGGTTCACGGTTCACGGTTGGTTACTTTGCGCTTTCCATATATCTCAGGTCTCGCATGGCAGGTGGATAAATCCACGAACGGCTGCATTTGCAGTAGGGGCACGATGCATCGTGCCCCTACATATGGACTCCTTTATCTTTCAGAATTTCGAGAGCTTTTCTGGCGGCATCCTGCTCCGCCATCTTTTTGCTCTTGCCGATTCCTTCTGTTCTTACTTCGCGCACATCCAGTTGGACATTGAAAGTCTTGTCGTGATCCGGACCGCTTTCCTGAAGCACTCTGTATTGGGGGGTTATTTTATAATTTTCCTGAACAAACTCCTGAATCCGGCTCTTATAATCGTGATTGTCCAGCAAGGCACCAATAGAATTCAGCAAATCGGAAAAATGGTTTTCAATCATCTTAAATGCTTCATCAAAACCGCCATCAATATATACAGCGGCTATTACCGCCTCAAAAGTATCAGCCAGTATGGAATTTTTTCCGCGGCCATTTGTTTGAATTTCTCCCCTGCCGAGCCTTAAAAAAGAACCCAAATCAATTGTGCGGGCTATGGTTGCGAGCTGAGACTCATTAACAAGGCCTGCGCGCATTCTTGAAAGATCACCCTCATTTAAGTCGGGATAACGCTGCATAAGAATATGCCCAACAACAAGGTTTAATACCGCATCTCCAAGAAACTCAAAACGCTCATTATCCTTTATGGTTGCATCATCTTGCTCATTAACAAAGGAACTGTGGCTGAGAGCCTCTTCAAGGATATTTATCTCATTAAATTTATACAGAATTTTTTGTTCAAATTCAGAAAGATTCATTTGTTTCATATTTGGTTAGTCATAAGTGCCTAAAATGCCTAAAGTATATTAAAGTGCCTAAAGTTGTGGTACGCCTTCGGCGTGTTGATTGATAACCAAAGCTACAAGGATTTGCAATCACTCTCTTGCCAGTGCATTGAGGACATAGAGAAATCCACCTGCCGGCAGGCAGTTATAAAATGGCAGGATACCTTAACTTTAGGCATTTTAGGCACTTTAGCTCACTTTAGGCACTTGTTTTGAAAGATACCAACCTTTCATATAATATATAAGGAACGAAAAAATTCCCCTTCCCTGATCCCATTTTGATTTTCGGCTTCAAAGAACCGTGGAAGTCAGTACCGCCCGTCATCAATAATTCGTGTCTATTCGCCATATCTGCCAACTTGGAAATAACATGCGGCGAATGTTCCGGATAATAAACTTCAATTCCCTTTAGACCCATTTCTTTTAAAGTTATAACAAGCTCCTCTATATCTTCAATATTCCCTGGATTAAGAAGATAGGGATGCGCTATAACAGGGATACCTCCTGCTCCAAGGATAACTTCAATTGCGCTGGAACAGTCAATGCGATATTTATCAACATATGCCGGCTTGCCTTTCCCAAGGTATTTATCAAATGCCTCTTTAATTGATTCAACATAACCTTTTTTTACCATAAGCCTCGCAATATGCGGCCTCCCCAACTGACCATCGCCGACCTCATTTAATAATTCATCCATTGAAACAGCAACACTCATGCTATTAAGACGACCAATAATTTCAGGATTTCGGTTTTTTCGGGCTTCTTGAAGTGTGGCAAGAGTCTTATTTAAGAGAGGATCATCAATTTTGATAGAATATCCCAGTATGTGGAAACTTCCTGAATATGGAAAAGATGGGGGTGGCGCTGCACTTATTTCAACACCGGTTAAAAATTTTAATGAAGGAGGAACGCCAATGCCAAGCGCCTCTTTAGAACCATTTACGGTATCATGATCTGTAATAGCTATTGCAGCTAAATTAAGATCCTGGGCTAAGGCAAGGATTTCGGCTGGAGAAAAAGTTCCGTCAGATGCAGTCGAGTGGATATGAAGATCAATGCTTGCATTATTATTATAATCCAAGAGCTTTTTCTAAAGCCTCCTCTTTTGTTTTACATTTTATGCATTGGGTAGTAACCGGCCTGGCTTTAAGCCTCTTAATAGAAATATCTTCACCGCATTTATCACAAACACCAAACGTACCGTTTTCAATGCGCTCAAGGGCTTTCTTAATCTTCTTTATAAGCTTGCTTTCTCTATCCCTGATTCTAAGCATAAAATTGCGGTCCGATTCAAGTGAAGCGCGGTCTGTTGGATCAGGAAAATTTTCTTTCGGATCAGTCATTCCCGAAACCGTATCGTCCGCCTTACTCAAAAGGTCTTCCAAACTATTAGTTAATAACTCTCTAAAATATTCAACATCTTTCTTTTTCATGATAAACCCTTGAAAATAAAAAATTAAGAATTTAAAAAAAATATGGCTATCATAATTAAATTTTAAAGTAAAGATTAAATTTTAAAGTTTTATGGATATTTTCGACCTGTGCGGTTAGCTTTTGGATAAAACTGTTCAACATCTCCCTTTTAATGCTAACGGCTAAACGCTAATGGCTAAAGCACAGGTTGAATATTTTTAAAACCGTCAAGTTTCTTTAAGAAACTTTTCCATATTCTTTAAACTGTTGATATTATAAATGCGGCAGGGATAATTATCAGGAAGAATCTTTTTTAATAAACCTGTAAGCACTCTTCCCGGACCGACCTCAGCAAATATTTCCACTTTTTCATCGATCAGTCTTTGCATCGAGTCATACCATCTGACAGGGCTGCATAACTGCCTTGCCATAATATGCCTAATCTCATCAGGATTTTCCCCAAAATAGGCGGTAACATTATGGATAATTGCTCTTTCCGGCGTGTTAAAAGAAACAGTATCAAGAAAATCCCTGAACTCATCCACCGCCCCTTTTATAAGTTCACTATGCCATGCTCCGCTGACTTTTAAAGGAACTGCCCTTGCCTCCTGCAAAACCGCAAGAGACGAAACTTTTTCAACCTGCTCCGGGGCACCGGTTATAACGATTTGATGTTCAGTATTATGATTTGCAACTGCTACAACGCCTTCACTTTGAACTTCATCAACGAGTCTCCGAACTTCATCAATGGCAAGTCCGATAATTGCATGCATAGCACCTTGATGCTTTGTCGATTCCCTGTGCATCAGCTCGCCTCTTTTAAATACAAGCCTTAATGTATCCTCTTTTGAAATAACTCCTGATGCAGTTAATGCACTATATTCGCCGAGGCTGTGTCCTGCTGCAATATCCGCCCATCTGTCTTCTTTTTCTAAAATTGCAAGACATGCAAGATTTACAGCAGTTATTGATGGCTGAAGATTAACCGTCATGGTAAGGTCTTCCATGGGGCCCTTGAAACAGAGCCTCGAAATGTTTATCCTGGTAATTTCCTCCGCCATATCAACCAGTTCTCTTACAAAATCAAATTCCTGATAAAAATCAAGACCCATACCAACTGACTGTGAACCCTGCCCGGGAAAAAGAAATGCTGTTTTCATCAAATTAATCCTCCAAAATGTACTATCAGAAATTTGAAAACTCAAAAGTAACTTGTTAACAATTAGAGGTGGCGGGCATTTAAATTTAAAACGGCTGACTGTTTGAGCGTATTAGTGAGCATTAAGAAAAAAAAGGCACTTTTGTATATTTTTGTTAAAAGGATAAA
>JAUWFS010000195.1:0-6345 GCA_030606805.1 Deltaproteobacteria bacterium
CGATCTTCCCACATTCCCGCTTTTTGCCCTGTTTGATCCTGCATTGGGGATGACAGCGGTAATACCTGATATGGATCCTACAAAACCTGCGCGCGTAAATCCTGAAAGAATTGTCGAGGCGATAATAAACCAGGGCGTAACAAATATGTTTGCGTCGCCCGCTCTGCTGAATCGTGTCGGACGTTATGGAAAAAGCAAAGGGATAAAACTCCCATCTTTGAAAAGGGTTGTTTCAGCCGGAGCGCCTGTATCTCCATCCAACATTGAGCGGTTTGTCTCTATATTACGTGATGACGCAGAGATCCACACACCTTACGGCGCAACCGAAGCAGTGCCTGTAATATCAATCGGAAGTAATGAAATCCTTGCTGAAACCGGAAAACTCAGCGAGCAGGGGTTTGGCATTTGCGTTGGTCGTCCCCTTGAGGAAATACAGGTTCGTATTATTAAGATAACCGATGATCCGATTGAAAAATGGTCGGACAGTCTTATGGTTTCTAACAGTGAGATCGGCGAGATTACGGTTAGCGGAGATCTTGTCACAAAACAGTATTTTGAAAACAGCCTGGCAGATGCGCTCTCAAAGATTAAAGATGAAGACAGGGTGTGGCACAGAATGGGAGATCTTGGCTGGATGGATAAAAAGGGGAGAATCTGGTTTTGCGGTCGTAAAAATCACCGGGTAATTACTGAAAACGGCACGCTTTTTACCATTCCGTGCGAGGCAATTTATAACAATCATCCAAAGGTATTTCGAAGTGCCCTTGTGGGCATAGGATCGCCGCCAAAACAAAGGCCTGTGATATGCATAGAGCTTGAACCACTGAATAGTGGCAGCGACAAAAAGAGGCTTATGGTTGAGCTTTTTGCGCTGGCAAAGAAAAGCGCTTTGACAAAAAATATTGATACAATCCTGTTTAAGAAAGCATTTCCGGTTGATATAAGACACAACTCAAAAATTTTTCGCGAAAAACTGGCGCTGTGGGCAGAGAATCAGGTGAATTGAGCAAAATGCACCAATGACAAAAACCACTGATTTACAATTACTTGGTTTTGGTCATTTTTTAATCAGGATACCATGTCGTATTTTGGCAGGAGGGAAACATTCACTTTACTTTTTTAACTACCTTGTAAACATGCGTGCCGGTTGATGATGGCCATCGCTCGGCCGCATCTACGTCAAGTTTTTTTGCTCTCAAAATAGCCTTGTCGACTTTCCCAACAAACCGGCTCAAGTCAAGATTTGAGGGATTGTAACTTCCGAGTTTGTCCCTGAGAATTTGCTTCATTTCCACTGAAGAAATCGATTTTTTCCGTATCGAGGCATGATGCAGGTAAAGCCATATCTCAAAGCATGGATTGCTCACGGCAAGAAAAAAAATGTTCTGCGCGGACTGGCTTGACACAGCAGCCAATTCTCTTTTCGGCCATCGGTCGACATCGATCATCAGCCAAAGCTCATCATCCCCTTTGAGCTGATACTCTTTCTTGAATTTTTTAAGCTGCTCAAGAACGTATTTGGGAGCTGATCTTCCTTCTGAACTTGTGATTATTTTTACCTGGCACCGCCTGTTCCGAAACAGGGAAAAATATTGCTTCTCGGTTTTCTCTCCTTCCGTTGCAATCACGAAAAGTCTCGCATCACGATGCGGTTCCGGCCGAGTATGGCGATCAAGAGGTCTTTTCCGCCTTGTGGTCAATGCCATTGGAAAACAACCTCCTTATCTTTCTTTTAAGCGGTATTGCAATTTCTCAAGATCGCCAAGGAAGGGGATAGCCCCGAACCGGCCGTCAAGATATCCTTTGCCCAATTTGAGATCAGGCCTCACCTTATATTCAGAAAGAGAATACAAGTGGGTAGAGCCTTCCTCATCTTTTTCCGTAAACCAGATTTCATCCCTCCTGAGCAGTTCTCTGTCCAGCAGATTGCTTTCATGTGTGGTAATAATGATCTGGCCTCTGCCGCACTTCTGATCATCAAGATATGCCTGCAAAAATATTCTCGACAGAAGGGGGTGCATACTGCGGTCAATTTCGTCGATGATGTACACCCGTTCCCAACTCTTCGAATGTAATAAAGCCGGAAGCAGATCCATTAGACGCTTGGTGCCGTCGGACTCATGTTTAATTTCCATATCAACATGGCCCCTGGTCTTCAATTTATGCCTTGCTTTCAGCCACAACAGCACAATCTTTCCATTCTGCTCGCGCATCAAAGTATATCGACGCCCTTCTGGAGTGCTGAGCATGACCCTGACATTGGGCTTGATGTTCAGAAGATCATTTTTCAGCTTTTCCGGCATTTCTGGAAAATATTTATCAAAATCAGGTTCAATCTTTTCAGTAACTATTGAATCAATCCCAGTATCGGCATTTTTCAGGAAAATCCCCATAAACTGAATAAAATTTTCATTTGTATAAGCATCAAAGATAAGATCGCGATAGGCAGATTCTGGGCCGATTATCACAAGAACCGCTCTGAACCAGTTAATCAACGGCAGGACGTCTTTCACGTTTTTCTGGTACAGTTCATGGAGAAACAGTTCATTCGGCCTTGTTCCTTCCGCGATAAAACTCAAAAACTGATGCTTCTTTGTCTTCTTCTTGGCAAGACTTGGCCCAAATTCAACCCTTGCCTTGCCATTGGATATGGTAATCCTTTCAAAAAGCCGAACCTCCCGGACATTGCGGATGGCAAACAGCCACTCCTCTTTGACTTCCGACTCATTCACGACAAAACCATAGGTATATATGGTGTCCTGGTAATTTATAACAAACTCAAATCTGCTGGGGGACTTCCGGCTTTCCTCATTCAGTTTGAAAGGAGTGACAGGAATTCTCTGATCCGGTCTTGTTCCATCGACAATAAGGCTTTTGGCAAAGGCAATCGCTTTAACCAGATTGGATTTGCCGCTGCCGTTGGCTCCATAAACAGCCGCTGTCCGCAATATGGATTTCTTTTTCTTGTTAGGGATAAGATGAAGCGGGTGTTTGGCATCCGCTGTGGCTAAGAGGTTCAGACTACTTTCTTCTTTAAAGGAAAGGAAATTTTTAACTGTAAATTGAACTAACATTTTCAACGACCCCCGTTTAAGAGAAAAATCAGAGACAAAATCTCCATCTTTATTTTCTTATAGAAAAATTATTTCCAGATATCAAGAAAATTTTACGATTTTTTCTCTAAAAGGAGATTTTTATGACTATTGCCTTCCTGCTTCTAATTTAAAATCATTTTAATCTCTGGCTCGTATTATCCTTTCTGAATACTGTAAACTAACGACTGGAAATTACCCCGGCCGTTGATAGTGCATGGAATGCACTCTGCCTGGTTGCCAAGAACGGCTTTGCAAAGGTAGTTTAAGAATGTTTTACAATAATCCGGACTAAACGAAACATCCCAGCACAACTAACAAAATCGGCTTGTGGACGGGACGGGCATGATTTTATGCGTTTCATGTTTGCTGCCAAAAAAACTGCATAATTTTTTTCGTTGTGTCCAATTATTTCCCTTATTTCTTCTTTGGAATCAAGCAAACCCTAATCCTCAGGAAAACCGGTAATAATTGTATCACCTTCATATTCAATATATTTCGCTATTTCTTTCAAAATCCCTTCGATTCTACTATCTCCAGTTAATTCCGCGGCATTTTCAAGAATATTCTTTGCCTGCTGTCCCAGTTCGTACTCCTCCTCTTCAACCAGGAAATCTCCGATCGTGCGCCAGCGTAGAAGAAACAGAAAAAGGTGCGCCGAATTTTTAAATATTTGCTTGATATTACCCTGTCTAAGTTGAGAATTCATCCTGTCGCAGGCAAACTTTGCAAGAAATAAGGCTTGATTACGACTTAAGCACTCAGGGGCATTATCTCTGTGTTGAAGGATTCGAGATATTGCGAGAACCCAATTATTTGTTTTTTCCCTATCATTTTTAATCCTTTTAACAGCAACATCAAAAAATAGTTTTATATCTTCATTTTGGAAAAAAGAACGTCCTGCTCCATGGACAACATTTACTGGCACATTAATTTTTTCGCTTTTTAGCATTTGTCGTAAATATACATAACAATTTTCAGGTGCTCCAGCGAAAAGCCATGTGGATATTTGTATCAAATACTTAAAGTTTTTAGAGTTTCTTTCTGTTATTTGGCGAGCAAGAAAGTTTCCAATTTCATTATCAATTTTATTTATAACATTTGACAGGAGTGTTGTATCTATCCCATCCGGCAAGTTTCCATTTTCATTTACAATCCTATATCCTATATTATCGCCATTACGCCATAATACGCTCCTTGGCGGCCTTATTTCATTTTTCAATTGTACTGCAATCTGGCTATAATTATTATCATTAATATTAGTTTGAAGATAATCCTCAAGTTTACCTTTTACAGCATCATAGACATTCGGGTGTGTTTTAACTCTGAAAGTAGGAGGCAACCCGATACCTTCTTTAGGCAGTTCAGATGGCTCCATTCTGGACCAATCCAAATACAAATGTTCTGACCCGAAGGCTTTTGATTCACTGGGTATTACTTCCACTGATGCAAACCCTTGAGCAGGTCGCATTTTTACTTTAAGATCCAGACCAATTCGGGAAGGAGCAGGGCCAGGAAGAGCGAATGGTAGTTTTTTGAAATCATCCGAATCCTCGCGCCTGAGAAAGAATTCGATTTTGTCTTTGTCTTTTTCTACAGCGAATTTCGGAGGTGATGGATTTTCATAAGTTTCACCTCCCTCTTTTACGTCATCCTCAACGAGTGAACACCATTTAAGTTTACCAAGAACACGTGCCCACATATCAAGTTTCGGAAGAGTATCGAGATAGGTAGGGAGGTTTTTTGATACCCTATCATGATATATCAGGCAGCCTTCAGCTATTAAATCAATGTCTGTTCCTTCAGGATAAAAGATATAGGTACCAGCAGGTTTAGGCGAAGCGCTGTATTCAAGCCCAGCTTTTTCAAGTTCCTCACAGACGATGTGCTTTAAAGATTGATCGCTATTAGCTGGAAGGTGCTCCAGATCCCCAGTGATAATTGCCCCCACTACTTCACCGTGGCATTGTTTCAAAGCACCTTGAACACTTTCTCGAACATATTCGGTCAGGCTCTTTTCCTCAGGCAATGTTCCTGAAAGATCAAAATTACAGCACTTAGCGGTCAATTCCTCAAGCCATTCTGATTGCAGTTGAGCGTCCTGAAGAGCGTCATAGAGATATTCTTGAGGTTTCCATCTGTTCCAGGTATTTTTTACATGGATAAATCTTTCATTATTATCATTGTATTCCGATTTTCCCTTTGCCATTTTCCAAAGCTCTGGGAAAAGAGCAAAAGCCTGCCATATAGCAGCATGATCTTTGTTTCCGTAAAGCTTTTGTATCAATACCTCCGCTGCCGAACTCAAAATAAAAATGCCTCCATAAGATTTTCTTTGCCGAGGTCGTGTGCGGAGGGGCACAACATATTTGATTCCATTGCGTTCTATCTTACGGAGCCTTAGAGGTACAAACTCGAAGCTATCCGCGCCAAAATGAATGACAATTAAACTGTCATCTTTTTCTAGCATAGCCTTTGCTTCGACTGCCGGCAATCTGTTGCACCACGAAATAGCTGCCGCCACAGGCCGCCACAATAGGGTAGGCTTACAACCTCTGCGCTTTAAAGCACTAATGAGTGCTTGTTGACCGAACTCATGCAAATCATTCGGAATGGCTAAAACAATGTCGCGTATACCTTCGGGAAGGAAGCTCATCACGTGATCAGCAATAACATTCGCTAAAGGAATTGATTCACCCGCTCGCCACAAGATTCTCCGATCAGATGCAGCAACCAGAAGGTGCCAAGCAATACTTATCGGCAGTCTTCTCAAACCATTATCGGGCTCAAAACGGGCTTCAGGTGGCCACGCATATCCTCTGCATATCCGGGAGTGCATAGCCTTTTCTCCAACCGTCGAGGTACCATAAGCTTTTTCTGGGATGATAGCGCATGCGGGAACCACATAACTCCGCTCAATCTCTATCGAGTCTCCCGCCAAACTTGGTTTGGCAATCGCATCCGAACAGCCATCAAGTGAGCACCCCCAACCGGTCACTATGCTCCTCCTTTGACAAGATCAAGCGCTTCGACCAAAAAGATCTGAATATAAGTTAAGGCATCATGCCATTGTTCAGGCCTGGAAGGTAACTGAATAACCTGTACTTTTGCTGGTTGCGTTTCTGTGGACGTTTGCGGGCTGGTTATGTCAGAAAGCGTGCTTACGAAAACGCAGCCTGCTATTTGTGGGACTTCAGCATATAGTTGTTTTAAAGATTTATAGTTGTCAAATAAACTTTTTGAAGCGGACACC
>JAUWFS010000029.1:0-23239 GCA_030606805.1 Deltaproteobacteria bacterium
CAGAAATTTGAAAACTCAAAAGTAACTTGTTAACAATTAGAGGTGGCGGGCATTTAAATTTAAAACGGCTGACTGTTTGAGCGTATTAGTGAGCATTAAGAAAAAAAAGGCACTTTTGTATATTTTTGTTAAAAGGATAAACTCAAGCCATAACGTTCTATTTTTCTTTAGGCTCACTTATGCGCGAGTTTCAGACGTTCTTAAATTTAATTGCCCGCTGCCTCTGGTTAATCTCATATTTGAGTTTTCAAATTTCTGTTTTAGAAATAATTGCGGATGTGATCTTATTATGGTATTGTTTAGATTTAATACGTTTGGGGCGGACTTTTTTGACCAGGATTAACTGGAGATTGTCAAATGCTGAAAATGCCAAGCTATAAAAAACCGGAAAAAATAACTTTTGAGCACGAAAAGATGGAGGTAAAGCATCTTGAAAATGAAAAGCTTTACAGCAACATCCTTGAATACATAAGCGACGGCATAATGGTTCTGGATTCTAACTTTCGCTTTACACACTGGAATAGGGCAATGGAAAAAATATCCCAAATTCCACGAGAGAAAGTTGTTGGCAGTGGAAAAAGCGCATGGGAAATTTTTCCTGACCTGGCAAAAGACGGTATGGATGAAATTATGTGGAAGGCAATGCAAGGTGAAGTCACCAAGCAAAAATATACTCCACTGCGTTTCACTAAAAAAAAAAGCGGTTTTATTTCAGAAATGTTTTTTCCGCTCAGAAATACTAAATCGGAAATTCGCGGTATAGTCGGAGTAATTCGTGATATCACCGACAGTAAACAGGCAGAAGAGACTATACGTCTTAATGAATCTCGTCTCAACGTGCTGTTGAAACTTAACCAAATGACTGAAGCATCCTTACAGGAAATAAAGGACTTTGCTCTCGAAGCTGCCGTTAATCTCACTAAGAGCAAAATCGGCTATCTTGCATTTATGAACGATGACGAGAGTATTCTTAGTATGCACTCCTGGTCGAGGAATACAGTAAAACAATGCGCCATTAGCAATAAACCACTAACCTACCCTATGGAAACAATGGGTCTGTGGGGTGAAGCTGTTAGACAGCGAAAGGCTATTATTACCAATAATTATTCCGTTCCCAACCCTTTTAAGAAAGGCTTTCCAAAGGGTCATATAAAAATAATTCGTCACATGAACGTCCCGCTCTTTGAAGGCAATCGCATTATTATCGTTGCAGGCCTGGGAAATAAAGAAAATGATTACGATGAATTAGACGTCCGCCAGCTTACATTATTAATGCAGGATATGTGGAGTCTTATACAGCACAAGCAAGCGGAAAAAGAAAAAAAGAAAATAGAAGTTCAACTTTTACAGGCACAAAAGACCAAAACAATAGGCACGCTTGTTGGAGGTATTGCCCATAATTTTAACAACCTGCTTATGGGAATACAAGGTTATACATCCTTGATGCTTTTTGAGACTGATTCTGCCGATCCAAATTATGCGAGACTTAAAAACATAGAAAAAATGGTTAAAAGCAGGCTTTACCTTACCAGGCAGCTTCTTGCATATGCCAGGAAAGGCCAGGGTGAAGTCAAGCTGCTTAACTTAAATCAATTGGTTGAAGAGACCTCAAAAACCTTTGGCAGAACTAGAAAGGAGTTTACAATACGCCGTGAACTTGCCGACAACCTATATACAATAGAGGCAGACCAGGGACAGATTGAGCAGACTCTATTGAATCTTTATGTTAATGCTGCCGACGCTATGCCTGAAGGTGGTGAGCTTACCTTAAAAACCATTAATTCTTCCCACAAAAACATAAAGGGAAAGCATTTTGTTCCAAAACCGGATAACTATGTCATGTTATCGGTTGCAGATACAGGTGTGGGTATGGACAAACTTACAATTAAACGAATTTTTGAACCGTTCTTTACAACAAAGAGCGGCCAGGGCACAGGTCTCGGCCTGGCTTCAGTATACGGAACCATAAAGGTTCATAACGGATATATTAATGTCGATTCCAAGAAGGGTCTTGGAACAACATTCAAAATTTATCTGCCTGCTTCTGAAATAAAGCTCCGGAAAACAGTTAAGATCCCAGAAGAACTGATTAAAGGAACAGGAACGGTGCTTATGGTTGATGATGAAGAGGTCATTATAGAGGTTGGCAGAGAACTGCTGGGGGCCATTGGTTACAAGGTATTAACGGCGATAGATGGAAAAGAGGCTATTGAAATTTACAAAAAAAATATGGATAAGATAGACATTGTCCTTCTGGATATGATTATGCCCGATATGGGTGGCGGGAAAGTCTTCGACATAATAAAAAAGATCAATCCCGACGCAAAGGTACTTCTTATAAGTGGATACAGTTTAGACAATCAGGCAGCGGAGATCTTAAACCGCGGCTGTGATGGTTTTATGCAGAAACCCTTTAATTTAAATGAGTTATCTGGAAAAATAAGAAAAATCATACAATAAAATAGTGAAAGAAAAATCGGCATCCTTCATTCACCAGTTTACACTTTTTTCGAAAAAGCGTGTATTATCGAATTGAATGCCGATGTCGAAACTGGAAATTTGAAATTAGGTAACGCATCTACATCTTTGTATTTTTTCTAATTTCTATTTTTTTCCAATTTCACTGCCAAAATACAAGATCAACAAAGTGTAAACTACTTTTGACTTGTCGTAAAGGATACCGAAAAATCATGCCTATTTACGAATTTTACTGCAGCAAATGCAATACAATTTATAATTTCTTTTCCAGAACCGTAAACACAACAAAAATGCCCGACTGCCCTAAATGCAAAAAATATAAACTTACCCGGCAGATGTCTGCCTTTGCAGTTACAGGAAAGGCAACAGAAGACAGCAACGACATGGACGATCTTCCCTTTGATGAAAGCAAATTAGAAAGCGCCATTCAAATGCTGGGCAAAGAGGCAGACAAGATAAATGAAGATGATCCGAGGCAGGCCGCAAACCTTATGCGCAAGCTTACAAATATGACAGGGATTGAACTCGGCCGGGGCATGGAAGAAGCATTAAGCCGCATGGAAAAAGGAGAAGATCCCGAAAAAATTGAGGCTGAAATGGGAGATACTCTTGAAAGCGAAGAACCGTTTTTACTGCCGGATAAAAATGGAAAACCAGCAAAAGCCAAATACATCAGGCCATTAAGAGACGAAACACTTTATGATCTCTGATATAGACTTTCAGATAATTAATTTCACTGTGTTATCAGTCGTCGATGTATAACTAATACGCCTTCCTCCTTCTGGCCTTGTGAAATTAATTATCTGAAAGTCTATATATAGTCTCGAATGGATTATCTTAAATCAAAGGGTACTGCTTGCCATAAACCGCAAGAGTGATCGTGTCTATTATTACTATGTTATTCATTACATCCTCTTTACTGACATGCGGAATTCTTACTCCACGAGATATCAATGTCTCCATGTTGTTTTTATTCAGCAGCTCTTCAAACTTAACTGCTTTTTGAAGGTCTTGAAAATATAATTCCTTTTTGTCTAAAAGGGATTGCAATATATTTTTGTCATCTTTAATTCCGTCAAAAAAGTCCGGCACAAAATCCAGACATTTAAAAAAATAGTCTTCTTCAACTTTTAATTTTTCAAAGAAAGAACTCAAAAACTTAATCTTGTTTTCAGAAAGTACTGTCATGGCGTTTCGCAGTTTGACCTTAACAGTGGTTCTACGCTTATCGGGGACAAATTTGTTTATTGCTTTAAGAAGCCTTTTATTCAGTTTTCTTGAAATATTAAGACGGGAAACAAATTGCAGCGCAGATAATTCCGGAACAATAAACTTTATTGAACCTTTGTTCTCTGGGAAATGTATTGTTGTTACTAACTTTTTATTTAAAATATAATTTATTACTTTTTCTTCATCTTTTTTTTTAAAATCTTTGCTTTCAAGAAATTCTTCGAGCTTAATTTGGACAAGCTCATCAGGAAAAAATATCAGCTCAATTAATGGATCCCTTTCACAATTGTGCTCGTCATAAATAATTTCTTCAAGTTCATTTATAGAAGGGTTTGAAAAAGTAGAATCAATATAGTGCATAATGTCATCACTTAAGACAAAACCATCCCTGAAAATCCGCTCAATCTTCCCGGCAAGTAAAAAACATTTTTTATCATCATGCTTAAATTTTTGCATTTTGTATACTTTTTTAATTAGCTTTTTTGCAAGGCAATGAATGAACAACGGAAAGTTTTTTGATGCAACAGAAGATCTAAGGCAGCAGGAAAACTTGTGAACTAAGGTCTGGAGATAAAGGAGACTTTTGTTCTAATTTTAGAGGCTGCTGCTGGTAAACCGCCAACCGTGAACTGTAAACCTTTGTCACTATACGTTATCGGACAATACATTTCTCTACCCATCTTTGCGCCACGGACTTTAATTCCATTAGCTCATCATACTTATAAATATTAGAATTATCCCTGAAGAATTCAGGATGCAGAACATTTGTTTTACTAAATTGCTGCAATGCATAAAGCTTTGAGCCTTCAAGCCAATAACTTATATTATCAAAAATACTTTTATTAACCAGTGACTTAATGCAGGTAGTCCGGAACTCATAATCTATATTTGATTCCTTTATGATGCGTACACTTAAAAAAATGTCATCCGTGCTGGAATTGTCTTTTATTAATGGGGTGTAGTGTGAGGGATCTGTCTTTATATCCATTGCTATATAGTTTACAAGATCTTCGTCTATGAGCTTCCTTATTACTTCAGGCCTGCTTCCGTTTGTGTCCAGCTTAACGGGATAATCCATAAGCCGGATTTTTTCACAAAACGATATAAGACCTTTTTGCAGCGTTGGCTCACCACCTGAAACAACAACTCCGTCCAGAAACCCCTTGCGGCTTCCAAGAAAATCAAATATCAGGTCTTCGCTCAAATAACCAGTGGATAGAGACCTCCCCTTTGCAAGTTCAGGATTGTGGCAATAAGGACAGTCAAAGTTGCACCCGGAAAGAAAGATAACACAACTTATCTTTCCCGGATAATCAATTAAAGAATTCTTATGTAATCCACCTATGATCATAAAAACTTAAGCCACCTTCTTTGAGAAATCAGGGTTAAATGTTTTTCTCATATTAAACTCCGCCCTCTTTCCATTATTCCATTGTTTTACCGGTCTTAAATAACCCACAACCCTGGAGTATATTTCAGTCTCCTGATTACAGATTGAGCATCTCTCCTGTTTGCCGATCAGATAACCGTGAGATGGGCATACGCTGAAAGTTGGTGTAAGTGTAAAATAAGGCAGGCGGAAATTGGTTGCCACTTTCCGGATGAGACCCTTTACTGCTTCTATGTCACTCACCAGTTCACCGAGAAAAACATGAAGTACAGTCCCTCCTGTATATTTTGCCTGAAGCTGATCCTGAAGCATCAGTGTTTCGTAAATATCATCCGAATAGTTTACCGGAAGCTGGGTTGAATTTGTATAGTATGGATCAGCCCCCTTTTTATAATCTTCCTCGTTTGCACAAATAATTTCAGGGAACTGTTTTTTATCAAGCATGGAAAGGCGATAGGATGTTCCTTCTGCCGGCGTTGCTTCAAGATTGAAAATATCACCTGTTTTCTCCTGTATCCCTGAAATCAGATCACGCATGAAATCCATTACTTTAAGAGAAAACTTTTGTCCTGCATCGCTTGCGATATCTTCCCCAATAAAATTTAAACAGGCCTCATTCATGCCTATGATTCCAATTGTGGAGAAATGATTCTTCCAGTAAAGGCCTGAGCCCTGTTTGATTTCTCTTAAATAAAACTTTGAATAAGGATACAAATCTCTGTCAGTAAATCTTTCAAGTATCTTTCTTTTTATCGACAGACTATCAACAGCTAACTGTACTTTTTCTTTTAAATCATCAAAAAATTCGTGTTCCTTTTTTGCAATGTATCCTATTCTCGGAAGATTAATTGTCACAACCCCGATTGAACCGGTAAGTGGATTTGCCCCGAAAAGGCCTCCTCCTCTTTTTAACAACTCCCTGTTGTCAAGACGCAGGCGGCAGCACATAGACCTTGCATCGTCCGGCGACATGTCTGAATTAATAAAATTTGAAAAATATGGGATACCGTATTTGCCTGTCATCTTCCATATCATCTCAAGATTAGGATTATCCCAGTCAAAATCCTTAGTGATGTTATATGTTGGTATGGGAAATGTGAAAACCCTGCCCTTTGCATCGCCTTCCATCATTACTTCGGCAAATGCCTTGTTGATCATATCAATTTCCGGCTGAAAATCGGAATATGTCTCGCCGCGCTCTTTTCCCCCCAGAATTACCGGTTGGTCCTTCAAAATTGAAGGCACGTAAAGATCCATGGTAATATTTGTAAAAGGAGTCTGGAAACCAACACGTGTAGGAATGTTAATGTTAAAAACAAATTCCTGAAGGGCCTGCTTAACTTCAATATAGCCTAAATTATCATAACGCACAAATGGAGCGAGAAGAGTGTCAAAATTGGAAATAGCCTGTGCTCCCGCAGCCTCACCCTGGAGTGTGTAGAAAAAGTTTACAATCTGGCCAAGAGCTGATCTCAGATGTTTCGGGGGTGCGCTCTCTACTTTGCCCTCAACTCCCTTAAAGCCCTGTATTAGCAGATCACGTAAATCCCATCCAACGCAATATATCGACAGAAGGCTAAGATCGTGGATGTGAAGATCACCATTTTTATGAGCAGATCTGATCTCAGGTGGATAAATCCTGTTCAACCAGTACTCTGATGTTACATCCGAGGAAATGTAATTATTGAGACCTTGAAGCGAATAGCACATATTGCTGTTTTCCTTGATCTTCCAGTCTAATTGCTGGATGTAGTGATCAACAAGATCAACATTAGCCTTGGTTACGAGGTTTCTTATCTGCGAATGCTGTTCCCTGTATATGATATATGACTTGGCTGTCTTATAGAACGGAGAATCAAGCAATACCCTCTCAACAATATCCTGAATCTCTTCCACCTCCGGAAGAGGACCGAGACGAAGCTCATGAGCTAATGTAAGTACTTTTAGCGTAAGTTTTTTTGCTTCTTTTTCTTTGAATTCTCCGGTTGCTTTGCCTGCCTTAATAACGGCGGCCGTAATTTTTGTAGAATCAAACTCAACTACTCTTCCGTTCCGTTTTTTGATTTCTTCAAACACTTATACCACCTATTAAAATTCTGTTGGAATTGATTTAAAATTAGTGATAGACTTACTAATTGCTGAATTAAATATTGACGTTAGGCCTGTTAATACCACACATATAGTATGTGTCAATAAAAAAATTACAGCATATGGTATTAAGGATTAAATAATACCTAAAGCAAGCATTTCAAATGGAATCCCCCTTTGACCTGCAAGACAAAATGCTCTCCGCTACCTATAGACTTTCAGATAATTCATTTCACAAGGATAGAGATTAAAAAAAATGAAGGATGAAAGGACAGAGGTCTGAACTGCGGTATGGTTGGATAATTAGACGGGTGGGAACGGGACATGACAAGATTATGGTTCTGAAGGCGCATGGCGGGAAGCGCAGAGATGGGAGGCGAGGAGGCCGAAATGCTGGGATGTCAAGCAGGCAAAGGGGCAGAGAACAGCGGGGGCAAGCAGGGCGAGAACTCAAAATACAGGAGTCGGGCGGTGATTATCGATAGAGACCCTGGGTCCATTTTCCATCCCATAGCAATTTGGTGAATTCTTGATAAGGCACGACATGAATACCCTCGTCGGTCTTCCTCATCCTTTTTTCAAGACAAACGATGATCAGCCACTTTACCTCAGGGAAATCTTTTTTGAAATTGACAAGTCCACGGATATCCCAGGAGGTGATTTTTGGCTTGCCCTTTGCTTCAATGGCGACGGTACCTGGCCCCAGGATAAAATCGACTTCAATGCCGCTGGAAAGTCGCCAGTATGAAAGTTCATAGAACAATTCGCTGTATTTTGCGTGAACCGACAGTTCATGAAACAGCCAGTTTTCAAAAGCTTTGCCAAACAGTTCCGATCCGGGCTTGATGGCCCCACGCCTTGCCAGATGGTTGACCACGCCCAGATCCCGAAAATAGAATTTCGGCGCCTGAATCGTGCGGCGCTTGGGCCGTAATGTGAAGGCCGGCAGGAAGGCGCCCATCAAGGTATCTACCAGAATGCCATAATGGTCCCGGACAGTGGAAACTGCGATCCCAGTTTCTCGTGCAATGTTGGACATGTTCAGGATTTCCGTGTCCCCGATGGCTGCCACCCTGAGAAAGTCGGAAAATATTGGTAAGCGGCGCGTCAGGCCCTCTTCCAGAATTTCTTCCCGCAAGTAATCATCCACATAGGCACGGAACGCCAGAGCAGGGTTTTCAGCCCCATAATGATCTGGAAGCGGGCCGGTGTTGACGAAATGCTCAATGGAAAAATCAGCGCCAAGTTCTTGTGCCACCAGGCCGAAGAGTTCATAGCGAATCGCACGGCCGCCCAATAAATTTGCATGCCCCTGTCTAACTTTTCTCGCACTGGAGCCGCACAATGCAAAAACGCGTTGCCACTCCTGAATCATGTAATGGATTTCATCCAGAAGTACAGGGACTTTCTGAATTTCGTCAACAACAATCAATTGTTCATGCGAAAGCGCTGCCACCTCTTCTCGCAAGAGCGACGGCTCCTTTGCGTATCGCATGAGTTCATCGGTTTTGAGGAGATCAATTCGCAGGGCATCCGGGTAGCATGCCTTTAACAACGTTGTTTTACCGGTCTGGCGCGTCCCCCAGAGGAAAAAACTTTGCTTTGGTTTTTCAGGCAATCGAAGATTTCTTTTGTACATTTTGTGACCTTCCAATAAAAAACATGTATATTAATGGTTGATATGCAAAATGACACGATTATTTAATGGTGTCAAGAAAAAATGGGTAATGCGCATGAGAGGAAAACAAAAGGGTCACATTCCGGTTAAATAAAAGCAAGAACTCATTTAACCCCAGTACCATCTGCCGGAGCTACCCCAGTAAGCTGGGGGTCAGGGCTACGTTTGATCCTTAGTCCGCAGATTTCGCAGATAAAAATAGATTATAATTATAGGCTAAAAAAGGCATTAAGGAATTGGAATATTTAGTAATTTCCAATTCTTCAATACCTTTTTTATTTGTGTTTAATTCAGAACTGTTTCAGCCGGAAATTTCACACAGTGTGCTTCCATTTCCGCATTGAGAAGTTTCAAACTGCAGTACTGGATGGTCAATACCAAAACGATTAAGTAATGTTTCCCGAATTGTCTTGGCCAGAGTTTCAGTATTGCTGACCGGCTGATCCAAAACTACTATATGGCAGGAAAATGCTATGCTTGAAGAACTCAGGTTCCATGCATGAAGATAATGAACTCCACAAACACCTGGAATCTGTTCAAGAGTTTCTTTTACTTCCTCTATGTCTATTCCTGCAGGTGTTGCATTCATCAAGATGCCGCCGGCTTCCTTCAAAATCCCCCAGCAGTTTTTCAAAATAAAATAAACAATCAGTAAAGAAAGAACCGGATCCAGCCAGTTCCAAGGTTTAAACATGAGTACCATTCCGCCGACTAACACTGCAACAGAGGTAAGAAGATCTCCAACCATATGCAGAAAGGCCCCCTTTATATTGAGGCTGTGCTTGGCATCCTTATGAAGCAGCCAGGCGGAAAACCCATTTCCTATAACACCGACCCCTGCAATCCACACCACAACAAATCCTGTCACGGTTTCAGGATTGAAAAGCCGCTGACTCGCTTCGTAAACGATGTATACCGAAGCCCCAACAAGAATTGCCACATTTAAAAGTGCAGCCATTATCTCGGCGCGCCAGTATCCAAATGTATGTCTAACAGAAGCGCCCCTTTGGCCAACCCTATAGCCCACATAAGAAATCAACACCGCAATAAAATCACTGAAATTATGGGTAGCATCGGAAATCAGAGCCATGCTGTTGGCATAAAGACCGCCGATTACCTGAATTACAGGGATTATGAAGTTGAGCATAAGCGTTATCAAAAGACGGAATCCAGTGCTGTCAATTGAATCTATATGCTGATGTTTACCTTCATGAACACTATCTTCATCGTTTTTCATTCGCTAAAACCCACTAAACATACCAACGTCAACCGTGAATACGTTTTTAAGCATCCGAAACACTTGTTTTTTGTTTTTGGGCCGTTTCACCATGATTCTGACGTCATCCATCACAAACGTAAGATAGAATCTAAAATTGATTTTCTCGATATCCTGAAAATCTCTTTCAAACGTACCTCTTTCATCAGAAAAAGAAAAGCGGACCTTGCGCGCATTAAAATCAAGCGTCACCGAGTCGGCAAACCGTTTTCCAAATACAAAGTAAACGAAATAAACAGGCGAGACAAAAATTAGCGCTGTCACCACAGCCTCCTTCACACTCGTCTCCGAGGTAACTACCTGAAAGGCAATCACAACCAGCAGAAGGGTAATTGCAATGATATGGAAATAGCGAAAGTAAATGCGCTCTTCGCCCGGCATGAAAAAGGTGTACGTTTTTTTGTCAACAGAATCAGTCATATTCAGCTATCCAGCTCCTATTAAAGATTTGTAAAATATCAAGTCCTTGTTTGGTAATAGTTCACCACGGATTTTCACGGAAATACACTGAATTATCGTAACTGTTCAGGTTGTTAGGTTCACGGTTGGTTGCCTCGTTCAATTTTTATCGCTCTCTAACCTTGAATCGTGAACTCTGGAAGTGTAAACTTGAGTGGTTACACTTACTAATTGTTTGTTTTCAATTTTCAGTGAAACTCCGTGTCGTTCCGTGGTGAACTTTTACCTTATTTGTAATTTATTGGCATTGTCTCATAAACGAGCCGCGCCGCCGATTTTTCATCTTAATGCCTCAAAGCCGGCCACAATGTCTAAAAGTTCTTCCGTAATAGAACTCTGACGCTGTTGCTGAAATTGAGAGTTGAGTTCTTCCAGGAGATCTTCAATATTCCTTTCAGCCGCCTGCATGGATGCGAGACGTCCGGCATTTTCGCTGGCCAGAGACTCGGCAAAGGCACGATAGAGGGATACAAAGAGATATTGTTGAATCAATGAAGAAAACAGCCGGTTCCAATCCATAGTAAAAAAAGGGATGGCGCGCGATGGCCAGGGTTTCTGCTCCAGATCTTGAAACCATCCGGGATCAACCGGCAAAAGATGGATGGTATGAGGAGAATAAGATGCGCCACGTTCTCTGTTATAAAATATAACGATCTGATCGATTTTCTGCTGCGAGCGCCACTCCTCCATTTTCAGCGTCAAATCCTCTACCGCAGATGTGATGGCGGCCGTTGAGCCGGGCGGAGAAAAGTATTCTTCAACCGGCTGTCCTGCCTCTTCAAGAGATGGAATGACTCGCATGCCCACTGCCAGCACTATGCAATTTTTTTGCTTTACCTGGAGTTTGTTTATTTCACTGACCGCATGGCGCGCAATCACTTCATTAAACTGCCCAACCATACCCTGATCCGAACCAAAAATAATAACTCCAAGACGTTCTTTTGGAACGGGCTCAGCTATTCTAATCCCCTCGGGTCTCTGTTTCAGAACAACCTGCAATCCCATTTCGACTGTTCGGTTGTATTCGACAAGAGATTCCGTAGCCCTCTCGTACTGCCGAATGCTTACAGCGGCAAGAACCTTCATCGTCTTCACAACAGAGAGCAGATCGCCGGCGCTCTTAATTTTGCGTTTCAACGGCTCAATCGTTTGCATTGTCTGACTTCATTTTTTCTACGGCCTTCCCATTTTCCCGGCTATTCTCCACACGTAATCTCTTCCGCTATCAATTCAGCTTGTTTCAAAACTGTTTCAGTTGCCAATTTCTGCATATCAGGTGGATAGCCATACTGCCGTAATGTCCTTTTTACAATGACCTTTAATTTTGCCTTTACGTTTTGCTTGATTGTCCAGTCAATGGAAGCATTGGCCTTCACCTTTTCAAATAATACAACTGCAAGCTCCCTCAATTTGTCTTTTTCCATTACCTCACGAGCGCTGTCGTTATTGGCAATGGCCGTATAAAAAGCATATTCAAAATCAGACATCCCCATTCCCTGAGGCTCTTTGTCCATCTTCTGAATTTCTTTGCTCAATTTAATTAATTCTTCAATGACTTCCGCTGCCGTTAAAATCTTGTTGTGATATTTCTTAATGGACTTTTCCAGATGAAAAACTACTTCCAGTTTTTCCAGCATCATTTGAACCGCTTTTTCCTGTGCTATTGCCGGGTCGCCTTTGCCGTCGCTGTCCGAGTAAAACGACAATGCTTTTTTAAGGTCTGATGCAATCCCCATATAATCCACCACAAGCCCGCCTGGTTTATCCTTATAAACACGATTAACCCGCGCAATGGCCCTGCATCAGATTGAGGCCTTTTCATGGGCTTGTCTATGTAAAGCGTGTGCATACAGGGTACATCAAAGCCAGTCAGCCACGTATCCCGGACAATCACCAGTTTGAGTTCATCTTCCGGGTCTTTCATCCTGTCGGCTAAAGCTCTGCGCTGATCTTTTGTGGTGTGATGTCTGGAAATTTCAGGACCAGCAGAGGATACAGATGTCATCACCACCTTAATGACACCTTTTTTCAGGTCATCATTGTGCCATTGCGGTTTGATCCTGCCGACGGCTGTTTGCAACCGCTCCATGAGCAGCACATCTTCAAACGATTGCCTTGTTGTGGCACGATGCATCGTGCCCGTACTGTCGCTGTCCGGGGCAATGTCAGGTGCGTAAATATAGTGGCAGCCCTGCTTTTCAAGGAGTTCGATGGCAAACTTTTCAATGGCGGATTCGGTGATTTTGTTCATGTTTTCTTCAATAATCCCGGATTTGAAGTCAGAATTTCCAGATCAGAGTCTGCAAAATCCTTATCATTGGTCAGAAGGACAAAGCCATGTTCCTTACAGATTGCAGCAATCCCTTTATCAGAAAAATCCAAAGAATCAATGTGCAGAAAATTCTCAATATCAGATTTTGTAAATGTTTTGCCTGCAATGCTAAATTTACTGACAATATTCTTTTTAACTATCTGGTAAACATCATTTAGAGCCTCCTGTCCATCCTGACTGTCCCGATATTTCTTGAATGGCAACTTCTTTCTTGGAGTATTATTCGCCTGAAGATATTTTTCATGCTCAATTCTGACCGCACGGTTGACAACTTCTGAAATAACGATGAAGTCAACAGCCATTTTATTTTTCTGTTTAAGAAGGCGATTGAATATAGTGGAATATTGCTTTGTCCATCCTGAACCTGTAGGCCAGAAAATATAGAGAAGAATATTCGCATCAAAGAAAATTTGTCTTTTATTCAGAATATGAATTTTGGATGAGTTATAGAATTTTGCCATCATCCCTCTCCCAAAATTTCATTAATGGAATTTTGCATTCTTTCAGGGTCTTTATAATAAAGCTTTGCGGTAGCGATTACCCTTTTCAGTAATGCTTTATCTTCCGGGAGCATATATTCCACTGATAAACTGCTCTTAATTTTTTCTTCCGTAAAATTACGATAAAGCTGTCCAATGGCAGTGTTGAGGAAGGCGGAGGTCAGCATCTCAACATTTTGAAAGGAAAGTTTTATTTTTTTTCTTCCTGAATCGCTTTCTCAATCAGATCATACACTTTCTGACCGTCATCGGCCTCAACACAAAAGGCGCTACCCACCATATTGAAAACACTGATAATAATTTCTTGCATCGTAAAACTCCTATTTTAAAAAAGCTCATCTGACTCGGCTTCACTCATTAATGAGTATGATGTCGTATCGTCAGTTTTAAACTGCATATTAATAATTGTTCCGGGAAAAGAACCCGAAAATTATTTTTTTGAATAATGGTCTGTATCTGGGGCGGTATATTGTTAAAATGAATCGTATTCAACTCCCCAAGCAGCTTGTCAAGGATACCCCCTATGTCAGAACTTAAATTTGCCGCAAACCATTGCTGAAAAGAAATTTCAATGGTCTCAAACCAACTATCCTTGTTTTCATTGTAGAGGTTGATAAGCTGCTGATAACTTTCAAATGAGGTGTCAATATTAACGAGATTGAATTCACTCATACCGCCCCCCTCACTTCACCGTTTATTAGTTTTGGCTTTAAAGTATTTTGGGGTTTTACTATCCTTGATCCTTCCTTTTGAACTGTTTCCAAAATAGAAAGAATTGCTTCCTTTTGCAATTCCCCGCTTTCAAATATATTTGACAGATGCTTGCTGATGGCGGGTATTTTGACCCCGAAGAGCTCGGCCATGGCTTTTTGCGTAAGCCAGACAGTTTCGTCTTTCAGAAAGACTTCAACATTCACCTTTCCATCGTTTCCGGTGTAAAAAAGGAAATTTGACTGTTTATCGGGGAGACTTTTTTTCATTGTATTTTCCTTGTTGGTGTGTCGCTACCTGCCTGTACCTTGGACGCAGAGAGGTCCGGGGCAACGGAAGGAGCGTAGATGTACTGGTAGCCCTGCTTTTCAAGGAGTTCGATGGCAAATTTTTTGATTTCAGATTCGGTTATTTTAGTCATTGAATACCTTTAAAAATCGTGAGATTCTTCGAGTTTTATAATCATCCCAGGGCATCATTCTTTTTTGCGGCCAGGTAACATACAAAAAGCGTTTTGCACGGGTAAAAGCAACATACAGATTGTTTTTTTCCTGTATCATCTCAACACCTCTGCTTCGTATGGCTCGATAATCAGGAAAAGTTTCATCATCCATGCCAATCACAAAGACAATATCAAATTCCTGACCTTTCATCGTGTGTACAGTACTTAATGTGATACCGGCATGTTGTGTTAAGGGATGGGTTTGGCCCAAAGCCATGGCATTTTTAAATTGATGCAATGACTTGTTGTCTGTCTTCTTAGCGTAGTTACGCCAGTGCTTGAGCAACTCATTAATATCATGAAAGATCATGTTTTTTTCGTTTTCATCTTCAATACTCAGATCGTTCCTGAACCTTTCCAATACCTTTTTTATGTTACTTCCGTCATCATCTAATTCTGTAATTAGCTTGATTAGCTTTTTATTTAATTCATCAGTTACCTGTGGAATAAGTACTTCCAAACTAAAATTTCTTACTGTCTTTATATTTAAACGCTTCAGCAATCTTTCCTTATGCAAACTGTCTTGGGGGTTTAGCCTTACTCTTAATGCAAGGTCAAATATGTTCATCAAATCAGACTCAAACCGAATCGCACCCGGTGTCATTTTGTAATAAAACGGTAAATTGGCCTTATTTAATTGAACCTCTAATTTGTTAAAGACATATTTGTTTCTTGCAAGCACCGCTATCTTTTCACAGGTGATTTCACCTTCAATATCATCATGGGTTTTTGAGGCTATTAATTCCTTTATCTTGTCAATAACCCACTGAGCTTCCGCCTCTTCATCTTCTAAGTGATTTATCTCAAAAAGCCCTTCTTTAACCGTTTCCGCTATATATTCAGCATCGGGGATAATTTTATTTGCGGCTGATAATACAGCTATTGACGAACGGTAATTCTCATGTAGTTCAACAATTACAGGCGTAAAATCACGGATAAACTGTTTATCCATATAGTCTGGAGAGGAGCCATTAAAGTGGTAAATGGATTGATTGGGATCACCCACCATCATAATATTGGTAAATTCACCATTAGCCAAAGCAAGTAAAAGTTGATATTGGGCGTTATTCAAGTCCTGTGCTTCATCTATGCAGATAGCGAAGAAACTCCGGCGATACAAAGCGGCTGTTTTGGGATAATTCACCAGTAAGCTATACGCAAGCAGCAGCAAGTCATCAAAATCAATGGCATTTTGAGCGCGTAAAATATCCTGATAGTTTTGATACAGTAAAACGATATTTTCATCATCGGTATGCTGTTCAAATTCACTGTCAGCAATCAACTCCCGTTTTACCTTTGAGATAAAATTCAAAACACGATAGCGGAAATTTTTCTGCTCTTTTTTATCCTGTGTTTTGTATTTGCCGGCATAGGATGGAGTCTGTTTAATCGCCTGCCCAACTAATTCCAGCCTGTCTGTTTCATCTTCAAAAATATGCGGCATCTTCGCCAGACCGATCAAATTACCGTGATTTTCCAATATGGATTGGCAAAAACCATGAAAAGTCCCCACAAAAACACGCTTCTCTATTTCTGATATATTACTTAATCGTTCCTCGATCTCCTTTCCTGCCTTGTTGGTAAAGGTCAGGGCAAGGACTTTTTTATTGGTTTTAGTCAGTAAATGGCGGACCCTTCCAGTTAAAACCCGTGTTTTACCACTTCCTGCACTGGCTTTAACATAGATCGGGCCGTTTTCAGCAAAGACAATTTCTTTCTGTTTTTCTGACAATTCAATCTTGGTCGTCACGCTTTACCTCCTGCATTTTCAAAACAGCGGCAATCTTGCCAAACAGATCAATCACCTTTGGTGGTAAACCTTTCTTACTTTGTATAATCTGTTCTGCTATGGCAGGACCATATTTAGTCTTGCCTTCTGTGATAATCTTATACAACTTCTCTTTACTAAATTCGCTGATTTCTACTAATCGTTCTTGTTCTTTTGCAGCTCTATGTTGTTCATTCTTATAAACATCGAAAGAAGCTATGGCTTGTTTGATTTCATCAGTAAAACCATCACTAACGAGCTGTCTTTCAAAATCATTGCCAGCATCAAGAAAAACAACAACGTCATTCTTATTTTTAGGTGTTTGGCAGTTTTTGAAGTGTTTATCGACCAATCTAACCGCATCGGATTCAGCATCACTTAATATAACCCAAGGAATATGTAAGTTTTCCGCAAATCTTAAAAATGGGAGATAACTTGTATGCCCACCCACACCGACAAAATCCAACCCCATTTCAACAGGGGTTAGATTAAAATATTTTTGTGCGAAAATAGGTAGTGCCTGCTCTTCGGTTTCCCCTTCAAAAAAAACAATCACCTTGGAGAAAAATATCTCCCCTCTGGTATTAATGACTTGCCGATTTATTTTCCTGATCTCTTCATTCGTCAAGCTGTCAATCTCTATCTTACCACAAGTCACGGTTTCATCTTTGTAAAAATTGCGTATCTGTCCTAACTTAGCCGTTGCGGCGATATAAGGAGAATGGGTGGAAATGATTTTTTGACCTGATATGGCATCCATCTGCCCATAGAGTTTTTTCTGAGCGTTAGGGTGTAAATGGGCTTCTGGCTCTTCTATGGTAAGAATAGGGAAAAACACAGACCGCTCTTTTTCGGCATTGATCGAAAGCAAAGAAATAAACGCCTTCACCGTCAACAGAGAAGACCAGCTTCTTGTTCCCATGCCGTGATATTCCATAGAAAAACTATCTTGCTGATCTGTGTAATAGATCGTTAAACCTTTATTCAAATCTCTGATCTTTTTGGTAAAAGGCGTGATCTCTATTCCTTCAGAGCGGGTATCCATTGCGGTATCCAGTTCTTTTAAGGTTGCCCTGATATTGGATAAGATATTACTGCTGCTCACCGCCTTTTCGTTCAATGATTTAATCTGTGCTTCAATTTCTTCGATTGCCTCGTTGGAATATTCAATTTTAGACAACATTTTGCCAAGATAAGAGCTTCTTAATTTTGTATCCTCCAGAATATCCCGTTGCGCATCTATGTAAGAAAACGGAACTTCATCAAAATGAAAACTTGTTTTTTTGCCATTTTCAATATCAAACCAACTGATACTATCCTGTTTAAATTCAGGCCAATCTTGCAGTATAAATTGCTGGCTTTTGTAACTGTTTTTTATCGCATCAAAAGTAATGATTATTCTGAGCGGGACAAAGGCATTGCCAGTATCATCATTTCGGATTCTTTCGGTAGTGAACAGGATTTCCCAATCTTCTGAAAAATCTTCACACTGTTTCTCATCATCACCGATTGGAACAATCAACAAGTCGATGATTATTTTCTCAGATACCGAACTTCCATGAATAAAAAAATCATCCTGCGAAACAAATTGACGATTTCCCAATGCCAATTGTAATGCCTTGAGAAAGGAGGTTTTCCCGGTATTGTTCATACCGGTCAAAATAGTGGTTTGCTCAAGCGTTACTTCAATATTTTCAAGGCCTCGAAAACCAGAGATTCGAACGTTTTTTATTAAAATACTCATGCGGTTGTCTCCTTGTTATATTGTACCCGGACTTCACCGCTCATTAATTTGGGGAGCAGAGTATCTCGTAGCCTTTCGAGAGTGCGGATTTGTTTTCTATTGTTTTGAGACTTTAATAGATAGCCCTCTAATAATTTGAATCCCTTTTCTTGGTCTGGTTCTGGTGGAACAATAATAGGAGTCGATCTTATTGCCTCAGTTGATAGGTTTACCTGAACACCACCGTGAGCTTTGCTTTGAATAATGGCAATAGCAACATCTGTTTTCAACTGGAGGTATAAAAAGTGATTATTTATAAGGCTCTCATTACTGTTAAGGTAGATTCTTGCCACTCGTTGATTCAATACATATGTATCGCTTTTGTCTATCATCGCAGGGTGGCCCAAAATACCCATACTATCTTTCATAAAGGTATAGCCATTCTGGACTGTGGCGATGGCACCAAGCGGTACTTCCTCCCAATCCTCCTGCGCTTCCTCCACGAACCACTGCCTGAAAAGTATTTCCGCCATGGCTTCGAGGGTTTTGTTCTGGCGGTGGAGCAGGTCTATTTTGTCGTCAAGACTGGAAAGGACTGAGGCGATGGCTTTTTGTTCGGGAAGAGGGGGTATTGGAACAGGTATTCCTTTGATATTGTAAAGAGGCAGTTTAGGTTGAGTTGAACCAACATTTCTGCTTTCAATTTCAGTTTGCCCGTCTTTACTTATTAAATAGTAGAATAAATACTCTTTATCTAAAATATTTTCCTTAACATTTACGATTTTAGCACAGTTTTCTGTCAAACTTGCAAAGTGTAACTCCTTTGGAATAATAGAGCATAACCCAATTGTTCCAACAATTGAAATAATTACGTCGTTCTTTTCAACTATATATCTTGAAATGGCAGGGAATATTTCATCAGGAACAAATAATAGCTCATTAATCGCTATACTATTATTATTTATATCTCTTGTCCGAATATAAGGGTGTGAATTTGGTATTTCGGTTAGGATACTGCCTTTGGGTAAACGTTTCCCCCCTTTGATTTCAGCTAACGTCCCAAGTTCGACTTCCTTCCAATCACCCATCAACTTTCACCTTCCCCGAATTCTCAGCAATCAATGCATTCAACCGTTTTTCCTCCCCGTCTGCATGCTGTTCGCCTGCACAGGCAGATTTCAACTGCTCCTCAAACTCCGCTTCCAGCCATCTATCCTTCATCTTCAAACAAATCCTTAACAATAGCCAGTCGTTCCGCAATTACTTCCGGCGCAGGCAGATATTTGCTGTATTCTTCCGGCAGGTAAGGCGAGGTACTGTAAGTTGCCACGCCAATCGGCTGAGTGGTTGTTTTGAGCGGATATTCTTCACCAGGGTCTGTTCCAGTTCATGCTCGCTGTGTTCTTCTGCCAGCTCCAGAAAATCAAAGGTGTAATGGTCTTTTACCGCCAGCTTTGCCTGATGTTTGTATTTTTCAGGCAGAGTCTGGTCAAAGTTTGTCTGATTCAGCAGATACTTTTCATAGGTTTTGTTTTCAATCTGATGAATCAGGACATCCTTGGTCCATCCGAATTTCCTGACATGCAACATATAAAATTCCCTCTCCAGAGGGTCTTTGCATTTGGTCAGAATCAGGATGTTATTTGTCCAGCTAATTTCTCCAACCATTGGTTGGAGTTTTTCATGTTGCTGAATTTCAGAATAAAAAAATCTCATATTCCAGAGGTTTCGGCCAGAAAACCCTTGAATTCCCAGATATTCCTCCTGAATATCTTTTGAAAGCTGCTCTACAACCGATTTTCCCCAGCCAAGCTCTTGCTGCTTATCGACAATCATCCGTCCAATATCCCAGTAAATAAGAGCAGATACGCAGATCTGTCCTTACATTTCTAAACCCCTCGAATTCGATGGAATTAAAATCATGATGAGACGGTATCAATTTTTCTTTCTGCATCAGGCGTCTTCTCTTCTACTCAGTTCCGCTTCGATATCTTCAATACTTGGCAGAGAAGATTTGAATTCATCCGGCAGATTTTTGGTGATTATATATTCACTCACCCCAATAGGTTTATGAACATCCTTCAGAGCATATTCCACCACCGTATCATTTTTCGATTTACAGATAAGAATACCGATAGAGGTGTTATCTTGTTCTGATTTTAAAATTCCATCCACGGCTGATACATAAAAATTAAGCTTGCCCGCAAATTCTGGTTTAAATTTTACCGCCTTCAGTTCCACCACCACATAACAATGCAATTTGACATGATAAAACAGCAAATCAATAAAAAATTCATCGCCGGAAACTTCCAGTTTGTATTGTTGTCCGATATAAGAAAATCCGGCTCCCAGTTCCAACAAAAATTTGGTGACGTGCTTTATCAGAGCATTTTCCAGCTCTTTTTCGTTGTGTTTTTCCGTTAATGTCAGAAAATCAAAATTATAGGGGTCTTTCAGTGTTTCTCTTGCCAAGTCTGACTGCGGTTTGGGCAATGTCGCCTTAAAATTAGTTATGGCTTTCCCTTCTCGCTTGAACAGATCACTTTCAATATGATGAACCAGAACGGATCTTGACCAATTGTTTTGAATGGTTTTCTGAATATAGAAGAGAGCTTCATCCAGGTTTTTACATTTGGAAATGATGGCAATATTGTGTCCCCAGGGAATTTGAACCAATTGCGAAACAGCTTGTTTCGCAATTGGTTTTTGGCCAACAGCTTGTTGGCTTTTTCCAATTTCTTGCGAATAAAACAGATACCACTGCTTAATATATTTAAGATTACTCAAAGAAAATCCCTTCATATCAGGAAATTCTGATGATAAATCGATACTCAGTTGCTTTAAAAAGCCATCGCCCCATTTAGCATTTCTCTGTTTATCTACAATATCCTGCCCCAATTCCCAGTAAAACTGCAACAGCTCAGAATTAACTTTAACTGCCGCTTTTATCTGAACCAATCGAACTTTGTGTTTGAGTTCTTTGAGCCAGCTATAATAGGTTTTATTTTGGATTAGAGCTTGCTTCATGGCAGTTTAACCTTCCCTAAATTCTCAGCAATCAGAGCATTTAATTTCGTTTCTTCCTTCAACTGCTCCCCAAACTCTGCTTTCAGCTTGCTGAACTGCTCAATCGTTTGCATTGTCTGACTTCATTTTTTCAACGGCCCTCCCTGCTATGCTCAGAACGGCATTTCGATCCTCATCGCTGAGTTTATCTCCGGATTGAATGCGCATGCAAAGATCAGGCAGTTGTGTGGTAACGGCCTTACGTATAAGCTGCTCGGCTCCTGCTATCTGATCAAGCGATATCTGATCAAAAATGCCGCCGGTTACAGCCACAAGAACAGCGGCCTGCTCTGGAACAGGCATGGGTTCATATTGAGACTGTTTAAGAACTTCCCTGACCCGGCGCCCGCGATCCAGAGTCTTGCGCGTCTCCTCATCCAGACGCGTTCCAAAACGTGAAAATGTCTCCAGTTCCTCGAACTGCGAATAGGAAAGGCGCAAGTCACCGGCAACGGCTCGATATGCGGCAAGCTGTGTTTTTCCGCCAACCCTGGATACTGATTTCCCAACATCCACAGCCGGGAGAATACCTTTTTGAAAGAGGTCAGGGGAAAGATATATCTGGCCGTCAGTGATCGAGATGATGTTTGTTGGAATATATGCGGATATGTTTTGAGCCTCTGTCTCCACGATGGGCAGGGCAGTCAAAGAGCCGCCCCCGAGTTCTTCCCGGAGATGGGTTGCGCGTTCAAGGAGTCTGGAATGGATATAGAATATGTCGCCCGGAAAGGCCTCTCTGCCGGGAGGACGGCGCAGCAAAAGCGAAACCTCCCGATATGCCCGGGCATGACGTGTCAGATCGTCGTATATGATCAACACGTCCCTTCCCTGTTCCATAAAATATTCTGCCATGCTAGTTGCTGCATAGGGCGCGATGAACTGCAACCCGGGAGGACTTTCACCTTCAGCTACCACAACAATAGAGTAACTCATGGCGCCGTGCTTGCGGAGATCGTTAATAAGTTTTGCTACAGATGAGCTTCTCCGGCCAATGGCACAATAGATACAGATAACATCTTTATCCTTCTGGTTGATCATCGTATCCAGCGCAATCGCTGTCTTGCCTGTTTGCCTGTCACCAAGAATGAGTTCCCGCTGGCCGCGACCGACCGGAATTAATGCGTCCACCACCTTGAGTCCGGTTTGAAGCGGAACTGTCACAGGAGAACGGTCCATAATCTCAGGAGCCTGCCGTTCAACAGGACGTCGCCCGGAAGTATGGACATGGCCCAGATTATCCAGAGGGCGGCCCATGGGATCCACAAAGCGGCCGATCAGGGCATCACCTACCGGCACATCCAGAACCCGCCCGGTGCTTCTTACCTCGGAACCAGCCTTCAGTTCATCACTTTCGCCAAAAAGAATAACCCCTATTTCTGAAACATCGATGTTAAAAACCATGCCATAGACATCACCTGAAAAGCGGACCAGTTCCTCTGATCTGACTCCAGGCAAACCATCCACCCGTGCAATGCCCTGGCCGATATAGTTCACCGTGCCCACCTCACGGCTCTTCAGCTCGGGCCTGTGGTCCTCAAGAACGCCGTCAAAAAGCGTGAAGGTGTCATCCAGAAATGATTTCAGTGTTGTGTTATCCTCTGCCATCCTCTTTCTCAGCGGCTTTTTTGTAACTTCTCAATAAATAGAGGCTTTAGGTGATGAAATTTGAAAATGGATGACTGTCTGAGCGCCTTAGTGAGTCTTAAGAAAAAACATCGCATCGCCCGTTACGTCATTTACTCATAAGCATAACATATTTGGTTCATTGCTATTTTAAACTTTGGATCTGTTTTTTCTTTAGAGTCACTTTTGCGTGAGTTTCAGCCTTTTTCAAATTTTATTGCCTAAGGCCGGAATATAGAACCTGTACTTAGGAACGTGGACGAAATAACTTCCCCAACTATGCATCACAGCTTCAGGCCACCTTTGCCCGATCTCAAATCACAAAAATATCAAAATAGCCTGCTATTCCATCAACTTTTGTGATCTAAGATCGAACAAATCTGACCCAAATCTATGCGCCTACTTGTGGAGGTTA
>JAUWFS010000197.1:0-6266 GCA_030606805.1 Deltaproteobacteria bacterium
CAGAAATTTGAAAACTCAAAAGTAACTTGTTAACAACCAGAGGTGGCGGGCATTTAAATTTAAAACGGCTGACTGTTTGAGCGTATTAGTGAGCATTAAGAAAAAAGAGGCACTTTTGTATATTTTTGTTAAAAGGATAAACTCAAGCCCTAACGTTCTATTTTTCTAACTGATATTAATACTCTTTTTTCTTTAGGCTCACTTATGCGCGAGTTTCAGACGTTCTTAAATTTAATTGCCCGCTGCCTCTGGTTAATCTCATATTTGAGTTTTCAAATTTCTGAAACCAATAAAAATGTTTTTAATTGTAAACCCATTTTAAATAGAGAGGTTGACATTTAATTCCTCACTATATATAGCAAACTTTGTCTGAATAATTTAAAAACATATCTGACTTGAATAAGGCAACACCATGTTCGATAACACATTAATCAGCATAACTGAAAAGATTATTAAAGATCCAACTTACTCTATTTCTTATGAAGATGCCTGCAAGTTTGCTGCTTCTCAGGATAATGCAGTTGATTTGATAATGTGTGCGAATAAGATCAGAGATAAGTACAAAAAGAATAATATCTTCACCTGTTCCATTATTAATGCCAAGTCTGGTCGCTGTTCAGAGGATTGTGCTTTTTGTGCACAGTCAGCTCACCATAAAACCGGAATTAAAACTTATCCATTATTAGATAAAGAAAAAATACTAAATAATTCCATGCTAATGGAAAAAGCAGGGGCAACAAAATATTCAATGGTAACAAGCGGCCATTCACTTTCGGGCGGCGAGATTGATTCTATTGGGCATGCAGCAGAAGAAATAAACAAGAAAACAGATCTTTCAGTTTGCGCATCATTGGGGCAGTTGACCGAACCTGTGGTAATAAAGCTCAAAGAAAAGGGAATTACAACCTATCATCACAATATGGAAACAGCCGGGAGCTATTTTGATCAAATATGTACAACTCATAAATATGATGAAGATATTCACACAGTCAAAATAGCAAAATCAGCAGGACTTAAGATTTGCAGCGGAGGAATTTTGGGGCTGGGCGAGACCTGGGCGCAGCGTGTGGAGCTGGCCTTTACCATTAAGGAACTGAATGTGGATTCAATACCAATAAACTTTTTAAATCCAATCCCAGGCACAAGAATGGAAAACAGATCTTTGCTTCCACCAATGGAGGCACTCAAATCTATAGCTCTTTTCAGAATAATTAATCCTGATAAAGACATAACCATATGCGGCGGCAGGGAAAAAACTCTTGGCGATTTTCAGTCATGGATTTTTATAGCAGGTGCTAACGGGGTTATGATTGGTAATTATCTTACCACAAAGGGAAGAAGCGCTGAAATGGATATAGATATGATCAAACAAATGGGTCTTAATATTTACATTGGAGTTTAAATTGAAAGCAATTGAAGGGCGGAACATACAGTTGGAGATAGATGATCGAAAATATGTATGGCATCCATTTACGCAGATGCAGGATTATGAGAAAGAGGAATCCCTTATAATTGAGAGCGGAAATGGTTGTACTTTAACGGATATCTATGGAAATCAATATATTGATGGAGTTTCTTCTCTATGGACAAATGTTCACGGACACAGAAAAAAAGCACTGGATATCGCTGTTAAAAAGCAACTGGATAAAATAGCTCATTCAACTCTGCTGGGGCTTTCCAATGTTCCTGCTATCAGATATGCAAAAAAAATTGTCGAAATTGCGCCCAAAGAGTTAACAAGAGTATTTTACTCAGATAGCGGTTCAACTGCTGTTGAAATAGCACTTAAGATAGCATTCCAATATCAACAGCAGGCTGAAGATGGAAATCCGGAAAAGAAGAAATTCATATCCCTGCACAACTCATATCATGGTGATACCATAGGTTCCGTTAGCGTTGGAGGCATTGATCTTTTTCATTCAATGTATAAACATCTTCTTTTTGAATCCATAAAATCCGAGTCTCCCTATTGTTACCGCTGTACGTTCGAAAAATCTTATCCCGGCTGCAACCTTGAATGCCTTAGTAGACTGGAAGAAATTATGAGTGCTCATGCAGATGAAGTAACAGCAATGGTGATTGAGCCTCTGGTTCAAGGAGCTTCCGGAATGCTTCTGCAACCACCCGGTTATTTAAAAAAAGTCAGAGAGCTTTGCGACAGATACAATATATTTATGATAGCAGATGAGGTTGCAGTGGGGTTTGGGAAGACAGGAAAGATGTTTGCCTGTGAGCACGAAGATGTCGCGCCAGACATTATGACCCTTGCCAAAGGTATTTCAGGAGGTTATCTGCCATTAGCAGCCACGCTAACAACTGAGAAAATTTATAAGGGCTTTTTGGGGAAATATGAGGAGTTTAAAACATTTTTCCACGGCCACACATATACCGGAAATCCCCTGGCCTGTGCAGTAGCTATAGCCAATCTTGAAGTTTTTGAGGAAGAAAAAGTTCTGGATAAAGTTCAGGCAAAAATTGAGCATTTCAAACAAAGATTGCAATCCTTCAAAGCCTTGGACAATGTGGGAGATGTTCGTCAATGCGGAATTATGGTAGGCATAGAGCTGGTTGCGGATAAGGATACAAAAAAACCTTTTCCTACCGGAAAAAGGACAGGGCAAAGGGTAATAAAAGAAGCACGTAAGCGCGGCCTTATAATAAGGCCTCTGGGCGATGTCATTGTGCTTATGCCTCCGCTCAGCATTTCAATTGATGAGCTCGACAGACTTTGTGACATTACATACGAATCTATCAGCTTGCTTATAGGTGGATAGGCTGAAGGCTGAAGGCTGTCAGAAAGCTTTAGCCTTCGGACTTCAGCCTATCCACCTGTGTATAATTTAAAGTATGAACATAAAAGGCACATTTTGTTTTGATCCATCTGACAGAATTTATGCAGAGCATTTTCCTGGCAATCCGGTTGTGCCTGGAAGTCTTATAATTCATGGTTTTTTAAAAGCATTGAAAGAAGAAGGTTGTAGCGAAGGATACATAATAGAAAATTTTAGGTTTAAAGAATTTATTTCTCCTGGTGAATACAATTTCGATATTGAAATCTGCAAAGATCAGATGAAGTGCAGGCTTTTTAGAAGCAGTTCAGATGCAATGAAACCTGTTGTAACAGGAATAATTAGAAAATGAAATTTACAGGTAATCGAGCCCTTATTTTAGGCGGCAGTTGTGATCTCGCAATTATTCTTGCCAGGCGCATGATTGAAGCAGAGCTGTTCCCGATATTGACATACAGAAACAAAAAAGGCCGGAACTATATATCAGAAAATTTGAAGTATTGCCAAAAAAAATACAGCTCAGTTTATCTTGAATTCGGCAACCGTGATTCAATAGATTCGCTATTGCATCAAACAGGTGATGATATAGATTTTATGGTAGATTTCGTTCAGGGAAATTTTGAAAGCCTTGTTGCATCAGCAGATATAGAAGATGTTTACAGTTATTTTGCCGAAAATGTTTCCTTTCGCGCAGAAGTCGTAAAAAGAGTTGCAAGGATAATGATGAAAAAGAAAAAAGGGCGTCTTGTTTTTATTTCTTCAGCAGCAGCAAAAAGGCCAAACCCTGGGCAGGGATTTTATGCAGCAGCAAAGCTTGCATCGGAAGCCATATATAAAAATCTGGGTCTTGAACTTGGCGGTCATGGAATTACAACTGTAACATTGCGTCCTGGTTATATTGATTCAGGACGAGGCAAAAAGTTTATTCAAGACCATAGTAAAGAAATTATTAATAAGGTACCTATAAAAAGAGCCCTGACAAAAAAAGAAGTAGCTGAAGCAATACTTTTTTATCTTTCAAACAGGTCCGCCGGCTTTAATGCTACTGAAATTTCAATGGACGGAGGTTTGACGGCGGGCAAGTGAACTTATGGATATTTTAGAAGAAATAAAAAAAATTCTGGTGGAAATTCTTGATATTGAAAATTATATTATTACTCCTGAAACTTATCTTATAAGGGAATTGGGCGCTGAGTCCATCGACCTTCTGGAACTTGCAGTAGCAATAAACTCCGGATTTAATATAGATGTAAATGATGATGAAATATTTTTAAGAAAACTAAGACAATATGTAACTGAAGCAAAACAACAAAACAATGATCTACTGCAGTATCTGGTTGAAAAGCTTCCTTTCCTCTCCCGTAAAAGACTGGAAAACATCATGGCAGATCTCGAAGGCGGTCCAACTCTTAAAGTTAAAGATCTTATAAGTTATATAGAATGGCAAAAATCATGAAACATAAACTCAAGGCTTCATCTTTAGAAGATATTATAAATAAAAGAAGAAGCATAAGAAAGTATAAACCGGACATGCCGCCGGAAGAATGGATAAACAGCATGCTGCACTGCGCCTTAATGGCTCCTTCGCCTTCGAACAGTCAACCTGTTCGATTTATCAAAATCAGCTCTGCCGGAAAAAGAGAGAAGCTTTATCAGGCATTGAATTCAGGCAAACAGGAATTCATGAGGGCAATACAGTCTAAGGAAGAAGCAAAGAAGCTTAAGAGCTTGATAAATACCTATTACCGGTTTTCCGAATTCATGTTTAAAGCGCCTATTCTCTTTGCTGCCGGGACAATTACACCTTATAAGAGCTTCTCAAAAAGAATGTTTGAAGGAAAAATAATCGGGCATGACAAACAAGAAGAAACCACTCTTGATATCACTGTGGGGCTGGCATTAAAAGGATTTATCCTTAAAGGAGAAGAATTGGGGCTGGGAACATGCATTCTTACCGGTCCTCTGGTGTTTATCCCGAATGTTGAAGAAATCCTTGGGATAAATGATGTTCGAATAAAATGCTTTATTACAGTGGGATTTCCGGACGAAAAACCAGACATGCCTCCAAGAAAATCTATTTCAGAAATTTTTAGCGAGATATAAGCAATAGTTCACCACGGATTTTCACGGAATTACACTGAATTATCATAACTGTTCAGATTAGGTTCAAGGTTGGTTGCCTCGTTCCGTGGTGAACTTTTATAAAGATTATGGATAACATACACAGAAGAGTCGTCATTACTTCCATTGGAGTTATTTCCTCCTTAGGTTTTACTATAGAGGAAATAATCGGTAATTTGAAAAATGGAAATACTTCGTTCGAGAGGTCTTTTTTTTATAATGATGTAGTTATAAGTCCCATTAACGGCTTTGATGTAAAAGATTTTGCAGGTCTTTTTAAAGACAGGCGATATCTAAACAGAGGAGCCCGGTTCTGTGTTGCATCAGCAATTGAAGCAGTAAAAAAAGCAGGAATAGACAAAAAATTATTAGCAGAAGCTGGTCTTTTTTTAGGGACAGGCCCCAATCTGGATATCGGCGGAGAATTTCCTAATGTCAAAGGGGGAGAAATAGATAGAAGAGATCTTATGGCTCTCTGGATGTTGAAATTCCTGCCAAATACTGCTGCCTCAGTTATTGCCAAATTGGCGGGAATCCACGGGGAGAATCAGACTCTAACAACGGCATGTTCCGCTTCATTGCAAGCCATTGGCGAGGCTTTTCGAAAAATCAGGGATGGATACATTGATCTTGCATTTGCAGGCGGAGGCGATTCAAGGTTAAGCAAAAGCGCTATTTGGGCTTATAAAAAAGCTCAGGCCCTTTGCGATGGAACGGGTAAACCTGAAAGAGCCATCCGTCCTTTTGATAGAAGCAGAAATGGATTTGTGCCAGGAGAAGGGGGAGCTTTTTTTCTGCTGGAAGATCTTCAGCATGCCAAAAAACGCAGTGCTGTGATTTATGGCGAGATTTGCGGCTATGGTGCTTCTATTGATGGATATTCAATGACTGCTCCTGAACCAGGTGGGATATGGGCGGAAAAGGCGGTGAATACGGCTTTACAGGAAGCAGAGCTTACCCCTTCCGATATTGATGTTATTTCATCACATGGGACCGGGACTCTATTAAATGATTCAATGGAAGCAGATTTAATTAATCGAGTTTGCGGAAAAAGGCCTCCATTTATCATTGCACTTAAATCATGGATAGGACACATAGCTGCGGCATGCGGTGCTGTTGAGCTTGCAATATGTCTTGCCTGCATGAAGTACAATTATCTCCCAAAAATAAGAAATCTTGATGAACCGTGCCATGCGGGGCTTAACTTTGTACGTGAGGGACGAAGATGCTCGATAGATAATATATTGTTAGAAAATTTCGGTTTTGGAGGGCAGAACAGCGCTCTGATTGTAAGAAAATATAATTAATTATAACGCTTTACCTTTTTGAAAATATATTCGCTTCAGGTGTAATCAA
>JAUWFS010000154.1:0-8409 GCA_030606805.1 Deltaproteobacteria bacterium
ATGTGTAAATATCTGGCAAAAAAGGGTTATAATCCCATAGTACTCGACAATCTTGTATACGGTCATCGGCAGGCAGTAGGGTGGGGGCCTTTTATCAAAGGTTCCATGGCAGATTCAAAACTGCTGAAAAGCATATTTACAGAGTATCGCGTTGAGGCTGTCATGCATTTTGCTGCATTTTGTTATGTTGGAGAATCTGTATTAGAACCTGGTAAGTATTACCGGAATAATGTGGCAAATACTCTCAATTTGCTTGAGGTTATGATTGAGAATAATGTCAAATACTTCATCTTTTCTTCCTCATGTGCTACCTACGGGGAACCAATAGAGATTCCCATTACGGAACGGCATCCACAAAACCCGATAACCCCTTATGGCAGAAGCAAACTCATGGTGGAACAGATCCTGAAGGATTTCAGCAATGCCTATGGTTTAAAATATGTTTCTTTGCGTTATTTTAATGCAGCCGGAGCAGACCCGGACGGTGAGGTTGGAGAGGATCACAGGCCCGAAACACACCTTATCCCCTTGGTGCTTCAGACAGCTCTTGGGCAGAGAGAGAGGATAGACATTTTCGGAGATGACTATCCAACAAAAGATGGCACTTGTATTCGAGATTATGTTCATATTACCGACCTGGCTCAGGCCCACCTTCTTGCCCTGGAGAGGCTTATGAATGGCATACAGGAAGGAGAATATAATTTAGGGAATGGTGACGGCTTTTCAGTAAAAGAAGTAATTGAGGTTGCACGAAATGTAACGGGCAAAGCAATTGCCTCAAAAGTTACCAAGAGACGTCCGGGTGATCCTGCCGTGCTGATTGGTTCCAGCAAAAAGATTATCAGGGAGCTTGGCTGGAAACCTCAATTTGCCGATCTTTCCACAATAATTGAAACAGCCTGGAAGTGGCACAAAAGCCATCCTGAAGGTTGGTAATTATAGACATTTTTTTTGAACCGAGACGAAGTATTGTGATCGGTAGTTGTTCAACAGGCAGCCTTATAATTTCTCCGCGTTGACGTGATCTGCTCTTCCTGTTTGTCAACAACTAAAACTCGAAAATTCAAGTAATTAGAATTGCTGATAAAATTGGACAGGAGAAAAAATCATGCCTTTATTACAAAATGAACCGGATAGGATATTCACCTATAAAGATTATTTAACATGGAATGACAACGAAAGATGGGAATTGATAAACGGAATGGCATATAACATGGCCCCCGCCCCTTCTGTGAACCATCAAAGAATATCAAGACAATTATTGTTGCAGATCGGAATTTTTTTGTCTGATAAGCCTTGCGAAGTCTTTTCTGCTCCTCTTGATGTGATATTACCGGCAACAGATGAAGAATATGAAGATAGTAAAAATGTAGTTCAGCCTGACATAGTTGTGATTTGCGATTCCTCAAGATTAGATGAAAAAGGGTGCAAAGGGTCGCCTGATTTGATTATTGAAATCGTTTCACCCTCAAGCGCCTCCATGGATAATATTAAAAAGATGAAACTGTATGAAAAAAATGGTGTCAAGGAATATTGGATTGTGCATCCGATATATAAGATTGTAACGATATACAAAATAACGGAAAACGGTTTATACGGAAAACCGGAAATCTATTCTGAAGAAGATAAAATAGAAGTTGAACTCTTAAAAGGATTGAGTGTAGATTTGAGTCTGGTTTTTTAGGCGTTTAGAACCACCTTTTTTATGGCAAAAAGGGGTTCTCAAGTGAATAAACATCATCTTCCTGGTTATGTTTGGCATATTACTCACCGGTGCCATAAGAGAGAATTTTTACTGAAATTTGAAAAAGATAAAAAAAGATGGCAATTCTTTAAGCGAAGCATTATTTTGATTTCGCTTTTTTTATTTTTTAACCTAAGTTAAGCGATTTTTTGCGAAGAAATGTGCTAAGATTTTGATGCAGCAAGGTTTGCGAAAAGCGTAGGCATACCAATGGATATGTTGAGACTTTTCGCAAGTCCTTGATGCGCAAGAGATTGGTGCAGGTCGAGTAAAAAATCGCTCAATTTAGGTTGAAATATTGTATTTGACATTAGGGAAAAATAAGAGATATTTTCGTAACTACTCAGGCTGGTTAGGAAGTAGTTATAGAGGATTTATCATTATGAATAATATAGAATACTCGGAACCTCATGGCGGGACTCTTGTAAATCTTCTTGCTGATTCAGAACGCTGTAAGCTGCTTAAGGATATTTCGCTTAAACTTCCGGATATTACACTAAATGAGAGGCAGCTCTGCGATCTTGAACTCCTTGCAACCGGTGTTTTTTCGCCTCTAAAAGGTTTTATGGTACGTTCTGACTATGAATCTGTATTAGACCGAATGCGCCTTCAAAACAATATGCTTTGGCCTATACCTGTTTGTCTTGATATTACCAACACAAAGGCGAGCACAATTGAGGCAGGCCAGTCTGTAACTCTTAGAGATCCTGAGGGTTTTCTTCTTGCAATTATGCATATTGAAGATTTCTGGGAAATAGAACGCGAAAAAGAATCCTTAAAAATTTATGGTACTCTGGATCAAACACACCCTGGCGTAAATTATCTTTTCAATAAATCCGGAGATTATTACATAGGCGGTAAACTGGAAGTATTAAATCTGCCGATACACTTTGATTTTAAACAGTTGCGTATGGCTCCGGAAGAAGTTACAGCTATATATAAAAAACTTGGCTGGAGGAGAATTGTTGGATTTCAGACCAGAAATCCTATTCACAGGCCGCAGTTTGAAATGACTGTTAAAGCAATGCAACAAGCCGGCGCCAATTTACTCATTCTTCCTATTACAGGGATAGCAAAACCTGATGATTTTGATCACTATAAAAGGGTAAGATGCTATCGTGAAGTGACCAATCACTATCCGCCGGATTCTTACTTATTAAATTTACTACCCCTTGCCATGCGAATGGCCGGGCCAAGAGATGCACTTTTAGACGCAATTATATCAAAAAATTATGGATGTACCCATTTTATTATAGGATATGAGCATGGGAGCCCAGGGTTGGATAGCAAGGGGGGACACTTTTATGACAGCAATATTACCAGGGACCTGTCAGAAAAATATAGTAGTGAAATTAATATAAGCGTTATCCATTTTGAGGAGATGGTTTATCTGCCTTTTGAAGATGAATTTCGTTTTCAAAACGAAGTTCCTGCTAATACTCAGACAATATCTCTAAGTGGTTCAGATATTCGGGAAAGAATTCGTTCAGGAAGGCGGATACCTGAATGGGCTACATTCCCAGAGGTAGTAAAAGAACTTCAAAAAGCTTATCCTCCTCCGCATAAACAAGGATTTACAATCTTTTTAACAGGTCTTTCAGGTGCGGGAAAATCTACAATTGCAAAAATTCTTTACGCTCGTTTTCTGGAAATAGGAGAAAGACCTGTTTCCCTTCTTGATGGCGACATCGTCCGCCGTAATTTATCCAGCGAATTGAGCTTTTCTAAGGAACACCGTGACATAAATGTTCGACGTATCGGCTTTGTTGCAAGTGAAATCACTAAAAACCGTGGTGTTGCTATATGTGCACCTATAGCACCATATTCGGTTACAAGATCACAAATAAGATCAATCATAGAAGCTTACGGAGGTTTTATAGAAGTTCATGTGTCCACTCCAATTGATGTATGCGAAAAAAGAGATAGAAAAGGGATGTATGCAAAAGCCAGGGCAGGACTTATAAAGGGATTTACTGGAGTAGATGATCCTTACGAACTTCCTGAGTCACCTGAGTTGCGCATAGATACCGCCGAGCTGACTCCTGACGAGGCGACAAAAGAAATTCTGTTATTTTTGGGGCAAAAAGGGTATATTTAAAAAATCATATGTATCTTTCATACTACAACTTAAATAAAAAACCTTTTCAAATCAGCACAGACCCAAAATTTCTATGGATAGGTGAAAAGCACAAAGAAGCTTTAGCAATTCTAACATATGGAATACTTGATAATAAAGGCTTCCTTCTTCTAACCGGCGATGTGGGCACAGGTAAAACTACAATCATAAACGCGCTGATAAATAACCTGGACGATGATGTAATCGCAGCCCATGTTCCTGATCCCGGTCTGGAAGATCTTGACTTTTTTAACTTTATTGCAAATGTGTTTTCAATAGATAAAAAATTCAGCACCAAAGGTGAGTTCCTTAATCATCTTAGAAAATTCTTGAATGATGCTTACTCAAAGAATAAAAAGGTATTACTTATAATTGATGAGGCCCAGAGATTAAAACCTGAGCTTCTCGAAGAAATACGACTTCTGTCAAACATAGAAAGACAGGATACAAAACTTTTAAATATATTTTTTGTAGGTCAAAAAGAATTTAACAATATATTAATAGAACCGGAGAACAGAGCCTTAAGGCAGAGAATTACGATAAACTATTACATCGAACCGTTGACTGAAAATGAAATAAAAGAATACATAAAGCACCGTTTAAATATTGCCGGTTCTGAAAAAAATATTTTCAGCTCAAGTGCAATTAGAGAGATCTTTTCTTTTTCTAAGGGTTTCCCGAGATTAATAAATATAATATGTGATTTGGCCTTATTAACCGGATATGTTAAAGAGCAAAAAACAATAAATGAACTTATTATAAAGGAATGCGCTAAAGAGCTTCAAATACCTGCTGGAGAATCTGTCCCCCAAAAGAGCCAAATTGCTGAAAGTGATCCAAATCAGGAAGTTGCCCCAATAGAGAGCCAGATCGCTGAAAGCGAGTCAAATCAAGAGGTTAAAAGAGGTGGGCTAAAGCCTGCTGTCAAGGTGCTTGGATGTTTTTTTCTAATAGTTAGTCTCCTTATTCTAACATGGTGGTATATTAAATATCCTGCTGAGTTCAAAATAAAATTTTCTAATATAAATAAATATATGATGCAGATTATTGATAATATTAATAATTCAAAATCAGAACAATTGCTTCAATCCAGCTCAACAACTATTAATTCCAAGCCTGTTGTACAAAAGTATCCCATAAATCAAATTGATTCTGGACAAAATAAACAAGTTCAAATTTCTGAAGAGCAAATTGTACCCAAACAAATTCCAGATAAAAATATTATCATATATTTCAAGTACAATTCAAACGAACTTTCAGGTGATGCTTTAATAAAACTTGATGAAGCTACTGAGATAATGACTCAAAATCCTGACACTGACATTATTATAAAAGGCCATACCGACTCTTTTGGTTTTTACGATTACAATAAGGAGCTTTCTTTGTTCAGAGCTAATATCGTAAAAAGCTTTCTTACAGGCAAGGGAATTAATCCAACGAAAATCAAAACCATTGGAATGGGGCCGGAAAACCCCATAGATACTAATGAAACTGCAAAAGGGAGAAGAAGCAATCGCAGGGTTGAAATAGAATTTTTAAACAAAACAGGATAAAGCTATGGCAAAAAATAATATAAATATTCAGATTGTCTGGGGAGTTATTTTGGTCCTGGCAGGGATCGGCGTATTTTTCAGGATACCCCAGGTAATGCCGAAAATTCAAAAAATAGAACATTTTTCTTCAGCTATTTTTTTTATACGTTTTTGTTTCTATTTTTTAGGCGTTCTGCTTATAGGTGGTGGAGCAAAAAAGATTTATGATAATTATAGATCCCCAAAAAAATAATATTTATAAGCGCTAAGGTGTTATAATAAATGAATAAAAATCCGGTTTCTTCGCAAAAAACCAGCCTGAAAGCTACCATAAGAGATCAGTCAGGAGCCGGCAAGGCCAAGCTGGGCGAGCTTTTGAGTAAAGAGGGATATATTACAAGTGCTCAGTTAAAGAATGCACTAAACTATCAGAAAAAAAATCCGCTAAGGCTGGGCAGCATACTCATCAAACTCGGCTACATAGATGAAGAAACCATAGTAAATGTACTGAGCCGCATTTATAATTACCCTGCTGTAGTAATATCAAAAAGCTCCCCGGAACCGGAGGCTCTCAAAATTATATCTTACGAAGTCGCTAAAAAATATATGGTTTTTCCTTTAAAGTTCGAAGGGGAAAATCTTGTAGTCACTATGTCAGAGCCTACTGATACGACCGCTGTTGAAAATTTGCAAAAAGAGATCCATCGGGGTTTAAAGGTCAGAGTGTCTTCTGAACAGGATATAGTCGAAGCTTACAGAAAATATTACAAGATAAGTGATGAAGAATATAATAAATATGGATTAAAAGAAGAAGAAGAAGAAACTGTCCCGCTCACTGTTGTTGATGACTTTGGTTCTCTGGTCTCAGAAGCAGCAGGTGAAATTGAGATGCAGAGCATTCAGGAAGAAGAAGATACCGGCATGGATCAATATCTTGCTTCCGATGCTCCTATAATCAAACTCGTTAACGGTATTCTTATAAAAGCTATAAACGACGGTGTTAGTGATATACATATTGAGCCTTTTGAAAAGGCATTGCAGGTTAGATACAGACTGGACGGCTCTCTCTACAAGTCTATGAATCTGCCGCTCGGTATTAAAAATGCCTTAACCTCAAGGCTGAAAATTCTATCTGGTTTGGATATTGCCGAACGTCGTGTGCCACAGGACGGCAGAATCAAGATGCGTCTTGGCAAAAGAAAGACAGTTGATCTGAGGGTCTCAACTCTGCCGACTCTTTTTGGTGAAAGTGTTGTCATGCGTATTCTTGATCAGAGTGCACTTAATGTGGATCTAACCAAGATGGGATTTGAGATAAAAACCTTTGAAACACTTAAAAAATGTATTTCAAGACCATATGGTCTTCTTCTTGTAACCGGTCCGACAGGCAGCGGCAAAACAACCACACTGTACTCTATTCTTAACAGACTTAACTCAGAAGACACAAAAATACTTACCGCAGAAGATCCGGTTGAATTCAACTTCAGAGGAATAAACCAGGTACCTGTTAAAGATGAAGTTGGAATGACTTTTGCTGCTGCTCTTAGATCGTTTTTGAGACAGGATCCGGATATAATAATGGTAGGCGAAATCCGTGATCAGGAAACAGCAGAAATTGCTATAAAAGCCGCTATGACCGGGCATCTGGTTTTCAGTACTCTTCATACGAATGACTGCCCTTCAACCATAGGACGTCTTATAGACATAGGCATACCATCCTATATGCTATCTTCTTCCGTGACCATGGTATTGTCACAGCGACTATGCAGAAAGCTCTGCCAAAAATGTAAGGTGCTGGTCAATAAAATCGACCAAGATGAATTGGAGAGTATGGGATTTTCCAAAGAAGAAATCCCGAATTTGAAAATTTATGGACCAAAAGGCTGCTCGACATGCATGGGAGCCGGCTACAAAGGCAGAGTCGGCTTATATGAGCTGATGGAAGTAACCGACGAAGTTGCTAAGGCAATTAATGCCAACGTTCCTGAGGATCAACTTAGAAAGACAGCTATACAGGAAGGTATGGTTACTTTGAGGGACTCCGGTCTTACTAAAATTAGAGAGGGGGTAACCTCTGTTGAGGAAATTCTAAAACGAACAACTATAACCAAAGAGGCTCTGCCCGCATATCTTGTGAATCCTGATGTAGAAAAATACGAAGATAAAGATGTGATTATCCGTGAAGGCAATAAAGATATAGATTTCTTCAAGCTTATACACGGTTCTTTAATTGTTGTTAAGGGAGGCAAAATAATTGCGGAAATTGTGGAGCCCGGTGAATACTTCGGAGAAATGTCAGCTATAACTGGAGAACTTAGATCTGCAAGTATTATATCAAAAGGAAGATCGGTAATAAAGCGATTCCCCGGGGATAAGATCTATGAAATAATTGAGAAATATCCTGAAGTTGCCAAACATTTATTTCAGGTAATTGCCGCTCGTCTAAATCAGGCTGATAAAATTATGGTCAGGTTGATTAATGAGAGAAAGCAAGCAAAATAAGTGCCTAAAAAAATAAGTGCCTAAAGTGAGCTAAAGTATATTAAAGTGCCTAAAGTTGAGGAATTTTGCCATTTTATATAAAAAGATTTCTTGAGTCATTAATGCATAGGGAAGTGCAACCGTTGCTATTTCTATGTTATCAATTAGCACGCCGAAGGCGTACCTTAACTTTAGGCATTTTAGGCACTTTACGATACTAGAGATAGGAGTGTAGGCTGATTAATAACATGCGTATAGGTATTGGATATGATGTGCACAGGCTTGTTCATGGTCGGGATCTGGTTCTTGGAGGAGTCATTATCCCCTTTGAAAAGGGTTTATTAGGCCATTCAGATGCGGATGTGCTTGTACATGCCTTATGTGACGCCCTTCTCGGCGCAGCCGGTCTCGGTGATATCGGTCAACATTTCCCTGATACAGATCCTGCATTCAAAGACATTCACAGTATAAAACTTCTTGTAAAAACCTGCGAAATAATCAGTAGAAAAGGCTTTAAAATAAACAACATGGATTCT
>JAUWFS010000007.1:0-36316 GCA_030606805.1 Deltaproteobacteria bacterium
GTTTGCTACAGACGTGTCATGCACAGCAGCATTTAAATATTGCTGTTCCTTTTTATATTTATCAATATAATCCTGCATCTGATCTTTAAATCCAGCCTCGACACGAGATATATTATCGCCTTTTTTGTAATCTTCATTAAAAGTTACAGAAAATAATTCTACTGCTCCATCAAATCCTTTCAGCTCCCACACAACAGAATATTGCCCTTTCATGTTTTGATTTACTGACTGTTTGGTTACTGTTACTGATGTTAATGCCATTTAATTCCTCCAAAGACTTAATCATTATTTCAAATCTTTTCGTTGTCTTTTTATCTAATCCCTCAAACACTGCTTGAATAGTTCCGCAATTTATTCCTTATAGTAAAGGCATAGTCCAGAGACTTGTTGCGCCGAACTTAATGTTATATTAAATGCTGTGTTTGTACTCATTGGGATACCAATCGGCCACCAGTTTTCTGTCATACCTTTTGGCTCCCCCGTGCCTCCAAACGGCATAGCTCCGGTTAATGCTGTCGTTCCGTTTTCTAAGGTAATATCGTTCTCTGTCGATAAAGTAAAGAACAGCCCTACTACATATATTTTTTGGGAAGCTGTTGCACCTACAATTTCATGCCTTGTCGCTGTTGATATGTCGATTTTAGCTGTCTGGATTGTCTTGGACGTACCACCAGCAAGAAGGCCGCCATCAGCAGTCAGCTTTACAGGATACCAGGTAACACCCCCGTCTGAAGAACCATATAAAGCAATTTCCCCATCTGTAATTTCAGATATTTTTCTCGGATGGAGTAATTCGTGGTATTCAGCCATATTAAGCCTCCCTTGCTACGATTTTCCCAATTACTCGAACCGTCTCCGGGATTATTTTGACATCCTTTACGGTGATTTCTTCATACTTAATCTTCGGAAGTTTGATTTCTTCCGGTATAGTCTCTTTTACGTTAGCTATGGTGTCGCTCAAAAGCATTATGGCAGCATTAATTTCTTTGAGCATATCTTTAGCCTTGTCCAGAGTAGAAACCGCTTGAGAAGCTAAATCGTTTACTTTAGTCATAGACACCACAGGTATGTCGTAAGGGACTTCGTTAGGCACAGGAACTTTAACGACATAAGGTTCTTCTTTCTTAACATAAAAAATAGTTGGTTCTTCTTTCTTTATATATTTTGTAGTTGGTTCTTCTTTCTTTATATAAAAAATAGTATCTTCATCCTTACGGTTATATTTAATAAATTCTTTTTTAACATAAAAAGGTTTTTCCACTTTTACTTTTACAAAATCAGGGACTTCAACCCGCTTTTCTATTTCTACAACTTTAACATTTATTAACGTAGCTGGTTCAACCGAAGTGATTATCCCTTGGCTTTTATTATCGTGGTGTTCAGTTGGCATAATATCCCCCTATCCTCGTGCTTGCAGATAAAACGTAGTTTTTACAACACCGCCACCCGTACCGGCATTGGCAGACAATGTAATCGTTACTGTATGCGAACCAACTAACGGTTTTTCAGTAGCAATAACGTGAGTAGTACCATCAGACAATGAGCTTGAAGCATATATTTCATTGCTATCAGAGTTTGTAATTGAAAGAATGACTGTGGGATTGTCTGCAAAAACTGGAAGCACAAATATAATTGTGTGCGTGAGTGCATTGGCAACAAGCGTCCAACTTTTCACCTTCCCCGTAGCCTCAAAAGTTTGTGAATTTTCATCGGTTTTTTCTAAATTCAGCATTATGTTATAATCATTTACAGTAGTCATGTTACCCTCCTTCTATTATTCTTTGTTGACGTGATATTTTCTTTTCTGCTTTTCGTAATCGATTTAATTTATTTATAAATCGCTTTGACCTTATTCCTGGTATTTGTCGATAATATCTTTTAAGCTTTTCTTTTTCTTCATTGTCTGCTTGTTGGTATCTTGTCCAATAAACAACAGCTCTTGCTTCTGGTGATAAAGACATTAAATTCAGCCACCATCTTTTATCCGGTATGCTGTAAAGTTTGCCATATCTTCTAAAACGAGCTAATAATCTTTTTCTGTCTATGACAGGTTGTAGTTTAATAAATTCTCTTATTTTTAACTTATTTTCTGAAGTCTTATCGCTATAATATGTTTTTGATAAAGCGTCTAAATCTCTTGTAATTTTATATCTTTGGGTGCTTTCTTCTAATTTTATTCTTTTGATTTCTTTTTCATGCTTTGTATAAGGACGTGTTACTTTTAAAGCCCTTCTTATAAAAGGAGCCTTTCTTAACATATCTTCAATAACTTCTTCTTTCTTATCTTTAGGCACATCTTTTAATAATAAATTAAGTCCTCCGCCAACAACAGAAGTATATATGTTCCCATAAGTAAAATATTGTTGAAGGGCATATTTAGTTCTCTCCGGTGATAATCCTGTCATTTCACCTGCTTTAATGTAAATTAATGGTGTATATGCTGTGTATTCTTCTTTAGATGTAACTTTTTGTCTTTTCCATATATCTTCATTTCGCCAGAAATCTTTGTTAGCATAATATCCCATTATAGCATCAAAGGTCGGGGGGACTACTTGAGTTGGAATTATAGGTATAAAGTCTTGCGCTGCTTGTGTCACCTGATCAACATTTATTTCTTCGCCAAAATATTTTGCCATTAAATTTTCATATATTGTTGATACAATTCTTTGGCTTTGATCTTTAGCAACTTTAAAATATAGATATCTTTTATTACCTTCTTTATCTTTATAACTAAGCGGAGTTGTTATTATGAAGTTATTTACTTTATCTCTGTCTGAAATAGATTCCAAGCATTCAGGATTATTAAATCTGTTTGCTAAATATAACCCTGTTGATAAAGCTCCAAGCTGGGAAGTCTTATACATAAAACTCAATGGCTTTTCTTTTGCTGATCTGAAAATACCTCTTGTAGCTTGTATGCTTGCGTTTAAATAAGGAACTCCTGTGTCTATACCCTTAATAAACCAGCCACCTTGAGAAAAATCTAAATAATTTCTTGCTATCCATGTAGCTTCATGCGCCGCTTTTCCTTGTCTTAAAGCTCTTTGTCTTAGAGCTAATCTATTCCATATTTCTGATGTTTCACCAACATAACCAAGAACTTTTTGAAGTGTTCCTAATCTTCCTTTTAATGATTTGACCTGACCTTGATGAGTTAAAAAGCTCATTCCACCGCCTTCTTCTAAATATTTAATCCAGGAACCTTTTCTTAAAAATGCATCAGGAGCGGTTTTTATTATGTCTCTTACATACTGACCTGCAAATATTGGAAGATGTTTAGAATATTCATGTGTTGTTAACCATATATGACCTATATCACGAGGAAAGTTTGTCAAAGCGAATTCAGGATTTATGCCGGTAGCCATCGGTCTTAATATTTTTGCTCCAGACATCCAGCCAATTATATTTGATAATTGAGCATTAATAGCAGGATCACTTATTACCCATTCTCGTGCCATTTCAGTAGGCATGATTAATTCTTTATGTTTGCCTTCGATCATTACACTTACTTTTTCAAATCCACCAGGAACTTTTTGATAGATAGGTTTTCCTAATTTAGTCCTTCTAATTGCTTTAGCTTCTTTAACAATTCCATTATCAGGAAGTTTTTTTGCAAGTTCATACAAAGCCTTATTAGCGTCATTTCTAAATATCCTTGATTGTGTCCGAGTAACAACTTGTGCAAGTAATGATCTTGAATTGTTTTCAAGTGATTTATAGCTACCCTCTTCTAATCGTTTAATCCCACTATCAGGAACTGTTATTGTACGTCCGCCAAAAGTATATGACTTATCAGGATCTATATGATGTAAAAATCTTCTTGGGGAATAATCACCTGTTTTAACAAGAGCATCATAAGATTTTGAGGTGATTAAACCGGCTTTTTTAAGTTCTTTAAGCTGAATAGTCATTTCATTAAAATAAATATCAGCTTTTGTATTTAACTTTTTAAATATCTCTTTTGGTAAAGTATCCAAATATTCTTGATGTTCTTTTAATCCTAATCTTTCAGGATGTTTCATGCCAGGTTTGTATTTTTCTATTGCTATTGTTCTTCGGGATTGAATGATTCTATTTAAAATCTTTTCTTCAGCTTTTGAAAGTCCACCATAAATTTGTTTGGAAGCTTTTTCTACTATCATTTCAGATTTAGAACTTGCACCCCTTATTAAATCGTGCCTTATAATCGCTTCCTTCCCCGCTTCACCACCTTTTTTTAATAAAGCTTTTTTGACATTTCCGCTTACATCTGCAACGGCTCTTTTTAATACTCGATAAGTTTTTCTAACAGTAGGTTTAATTATCCGTTCTATATCGACATCAGCCTTGTTATACATTAGTTCGACTTTTTGTGCGTCTCTTGTCGGGGCTATTGACGCATATTTAGGGATTTTCTTTTTAATTATCTTTTCATACATTCTTTGAAATTCATCTGTGGGGCCAAAGCCAAGAGTTATCCCCTTGGGCTCTTTTACTTTTTCAACCTTAAACTGTTCTTTAACCTCCTCCATTCTCTTAACAAGCGCGTCCCTACTAACTCCCTCAGTAGCAATAGTAGTCTCACCCTTAAGAACTTTCATACTATAGAGTTTAAGCTCTCCCATCTTACCCATCTCACCCATGTAGCGAAGATTAAACTCTTCAGCAAGAGATTCGGGGGTATCGATAGAAGGTTTAGCAATCTCTGCCTTTTCAGCTTTTCTCAATTTAGCTCTCAAATATTGTTCAGAAGTTGGCTCAAGTCCTTTAACTTTTCGTCCAAATCGCTGAATAGCAAAACCTTTTCTATATTCAACAATAGTATATTCAGTCGGATCTAAACCACGTTTCTTTAGGGCTGCATTAGCTGACTTCATATTTACAAAAGGTTCACCTGTTTTTGCAACAATAGGTTTATATTCAACAACAGCTTCATAGGGTTTTGGAACAAGAGCTTTTCTTAATTTAGTTACAGGTTTTAGAATAAATTCTTGACCAGGCGGTAAAGCCTTAACAGGTTCTTTACGCACAGGTATTTTGGTAATAGGTTCAACAAGTCTTGGAATAACTTTCTTTTTTTCAGGGAATAGTTTCGGTTCTTTTGGTTCTATTTTTGGTTCATATTTTATATCGACCTTAGCCCTTTTCAAAGCCATGACTTCTTCAGCAGTTCGTCTGAAAGCCGGTTTGCTCAATATTCGTTCTATTTCAACAGGTCTTTTTGTAATGACTTCTTTAGGTTTAGGTTTTTCGCCTATGATTTTACCCATGCCTGCATAAGTCTTAAATGATTTAATCCGACTTGATATTTCTTTATCTTCAAGTTGTCTTACTAAGTTCTGATAAGTTCCTCTTTTTTCAAATGGTTTTGACAGATTTTCTACAGCTTCAACTAATTCCGTCGCTGATCTTTTTTCAGCCGCTCCTAATACTTTTTGAACTCCGGCCTTAGCATAAGCATATTTAGCAATTGGCATACCTCTTTTTTTAGCTTCTGCCGTAACAATTTTCAGGACTTCTTTTTTAGGTATATTCCATGTTTTAGCAAGTCTGGTTATTCCTAAAGTTAGTCGTCCGCCCCAACCCAAAGAGGATATAACAGCCTCAAATCCGGCCCACGCTCCACCATGCTTTACAATTTCTTTTGGGGTTGGCAGTTCACCCTCACTTATCATGCCTTCTGCTGTAGTATAAGCTGCTCCTGCTGTACCCCATCCTATCATTCTCGCAAAAGGAGCTAAATGTTTACTCTTAATCACATTTTTAATTATAGGCGCTGCTATTAATTTTCCAGCCGCTCCTATAGGAGCCGTTGCGCCTGCTAATTTACCACCTGACTCTACATAAGACGGTAAAACGGTTTCTTGCCATGTGCCTTCTGGTTTATCCCCAAATAATTTACGAGATAACCATTCTCCCGCCTCACCAACTCTTTCTGAAACTCCTAATGTCGCACCGGATACAATAGCTTGCCCTAATTCGTCTAATGCTTGAGGCATATCTAATGCAGTTTTACCTAAAGCCCAAAGAGAAGGATGTCTTTCCATAAATGGAGTTTCAGGCTGTCTGTCTAAACCCACAAGTTGCGTCATCATATCTTCAGCTAATTGTTGAGGTGGCTTAGTAAGTCCTTTTTTTTCTGTAGGTTCGCCCGTGATAGATTCTTCTAAATCAAAAGGTTTTTCAGGTTCATCTAAAAACCTTTCGTATCTATCCGGTTCAACAGCGTCTAAAAATGATTCATATTTATCAGGTCTAAGATTATGCCTGCTTGGGTCAAATTCAAAACTCGGCAGTTTAGGTATTTCCGGCATTACATTCCTGTTTTTTTCAGTAATTCTAAAGCTTCTTCTCTGCTAATTTCACCTTTTTTTTATTTTTCTCTTATATTTTCAGGTGTATCTTTTCCCATTAATTCCGTTTCTCGTTTTATAATTTCCACGCCTTCTTTTGTTGGCCTAACTTTTATATCAGTACTTTCTGTTAGTTTATCAAAAATTAACATTTCACCAGAAGAAGGCGATCGCATTTCTTCATTTATTTTTCGGGTCATATCGAATATTTGTTTATATTTCGGCTTTGCAGGTTTTGCCGGCTTAAACATCTTAGTATAATCATCAAACGACTCCATCTGATTTTCAAACATTTCTTTTCGTGATTCGATGTCCTGTGTAAGTGAATCCTCAACTTGTTTTCTATATTTCAAAAGAGAATTTTTCCAATAAGATTGAGCCTTTGAATCTAAATGTTTTCTATCTTCATATCTAAAGTTACGACCAAAGACGTGTTCAAATAAAGCCGCTTCATTAGTTCGGGTTGTCTGATTGATGTTTTTTATTAAATCACGCTCATCTTCATAAGGACTACCATATTTTTCCTTTAAAAATGACTCATACTTGCGCCTGTTTATAAGACCCTTTGGCATGTCTATGCCTTCAGGCGCTCCGCCCATGGCAGGCATTTGACCAGGCATTTGACCTTCGGGTTGCATCATCTCAAACATCCTAAGAACTTCCCCGCCTTCTCTGGTAACATGGCCGGTTTGTCCATATCCTTCCGGTTCTAACTCACCCGCTCTAAGTATGCGTCCTCTTGGCATCATACCCTCCATTCTATCTTGTAACGTGGGTCTTGTGTCTGCCTTCTACCCTCTACCGGAGTTGTAACTTGCTTTCCTTTTCTGATGTAGTCTTGCATATCACTTTGAAACTGGTCTCGTATTTTCTGGACTCTGGCTTGCCATTCAGATTGGGACTTACCAAGTCGAGCTTGAAATTCAGATTGCATTTTACCAATTCCGGCTTGATACTCTACCTGTGATTTACCTACTTGAGCTTGGAACTCCGGCATGTACTCTGCCATAGCTCCCCTGTGCGCTCCGGTTCTTATGTCTGATATACCACCACCATAACCGCTCATAGCAGCTTTTCTTGCCATAGCCCTTACCATAGGATTAGTTGAATATCTCGCTTCAAGGAGAGCACGGCTAAGCCCTTCTTTTAATCTACCCATAGGAGCACCCATACCAAGCTCTGTAAGTTCCCCTATTCTTGCTCTGTCCATTTCAGGCATTTCATATTGGGGAAGTGTACCCATTTCAGGCATTAGATATTCAGGGTACGTACCCATAGTAGGCATAGCCATCGGCTTACCCACAGGATAAGCCCCACGCCCTGTATCCCTCGTTTCCTGATATGGTTGCCAAGATGTTTGACTACCATAGGGAATAGGAGCCGCTCGCCCTATCTGTGTTGAAGGCGATCCGCTCGTTCTGGTTGGATATGCAGATGTTCTTGTCTGTGTCGGATATGCAGACGTTCTTGTCGATGCAGTGCTCCTCGTTTCTGTTGGCATTCTATAAGGCTCTATCCCGCCAAAGTCTTGCGAAGGGTATGACTTATATTCATCAGAAAAATCAGTCCTGCCGCCCCAGGGTTCAGGTTTAGCCTCTGGTAAAGACGGTACTTGATAATCTGGTATATCAAGACTTGGCATTTTAAAACCAGGAGCTTCAGGTCTAAGATTATGCCTGCTTGGGTCAAATTCAAAACTCGGCAGTTTAGGTATTTTAGGATTAAATAAAGCCATAATTATCTCCTTATTTCGTCAAGCCACCTTTGTATAGATTTTGTGCTGTATTGTTCATGCCCACACTTCAAACACTCCCAGCAAGTTTTCCATCCCTTTAAATTTGCTTTGCCTTGTGGAGTATTGATTATTCTTAACATCATCTCTTGTTTGCATTCAGGGCATTCTGGCCTACCAATTAAATCTGCTATATTTTTTGGTTTGGTTTTCTTGGTTATGGTTAAGGGTATCTGCTCTTTTGTACCGTTCTTCAAATATAATCCAAGAGCTTTAGATATATTCATTGTATGAGAAGGAATATACTTTTTTCTTGCTTTTGCTACGATTTGATTTCTTATTTGTAATCCACCCATTACAATAATCCCGCAGGACAACAACCTTCAGTTATCATAGCAGAAGTTCGTACATCCTTTGGTGAGCTTGGATCTGGGTACCAGCCCCCTCCGCCTGATCGGCTATCATCGCAACGAAATGGTTGAAAGTAATACCAGTCATTAAATACAGTTCCTTCAAACTTCCAGTAGGCAGTACCACTTACTCCAGCATTAATTGCAAGCGCTAAAGTATCACAAACATTTCCTTCAACAGATAAACTTATTATAGAATTTTCAGCACACTCGGCGTTAGAACTTGGGGCTGTGTAATCTACACTAAGCCCTGTTGCTGCCGACAAACTGCCACCGCCTGAATCAATTGCCCAATCATAGGTACAATCTGCCGTTCCGTTGGTTACTGTTAGTGTTTGTACTTCGTCAACGGCCATTTGTTGAGTTGTGTAACTAATGGTAATATCGGTGCAATCACATGATATGCAATCATCATCGGAACATTGGTTTATGCGTATGCCACCATGAGTACCGATTATTGTTACTTTTTTCTTGAGCTTTTCATTATAATATCTATAAGCCATATGAATAGTAATAGAACATGACCAATTAACGCTATCCCCTGCTGTTATACATAATTGACCATTCCCAAACGTAAAATCAGCACCTTCGCAAGAATTAAAATCAGTCGTAACATTAACAACAGGATAAGTACATCCCATATCAAAACATTTAGTTTGATTTGGACACCAACAAGGATCACCTCTACAAAAAAATGTTATCATCCAAGTAGGCCAAGCTAAAGCATCATCAACCGGCCTTCCCATCCATGGGTGGTCGAATCTCATATCGTCAAACTTTACGCCAGATAAACTAAAACTTGGTATGCCAGATAAGCCAGGCAGATTAGGGAAATAATGTTGCATTTCGGCGTATTCACCCGCTCTATGGAAATATGGCTTTTCAAACTCGCTATGCTTCTGTTTTATCTGATTCCACATCGAGCTGTTAGAAGTCTTATTCATTATTTCGTGATAAGACTTACAGAGATAGGGCTTGCGGCCATATTCCTTCATAACTACCTTGATTCATTAGAATAAAGTTTAATGCCTATTCCAAAAATCTGAAAAGCCTCACTGTTAGTATTGTTTTGTATCCTTAACTTCTGGTCTGTCCCTCGATAATTAAGCGAGTATTTATTGCGAACTTTTGTTACCGATGTTTCAACAATGGCGGTCTGAGCCACAGAATCTACATAAGGAATTAAAGTCATATGCGTACCTGTCTTTAAGGTTAGGATCGCATTTCTTAACTCCATTTCTTTCCCATCAGCGTTTAGCTCTAAATCCACGTAAGCATTTATCAAAGTAGAAACGTCATTTGTTCCATAGTTACTTTGATATACAAAACCGTCCCCCGTACCTCCCGTTAGTTGAATTACATCAACATCTCCCGAACCGGCTTCAACTTCGGTCATGCAAGAAGGTTTCTGTTCATAAGAATCAAAAGACCATGTTTTGTCAATTAGGTCATAAACAGGAAATATATTGCAAGTAGTTGCTGAACTCCCTGACACAAGACCTACCCTAAGCACATTATAAGCCGTGTCGTGAGCAAGCCACATCTGATCTTCATAACCTCGTCTAATACACTCTGATTCAAGAGGGTCAAAGTAATTCTGAATGTCATCTGAAATCCCTGTTACATATCTACCGTCAGTCTGGAACACACCGTAATGACTAAGTGAAAAGGCAATCTTCCCTATAACTTCGTCTGTTTTGGTAGAGGTATAAACCCCGTCAACCACTGCAACTGTTTTAGCATTCAGCGTTCCTATTTTGGTTGAGAGAACTAATTTCCCAAAGGTAGCCGGAGAATATCCTTCAAATAACGTCAGACAGCCCCCCTCTTTACCCTTCTCCTCTTGCCATACCATCATCTCATTATGAAACGAATGCATGGCTACGGGCTTATTAGAGCGTCCATCACCTGGTTCTAAAATAGCATAGTCATCGCCGTTTAAAACTTGAGGGCGTCCTTTAGCAGACACTACGATATATTGATCTCGATCAAATCCATAAACAGCCCTTTCCTTCCAAACCGTGTTACAATATCCTTTGCCAAAATCGTTAATATCAAAGTAGGGTTGTGTATAGAGTGAGATTATCACGTCATCGTTTAAAGTCTTATCGACTGTAAGATAATACCAGTAAGCATAGTATTGATTTTTATTGAATTGGAGTTTATGGGAAGTCATCCGGGGGAATGTTATCCAGCCGGAATTTGAAAGACCGTTTGTTCCGTCTGAAATAGTCCCTACAGAAGCAAATGCAGTCCCGTTCCAATGATACACCGCATCAACTGTCGTGGCCGCTGTTGTGTTAGGTTTCGTTCCAACATCAACATAAATAGCACATATAGAATCAGAAGAGGCAAAATGCAACTTATCTGGCGTAGAGTCTGTCCCGACCATTGAGTCTATTTCTATTGAAGTGTAACCAAAGGTTTTGTAAATATCAGCCGAAGCGTCATAGAATTGAGTCTCGATTACATTAACAGGATTGCCGTCCCATACGTTTTCTATACTTTGCCATGCGCTTGTGAACTGAACCTTAGTGACTTCAACTTCGGAGTCTAATTGAGCCGATACCCTGAACTGCATCCAATATCCACACTCACCGTACATATAATTAGGTATTGCATCTGTAGGAAGTGTCCATGTTACTGCGCCGGTTTGAGCCATTGTCGCCCCGCCTGAGTCAGTCCCATCACTTAATCCTGTTACCTGTGTCCATGCTCCATTCCAGTAATAACCTGAAAGAACCGAAGCTGTAGCATTTGCAGCCGATACAGTAAAGGTTTGAGATGATGAAGGCACTGGAGTTTTGGTAAACACACATTCGTGACTAGCATATGTATCCCATGAATCTAAGATAACCTTAGTGGTGGTGAGGCCGTCTGTGGCTTCATCTGAATAGTCATACCCTAAAGTCGGGACTGTGGGAGGAGCCGCCGCACCGTTATAATGAATGATTCTATCTATATATGTAAGAGTACCGTGATATATTTGATGCTGGTCAACTCCGTTTGAAAACAAAAGAGTGTCTTTTAGGTTGCTCCATGAAGCTGGTTTAGAACTTGCAGAACCGGAGAAACTCTCTGAACCAAAAACGCCCGTGGTAATTCCTGGAGGATCTGTGGTTGCTTTTAATACATCATTGTCTGAAAACTGTGCAAAAAAGTGTTTTTCTGCTATTCTATTCTTAACAAACTGATACATAGACATTACGTTGTTAGTGCCATCTGCTCCTGAATGTTGAACTCTCTGCCCTTTACGCTTCTTAAATCCTGGGTGAGTCCCTCTCATATTCTGAACCATAGAATATCCACCCATAGGAATTTGCTGTGTTTCAAGGACTGTGTTACATCCGCCCCTGAAAGGGACTGTGTCGGGCTTCATTATTTGGACTACACCGCTTTTCTGGTCTTTCATTTTAACCTCGGCACAATCTTTGAAGTATCTCTACCAACCGCTTCTTTGAAAAGTTCTCCATAAGCCTGTGCTTGAGCAAGAAAAAACTGATACCATGCATTGCCAAATTCCGGTTCTTTGTCTCTGTATTTGTAAAGCCATGCCGCATACTTAGACAATGCTTCAGCATAATCAAAGGCAAACGGATACACATCATAGTCAGAATAAACCGGAGCAGGGTTTTGAAGTGCGTACACAGTTATTGTATGGCTTGCTGTTGAAGGTGGAGGATCGAGGATTAATTGAAGCCGGCCACGGGGTTGGATTATGAAGGCGTCTGAACTGTCAATTTCGTTATCCGTTCCACCAAATAAACAAATATCTAAAGCCACGGTGGAAACAACCTTGACTACCATACCGTCTGAAGCGTTTGTGGTATTATGTACCACGTCCCCTACGGTTACATCAGCGAACTTAGCACTTGCTACCGTGAGCCTTGCTTTGCCTCCGGTCTGGTCTCCGGCTGCACTTGCCGTTCCTGTGATTTGATCGTCTAAGGTCGGGTCTGTGGTAATACCCCAATAGCTTGGAACAGTTATGGAGTCTGTGTCATTATCTCTGATTATCTCTTGGTATGGTTTGAAGTCGAGGAAATGGTCGTCAGAGCCGTCGTTGTATTTGATAAAAAAGTCTCTGTCATCATCACGCAGGTAATTTCCAATAAAATCACCATCAAGAGTATAAGCCGCTTGGTCTGCAACTGTAGCAATACTCTGCGTCTTACGAAGACATTTTGAAATAATTGTCCAAGTTTTGGCTCCCTCGAACAAAAAATCGTATGTAGTGCGATCATCAAGAAATGCCGATGTCGAAGGTTCATTTAAGAGATTCCTAACACGCCGCTTGAGGTCTTTGCCATCCATTATTCCCCCTAATCATGTGCAAATTCTGGTTGTCCCTCTCCAAACACTTCGTCAATATCCTCATCAATATCGACGTCTTCAGGGAAAAATCCCCTTCTTGTTAGAATATCGCCACGTACAACTTTTTTGCCGAACCTTCTATCGGTGTAGATATGAGAGATAGTTGAGTCCTTTGAACTTGTTTTGTATATCTTGTAAGTATCACCATTCGTCCAAGTATTATTAGAACCGCCAGCAAGGGTGCAAGTTACTTCATTTTCTGTTACCGCCGTTGTGAGGCCGTTGGAACCATCCGTGTCATTGTAAATGGCTATCCCTACAGTAACCCCGCATGATTTGAAGTCGGCTCCCTTATTACGAAGGATTAGCCCGCCACTGGCTCCGCTGTGGGTTCCAGTGGCGAGATAGTCTGAATCTGTATGCGTTACTTTAACTGCTCTCATTCATAAACAACCTTTTAAGCTGCGTTTACTGCAATACCAGATGTAGTAGCAGTCGGTACAGCCGCACAGATATGAACACCAACATTATTGGTAGCTGTAGCAAAATCTGTACATCCGACCACAATAGTATTAGCATCGAAAACCATCTGTAACTCAGAACTAGCCGGGGCTGAAATAGCACTTGTCATTGTAGTTCCACCAGCAGCCAAGCTCCAGTTTATAAATGCGCATCCTCTGAACATTGAATAACGCTGCCCATCACCAGCAGCAGCAACTTTAATGAAAAACTTATCCGCACTGCTTGTATAGGCAATAAAGTTACAATCCTTGAAGTTATTGTCCAACATACCAGTTGAACCAACAATCTTATCAACGAGCATTGTAGGACGGGCTACTGATGTTAATATTGTGGCTGCCCCAAATTCACATTCATAGTAAGTAGTGCCATCACCTTCCGCCACAATATCGGCGGCACCAGTTTCGTCAAGGTCAGTAATCTTAATAAACGAACATCTATTATATGTCGTAAATTCACCGGCCTCAATGTGGCCATAAAGGCTTTCGTCTAAAGTGTTTGTGGATTCAAACTTGCAATTAGTGAAGGTGTTTCTAATCCCAGTTACTTTAACTGGAGCAAGGTCAGTTACAGCCGTAGTTACATCCATTGTAATTCGAGCACCATGACCAACACCAAGATGGCTACCCCCATCGCAACCAAAAACGTGGATGCGGTTTTTTGACCAATCAATCATTGCAGTCTCGACTACCGCCGAATCACCATCAATCAAAATAAAGTCATTGTTGTTTGAAATGCATAAACCGTATGCAGTGCTAAGTGTTTTGACCGCTGATTCTGGTGTTTTACCATCATCATCATCACTTCCATTCCTATAATCTACAAAAAAAACATTGCCGAAAGTCGGAGGAAGTCCACCGAAAACCGGAATACCAAAACTTGTCACGCCATTAGGGAAATTCGTCAAACCCATGATATTACTCCTTTCTTGGAACACGCTGTTAAGCCTGCCCGGATGATTTGCACACCCGCTTACCCATTTGTATTAAGGGGTAGGCTCATCACCATACCCCTTAAGTTAAATAATGTTTTTGTTGACAATTCCATTCTAATAATTATATTATATAATAACCTTAAAGAAAGGAGCCAATTATGACAAAAGTTAAAAGAAACCAATGTAGAAAAGGCAGAATGGTAGGTGGCGTTAAATATGAATACATTAAAAGACCTGAACATCCGTTTGCTACTAAAAACGGTTATGTTTTAGAACATCGGCTTGTAATGGAAAAACATATTGGTCGCTACCTCCATCCGGATGAAAAAGTTCACCATATTAATTGTGACCCTCTTGATAACCGTATTGAGAATCTTGTAACCATTGACCAACGTTCTCATGTAAGAAATCACATATCGCCCGAAGTTAAATGGGGATTTCTTGAAAACAAACAATGGCTTAAAGAACAATATATTGATCTCAATAGAACTCCTACAAATATTTCTAAGGAACTCGGCTGTTCCAATCAGGCTGTGAGGCTTGCCCTCCAAAGATTCGGATTAAGGGAAATCCCTAAAAGCAGCAAGCCCCATCCACCTATCAAGCATCCAGAGTTGCATAACGAAACGTGGTTAAGAGAAAAGCTTGAAACCATGTCTCAAAAGCAAGTCGCTGAACTTTTGAACTGCCGCCAATCTTTAGTTTGTTTATACCGTAAAAGATTCGGCATAGATTTAAAGGTTAAACATCCATCAAAACCTGAGTTTCCGGAACTGCAAAACAAAGAGTGGTTAGAAAAAAAGTGCCAAACCATGAGCCAGACAGATATCGCCAAACTCTTAGGTTGTGATCGCACTCTTGTTTCGCAACGGATGCGCTCTTTTGGAATTAAGACTAAATTTACAAATCAATATAATTAGTCTTAATTTACTTATACCATACAATATTTGGTATAGAACTAAAAGTTAAAATTAATAATATAAAAAGAACAAACCTGCGTAAGTGCTTGATTATGTAGGGACATTGCTATAAAAGCACCTGTAATCATTCACCTCAGCGCTGAAACGCTGGTCGCTCTTAACCATTATATCCCCAGTCTGGAAGTCCCCTTCTCTTGCGAAACGTGTCTTACGTCTCCAGAAAAAGATTATACCGTCACCTTCCAACTGCATATGCCATGCATCAGTATCGGTGAGCTGGTTCCAATTCAAAGCCTGAATCTTCCGGCCACTTTGCGCATAAGCTGATACAGCCCTGTTTGCGGTGTCCGGTCTATCGGTTGACTTTAGAATTTCCAAAGCCTTCCTTTCAAGCTGAGGTGGAAACCACAACTTTTCAACTCGTTTCTTTACCCTGTGGCCTCTGTGGTTATACTGATTTTCAGCAGCAACCAAAACAGACCAGAAAGCCGAATAGGTAAGGTCTGCGTTTGTTGATTTATTATCAAACGTAGTCCCGCCTAAAAGGGTATGAGAATCAGAAATAAGAGCTGTAGAACCGTCTCGTTCTGTGTGGTAGGTTGTAGCAGTACAACTATTAAGAAATCTTGCCATAAGAACTTCGAGGTTATTGCTCATGGCCTCTCCAAGATCATGAAATATTTCCTTTAAGTCACCTTCACTGCCACCTTTTAATTCATAAAGGTTATCCTCAACGGCCTCTTCCGTTATACGAACACCAAGAGCATATACGTCATGCACCCATGCTTGTTTTGCCCCTTTAAGTTGGGTATCATAAGATATTTTCTGCCCTTCTGGTTTCAGGATAGGAACATCCAGACCTGATCGTTCGGTGTTCTCCTCTTTCTTTTTAACTGAGGTTTTGACTGTTACTAATTTATCCCACATCGATTCCGCACGATTTTTGGTGTAGGTATCAATAGCAACAGCGAATAAACCAGGTACATACTCGTCTACAAATCTCGCTCTTGTCCACATAATACCCTCCTAATCGGCTATGCCTGCTATTGTATCGCCGTAATAATGTTCATTGATTTGAACAATATATCGGCAATGATCTTCGGTTGGTGTATCTTCGGGATGCGGGCGCACTATTTTTAACTGAAGCACCGTATTAACAGTCGTGCTTGAGTCTAATTCTTGTGTGCTAATACCTGTAGTAGCGTTACCAGCACAAATAGCGACAGAAATCAAATCCACATTCTGTCCGCCCTCTGTAAGGGTTATTGCGTTCGCAACAGAATCCTCCTGAACAACGAAAAACTGATCAGGTGAGTCAGCTACCATTACATAACCTGCTACTACATCGTCTCCTGCCTCATCCGGTATAATTCTGCTAACCGGATCCATGTCTTCATCGAAAATTGCAAGGACACTTCCAAGCAAACCTGGGTGACCGTCAGGGACAGCACTGTCTTCAATTATCGGTAAATATCCCTTTTTGGTGCTCAAATGCGCCCCGCCATGTCGGACTATATCATTGTGATATATCCCGATGGTAGGGAGTGTAACAACGGCGTACAGATTTGACCGGATAAGCTCATCCCATACTTCAAACCCAAATGGACGATCTAAATTGGCCATCTCATTACTCCTTTCATTCGGTCACAAGATCACCAAACGAACGATCATCATGACCTGTTTCTTCATATTCAATTTTATCACCTGCTTTAACCTCTCCTCTTAATGGCGTTGGTTCGTCAGGAGACCTTTTACCGGCCATAAACTGAACACCGTCTCTGGTTTCTCCGTCTTTTCCTTCCAGAGTCCCTGATCTGTCCTGGGCTGTATTAAGCTCATCAAGTAACTGCATACGCTTCTCATGCATCCACCAGGGCTTGAAAACAAGCATCTGATCGAGACGGCTTATACATCCCAATATCGGGTCGCATAAATCTTCTAAGGCCGGGAAGGTATCCACATTTACAATCCACCATTTGTTAGGAACCTTTGCGCTTCTGATTTCGTCAAGGCGTTCAGATTTTCTTTCTATCCATCTGAATTTGAATTGTCTTTTGTTTTCAAATTCTTTGACTTCATCAGGCAAAATAAACGGGTCTTCCATTAATGAATAGTCATCAACGGATTCCTCTGTAATGGTTTCCCAGTCTTTGGATTCATTCTTGACTCTCTGGAAAATTGCCCTTTCTTCAGGGGTTAAAGCCTGTGTTTTTTTAGTCGCTTTTCTGACTTGTTTTTCAGTCGTTTTTTTCATGATTTACTCCTTCACCGTCACGGTTGCTGTCTTGCCGACAATTTTTTTAAAGGTTTTCATTTGGGCATCTGAAAGGTTAAGTTGTGTCGCCGTTTCAGTCTGAGACTCTGTGAGCCCCGTTGAGAGGACTTTCTTACCTCCCTTGTGTGATAAGTTGTCTTTAATAGACTTTTTCCGCTTATCGTTTGCCTCACCTTTTAAGGTTGATTCTTTACCTCGCTTCTCAGCAGAGGATATAAGATCAGGAAGTGCATTTAAGATTTGAACGCCGGTTGCGAAAAAATCACCCAATGGATGATCGTCAAGTCCGTAATATGACTTGGTTTCGTTAACGGCTTTTCTCATGTCTGAAGAATCATCATCAAGGGAAGGATACATATTTCTTAAAATATCACCTGCCTCTTTGCCTTTTTTCTTCAATTCCGCATCCGAGAAAACTTCTCCTGAAGCCTTTTTAGCTTCTTTCGCCGCTTGATACTTGACTACATTTAAAATAGCCTGTGGGTCATCCTCGTTGTCTGCAAGAATCTTCAAAAGTTGTTCATCTGTCAGCGGTGCATCTTCCTTTTCAACCTTTTTTTGCCGTGCTTCGTGAAGGGCTTTGTTTAAGTTCTTCTTGTCTCCTTCAAGTTTTTTGAAATTTACTTGTAAGTCCTCAAAATCCTTTTTAGAGACAGTTTCTTTCTTTTCTTCCTCTTTCTTCTCCAACTTTTTGTCGGGGTCTTCCTCTTCGTCTAATTCATCAAGGTTGATTTCATCGGAGTTTTTTTCATCAAGCCCCTCGATTATGACATCTTCAACATCCTTGATAGAATCGTCTTTTTTCTCGGATTTTTCATCCGGCTTATCATCTGGCTCTGGCATTGTCACTCCTCTCGATCAATTGACCGGCTCTCAGCTTTTGCTGGTAAATAAAAAAACCCGACCAATAAAATAGGAAAATCCTACATTACTAATCGGGCTTTAGCTTACCTAAGTGTCCCGCTATTCTTTAATTGTTTCGTTTAAATTTACTGAACTAATGCCTCCTTTATACATATTTATTTGTATATTACCTACTTTTTTCTCATTAAGCCATTTAATGAGAAGTTTTATTATTTTTTTTATAGTCATCAGTCCCTTACGGCTTTCCTTAACAAATCTATCGAAACCTGTGCAAATTCTTTATCAATCATGTTCTCAATATATTCAAGTTCATCTTTATTATGGCACAAACTTTTAGGAAGGAGCAAAATCCTTTCGAACATTTTAATCATACCTCTGAAATACTCATTAGTTTGAGCATTTTCCTTCCAAATATCATTAATCAATTCAACACACAGTTTAATTTCTTCTTGCCTGTATCGATTTATCTCCTTGAAATCGTATTGCATTTTATGCCTGACCGCCTTCACCGCTCATATATTCCTGAACAGTTTGCATTATTACTTGCATTATCTGCGGGTCTTGTTCAATCATTTGCGCCAACTGTCCCATTTCAGGATTAATATATTCCTCTGCATCGTCACGTCCGTATGATTTGAGTAAGTCTTTAATAAGTTTGACAGGGTCTATCAGAGGATCTCCTCGTAACATATTGAAAACATCCTCATTCTCTTTACGCTCTATAAGTTTATTGGCTTTTTCGGTACTGCCTGTCAACCTGAAATTATTAGGCCGCCTCATCAAAGCCCTTGGAAATGGAGCATCCTCTTTCTTGCCTTCTTTGTCAATCTCTATGGTTTTATCATAGGGCATGTATTGGTAATAAAGATCATAAAGAGTCCTTAGTATCTGGAGAAACTCCTCTTTGAATCCCTTAGACTGGTAGTTGTGTTTTATGTTACCTTCTTCAACTACCGTTAGAATTTCTGTGGCTGTCTTTTTATCTTCTGTGGGTTTGCCTATTTGTGGGTCTGAAATGCTTATTAATTTTTCCCACAACGAAAACCACATATCAAGAAGACCTGTATATTGCTGGGGATTTATGTTGTATTTGGGGAATAAAATCTTACTCGTGTCTTTTACCTTAACTCCGGCGCCCGGGTAGATTTCTTGTTTACCTTGAATCCCTGAACCGTCTTCATAGAAATACCAAGGTATCATACATATCGTAACAATGTTCATTAATTGGCTGAACATATCAGAAGCGCCGTCTTGAATAGATTTTATCTTACCGTAAATGTTAGTTCCAAAAGTCCGGCCTTCCTCTGGAAATAAACGTACTCTTTTTATTAAGGATTCGTTATTCATATTCACATCGCTCTGAATAACAAATTTAATAATACTTTTAGTTTTTAGGGCAATAGTGGCTATGATTCGTTGTTCTGTGAAATCGGTTTGTTTTTCTTCGTCTTCAGGGGATTCTTTGAGATTAGCAATCGGATAGGACAAATGACACTCTATACACTCAATAACCTCTTTACCAGTAACATCCACGCCGGCAACTATTTGATCGGGGGTCTTATCCTGGAGTTTTCTTTGAGACTTTGCGCTTAACAGCCACGCTCCGATGTTCATATAGCTGTCTTTATTCTGCATTAATTCTGCGTATGTCGGACGTACTTTTATAATTTTATCAGCCTCTTCCCATTCTTTAATCGTTCCAAGGTCATCAGCGCAATAAATATCACTGAAGGGAATCGTGTTTATAGTTCCACCTTCGAATATAGTCTCAAGACTTGTTCTTTTAGCAGGAGTGTCCCCGTCCATGACAATATTACCTTCTTCGTCATATTCAAAGTCGGTCATTTCTCTTTCGTTATAATCGTATTCAGGATAGGGAAACCACGTGCCTTCTTTCAGGATAGTGTGAATACAAGTCCTGGCAACGTCATCAATTTTAACTGTGTCTTTTAATTCATCATTATACCAGTCCTGGATTAGTTCATCTACATCGTTCAGATTGTCTCCAAAGGATATGACAGGGTCTCTGCCAACAAGACCAGCAACTAAACGGGGTTCTAAGTTGTCGATTGTGATAGTCACCAAAGGTAAATAAACCGAAGTAGCATTTTCCCAGGGAAATGTAACTTTAGGGGCTTTTTGTTCGTATCTCTCAATACCATCTTTGATTTCTGTTATCTTTTTAGCACGGTACTCAGATTTACCAAAGTCTTTGTATAACTCAAGACATCTATCGACTAATGCTTGGTATTTTTTGTTTTCAGGGGTTTCAATCAGCATAATTTATCTCTTATAAAAATTTGTTATGGTTCACATATATACTTGGCTGCTGGATATAAAGCTAATGCCCTATCAATATTAGCATATTGGCCTATAGAAAACGACACTCCGTTAAAATTAAAACAAACATAAGCCAAGTTACATTCATGTGCCTTGGTTATTGCTTCTTGCAAAGCTGCTTCAATTGTTGTACCTGCTAAAAATTCAACATTTAAAACCATATTATTTTTCATGTGATTGTCCCTAATATTTCACTTTCAGCCATAATCAAGAATTGACCGTCTTCATTAGAAAGGAATTCCACGCCTGCAAACTTCGCAAACAATACCTTATCATCCTTCTTAACCTTCTCGATTTCATCACCAATTGCTAAAATTATTCCCTCCATTGGTTTTTCAGTCAGCGTTTCCGGTATGATGATTCCACCGGCTGTTTCAGTTAGTTCCGGCTTACGTTTAATTAGGACTCTGGCTCCAAGTGGTTGTAACATCTATTTTCCTTTCTTAGTTCTGTACATCTCAAAACACACCCTTATTGACCGTTCCCTTGATTCTTTAGGATGTTCCTTGCGTCTTATAGGAATGCATCTTGAGACGTATGTTTGACGAGATTCTTGTTTCTTAGGTATTGGCATTAAACTCTTACTATCCTTGAATCTTGCTTTTCTCTAATCCCTTTTGTTATCTTGCAATTAACGAAAGAGCTTCCTTTTTTGGTCTTATTATCCTTGATTCCTGCGCTTTTCTAATCTCTCGCTGATTCTCAAAGCATTCAACATTCATCATCACACAAAAACACTTTGGGCAGGTGTAATGGGCTACCCCTGAATTTGGTATTGAGAACATTAGAAAGCCCTCATCATAGCCCTCTTCTTTAGCCTTTTTGTGTTCTAAGCCGCACCCAGGGCAAGAATCGGGAGGCGTTATTGTTAGTATTTTGTTAGGTGGTCTAAGCATTATGCGTACACCTCTTGGTACTCTTGACTTTGTAACTTATCCTTATTTATCCAGTTTGTGATTCCTGTATCCTTCTGTGGTTGTCTTATCCTTCGTGGTAACATTGTCATCATACATGCTGCCATGCCTGCTGTGTCGACTCTCTCATCATGGCATCCTGAAGCTGCTTCGTATCTGCCTGATTCTTCAATGAATGTCCTCATTTCTGACACTGTTTGTTTGCAGGCGATTTGGATTTGAGCATCTCTGCACATCTTGATTAGATCATCTACCATTTGAGGTTTGGTCTTTTTGGTAGTCAGCCAGCCTGGTTCGTTAGGTTTAGCTTCGTACATCGGATATTTCTTTCTGTCAAGGTCTGCGACTACAGTATAACCATGATTGTTAAGCTCAACACACGCCACCGCCATATTGTAAATTCTTCCTATCATTTCAACTACATCGGCTAACATATCATAGTCTATATGTCCATGCCATTGAGCGACCTGTTTACCGGATATATGTTCAAACACATCTATACATGACGGATCGGGTTCTTTGCCTTTGTCTTTTTGGGATTGTTTAAGACCTCCGGCTGAGTCCACTGTCATTACATAGTCTTTATCAGGGTTAGGCTTTTCCCACATTTTGAAATGACCATGTCTATTCCTCCGGATCTTCGGCTTTCCCATCCTGTCTACAACATCACCTATCAGGATAGGATTGAAACACTCTGCCTCTATCTCATCGCATAACTCTTTATCGAATACGTTAAGGCCAGAACTAAGGAAAGCCTCTTCTACCGTTGAAGGGTATTCTTGATGAAATGTGTCTATCGAACCTCTGCATTGATTTTCAATACACCATGACCGCCAGTTTAGTTGTTCAAGCGTTAAATTAAACTTAGCCTGGATTTTCTTTTCTTCAGAGTCTTCCCATTTCATAGCGTCTTTGTTGAAGACTTTTTTCTTGATTTTCAGCAGGATAGCTTCTTTTTCGGCTTCAGTTTCAAAGGGTTTAGAGTACCATGAATGAACAAACCAGGGTATGAAGGCAAGTATCCAGTCAAACAAAGGATTGTACCAGGCATAAGTTATACCGTCTTGGGTGTAATATGGATAGGAACCCTCTGAATAGGCTGCGAATACATCCTCCTGAAATGAATTACCGTATCCTTTGCCGGTGGACTCTCTAAAGATTTCAGTATCAACCGGAGCTGTGACAGGTGGAACACATTGTAAAAGACCTGATAGGAGATCGTAGCCACCGCCTTGATACATGGCTTCTTCGCTGAGATGAAGGTAATGTATCCCCTGGGACTTGCCGGCATCCACGTTGCGAGCTGTGGCTAACCTGTACTGTGATTTGAGACCTGTACCTTGGGCTGTGTCAAATATAAGCTCCTGGGCGTTACTCTTGCGTGTCTGAGGGGCTATGGGGTTTTGCTCCTGCATAAGTTTAGCCATGGCATACAGGGTGCTGGTACTGTCCTCCTCATGGCCTGTAATGAAGGTGTTGCGATTGAAATTAAGCGAGGTCTGCCAGTAGTAACGACCCTCAATATAAGTCGAACCGCCAAAACGTCTTGTTTTGAGCAAGATGATCCTGACATGGCCTTTTTCAGCTTTTTGTTTTTGGGTGATATTATGGAGAATCTTTTGACCGGAGTTAAATATTAGGGGGAGGATCTGACCTGTGTTGTGATCACGTATCTTGATACAATCACGGGCAAAACTTTTAAAGTGCTGTGTGTAGTTTTCGAGTTGCTTTTGTGATTCAGGGGATAAGTCCATTATTAACGTCTGATAATAAGCCCTTATGTAAACTTTTTAATTTTGTAACTTGCTGAAATTATGAGTAATCTCAAAAACGGATAAATTATAATTACTTCCGTGTGTCAACCATGCGGGTTTGCACGTATTGACAAACAGACAATAAATCGTCTGGATTAAATTTATTATCATTAATAGCTCGTCTGACCGTCCTGTTTGATCGCTTAATTGCATCGGCAATATCATTAATTGTGTACTTTGCTATGCAATATTGCCGCTTTTTAGCCATAATGTCTAACCTATGTCGCTTAATCGGTCAAAATCAGGCATACTTTACCCTTCACCTATCTCTTCCTTGCTGCCTGCGAGCTTCTCACGCTCCCGTAATCTGCGCAACCTATCCTCTAACGTGTCAGTTACTACCTCGTGCCGCTCTGCTGGGTATGCTTGCTGTAGTTTCAGCGCCATATCAACCGCTTTAATCTGACTTGGGTTGTCATTTGTGTCAACAGTGTTGCCCTCTTTATCCACGCCGACTGGACGTTTGCAATCTATGAGGTCGTTAATCTTGCTTGATAGACGGTCTAAGGTAATGTTATTGTCTTTGAGGGCTTTGGTGATAGGGGATAGGATAGCTTGTTGAGCGTCTTGAGGCGTGGGCTGTGTGTCTGTGTAATCTGATGTGCTCATTGATTAATCTCTGTATGATATGCCGCTGTTATACTTTGCCATCTTGAGATTGTTTAAGGCTACAATATGCAAATATTAATGGCTCAAAGCTCCAAATCATAGGTTTTTTTTTATGCCTGGCTGGTCTGTATGGCTACGATATGCATAACCGGCCTTGAGCATGTTAGGAGCGTGCTTGCGCATAAATGTACTTAGAGCACACGGAAAATACTCTGCTATTGCTGCCCATCCTTCTATGCGTTCGCTGGCCATTATCTATTTTTCCCTTTGCCTTGACCGGTACCTCTGCCCTTACTCCCCCTCCCCGCCGGACATGGTTTAGTATTGCGGTTTTGTCCTCTACCGCCTGAAACGCCCTGGCCTCTACCTCTGCCGTCCTGTGCTGGTCGTTGTCTCATTTCACTCCTACAAAATGGTTAATGTCAGCTGATTGCATTGGTGTTATTTTACGAGTCCGCTCCACTATTTTCCGGATCTGCGCCGGCGTGGGCTTTTTGCTGTCCAGTTTGCGTCTCTCTGCCTTTTGGTGGAGTTTGTCTAATTTATTTTGTAGTGTCATAATCCTGAGACTGCCCAATGGCTAATCTCATCTCCTCCGGCTCGTGGCTGGTGAGTTGTATTTTATTTGGCTTATATTTTGTACATGACCGCTATTGTTGCGAGATTATCTTGTTTTTATCTCGCCATCTTGCTTGATTTTGCTGTATTTGGCTTAATTTTGCTATATATTGCATATCTGACATAACAAGTCAAACTAAGTCGCAAACTATTATCGCTTACAATATCAATAAGTTGTACAAATAATCAAAAAAACATGGTATAAAATTACATGTTGGCTGATAGATTGCAAGTATAAAATGGCAACAACAAACCAAAAACAAAAGGAGATAAAGAGATGTTAAACTATCAAGGAGCAATACAAGCAACAGCAATGGCAAAAGAGGAATGTTATCATCTTGCTACAGATGCATTTAACGCATCACAACCGGACACTCAAATAATATTGTATAACATCGCAGACAAAATCCAAGAGCAAATTGAGCGACTAATGGAAGCGGAGGTGAAAAATGAAAAAATGTATCGACAACAAAAACCATAAATATCGCATTACTGGCAAGCGTGCTGAATGTGTTATTTGTGGATTTACACGGACAGCCACGAAGGCTCAGCTTGCCCGGGCAGATAAGATTGAGCGACAAATAGGGGCAAGATTTTCGAGGGCATTGTCACAAGTTTTTAACGCTATGGCATAAAACCGGAAACGGACACGGGGAATGCTTGAATTGTAATAGGGTGTGGATAGTACCGCTTTGATATGTCAAAGAACCATGACAGGTCCATTAAAGAAATCAAATAAAATTAAAGACGTTACAAACAAAAAAACACTAAAAGTATGGGGTAAAGGTCCAGAATAAACAGAAAAACCCTGAAGGAGAAGCTAAACTTTTGACACTCTTACAGAAAATCAAACCGAATCATCTTGAATATTGGCAAGTGCGTTTTTTATCAGATAATTTTACCTGAACCCGCTTCCGGGTGGTATCCGGCGGTGAACTTGAGGAGGAACAAAAATGAAATATTACAATAAAAAAGGAAAATTCCACATTGATTTAATTATCGGCAAAAAATATGACGATCTGTTATTGGGCATAACATGTAAAATAACACAATTAGATCCTATTAGGGTTATTTATCCCAACGGTCGGGATACTGCCGTTAATCCCGAAAATTTGAACGACACTATTAGCCAGCTGTCCGAAAAGTTATCAAATCGATATAGTGCAAAAAACGAAATAAGAATACTAATTGCCAAAGAGCAAGAACAACAAATAACATACTAAATTAATTGCATTGTGTCAACAGAAAAAGAGGTGAATTATGTATTTAAACCAAGAAAATGCAGAAAAATTAATTAATTGTTTAGACTCGACCGGCCCGCAAGGGGAATTAAAATCTTACCTTCTTTTCCACCCACCAGTGGACGGACTGTATATCTTCCCTGGGCAGGCTAAAAACGTCATTGATATTTTGCAGCGCGAAGATTGCAAAGGTACAAAGTGGATATGTGAATGCCAAGGATGTTTAAAGGCTGAAAGATTAAAAACATGTTAAGGAGACTACTATGGAATATAATACAATGACACACGCAGCAACGATATCAACAGATGGCACAAAGAAGATCAACGGCCGGAAAATAATTTTAAAAGAATTCCCCGAATTTGATTATTACAGCTATTGCAGTGGATGGATATGGTACATTTGCGAATACGAATCAGGCAGGGCTTTTGGTAGTGGGAGTTTGCTGAGGATAGCCAAGGAAATGGCTATTAAAAACATTACTATTGTTGGTGTAAAGAAATTCAGGGATATGATTAAGGAAAGCATTAAACAATATGGCTATGCCAACAAAAGGAGCAACCAATGCAAATCGAAAAAATAACATGGAAAACCCACACACCCGACGAGTTCCCCTGCTTTATCTGCCACCAGAACAGGGCGGAGTGGCGAGGACAGTTCCGGCATGAGGGAATCACGGTAAATCTGTGTCTCTGTAATGTGTGCGCATGCCTGCCAAAAAGTGAGCTTATGGCGCATATTTTTAAGGAGTGAGGAGGTGAATTATGAAACCAACAAACTTACTCGATAAAATATTTTTATACGGCTTTATTTTTTTCGTGGGTATGGTGTGGGGTTATATTTCATGTTTTTTAACAATCAATCCTTAAAATCGTGCATATTTCACAGACTACCATAAAGAAATCATCTCTGAATTTTTGGTATACCTTGGCATAGCAACCCTGGCCTTTGCCCTGGTATAGTGTACCCTTGGAATACCGTGGCTACTATCAAGTAGCAGACTCCAGATTTCGCCAATTTTGATCTCGATTACCCAAATTCTATTTTTAGCCATTATAAGCTCCTTTGTAAGCCGTATTATATTTTACCCTTACTTGGGTATTCCTTCAACATCGAAAGCCTCTAATTTTCGTTTGAAACACGTCTCTGTGCGTCTTGCTGAATTAATTTATCATACCCCATACCCAAAATAACCTTATCAATCTCCTACTTGATATTAATACAGCTTTTCTGCATAGCAATCTGGTTTGTTTTTCCTTTTGCACCAATCCACGATTGTCGCATGACCAACATTAAGCAATATTGCAGCTTCAGTTGATGTTCTGAATATCAAGCCATTAATGCACCAGACCATCCTTTGCCGCTTCCGCCGCTGATTATTGTTTTGTTCTTTCCGTGAGGCCCATTTACAGTTCCCGGAAAAATACCCCTTGTCGTTATCAATTCTTTCGAGGGTATATCCATCAGGCCGCTCTCCCATGTCTTTAACAAACAACGCAAAGGCATCCCAGCGCTTGCAGATTTTTACACCTCTGCCGCCGTAATTTTTGTAATCTTTACGATTGATGTTTAAGCACCGTGCTCGCATTCCTGCCCATACGCTATAAAGTGGATGATAATAAAAACCGTGTTTAAAACCGTTGGTAATTGTCTTATTCACTACTTCTCCTTATTAATTTTTTGTATCCAACATCCAAGACAACCTCATCTGAAAGACTAAACGCAAAAAGTGTTGTTTTGTCGGTTTGAGTATTCCGATATGGATGCAATGGACAATAAAATGATTTGCATCTCCCGACTTCGTGAGAATTCCCGCCCATGCAATCAAGACAAAATAATCTCACAGCTTCATTCCTTGCTCTTGCGTCTTGCTGGCCTTTCATATTTTTGAAAAATTGAAGCTGGCATACTTCGCCGTCTATCGTTATACCCGTACATCTGTCTGTTTCGGCCTCATTCCAGCCCGTACATTCCACGCACATCAAACGACAAGCCCTACGTCTATTAATATGAGTTACACGAAATCCGGTTTTAGTTCTAATAATTTTCTTATATTTCATTTGTTTAGCTCCTCATTTAACCGGTTAGCTTCCTCGCTCCTGACTTTTTCTTTTTGCGCCCGGCGGTAGTTTTCAGGTGTCTTGTGCTCAACTTGTTTCTGGCGTCTTGTTTGTCGTTTCGGTTGTTTGCTCACTTTCCCTCCCATAAATCGTTCATAGTATCCTCAAAAGTTTCCACTTCAACGTTTTGTGGCATCGTGTAGGTCTCTGGATTACTCTCAAAAAAATCGCATTGCTCGCCCGCCATGCAATCTTCATCGCGATCGCAATTATGGTGATGGATACAGTAACGAGTTTTATTTGGTTTTTTCTCCATTCACACAGTCATACTTTTCTTTTTAGGTATAAAACCATTATTCATTTTATCACAAATTATTTTAGCTTCGGTATTTTCTGGCTAATTCTTCTATTTTCACCTAATTTCTCCTTTCTTTTAAACAATTTATGTGCCTGCCTGCTCTATAGTGGAGCATGGCTTGGTTGACAATTTATACAATTCAAACCTTTCCTCATCGCTTCCCTCTACCAAAATGCTTAAGTAATATTCCCATATTGGCAACATATGAAACAAGGAGGCATACAGATCAAAATCTTCAAGTGTTATATTTTTCATCAAATCTTTAGTCTCAATAATTAGCGATCCTATATGTGCAGTATAATGACTTAGCCAATCCTTGTATTTTTTAACTCTCTCTGCTTTACGCTTGCGTTCTTGTATATCCCGTCTGACTTCCGGTGTTATTCGGCCTTGCTCAATTCCCAAATGTTTAAGGGCATCTTTAAAGGATAAGTTGTAGAATTTCTGAACAAAATTAATAACATCGCCATGTTCCCCGCAACCGAAACACTTAAAACGATTATTTGGAAAAACAAAAAAAGAAGGCGTCTTATCAGCATGGAAAGGACACAAACCAACATACCTGTTTCCATTGTGCCTTAATTCAATACCGGCTGCGTTGACTATCGACGCAAGGCTGATGTTTTGTTTAAGCTCCGATAACATTTCTTTTTCGATTTAGCATATCTTATATTGCGAAATATTAAGAAATTACGAAATGATTTGTCTGGTTCTAATGGGGCTATATCCTTCATTCCTTTTGGCCAACAACCCATTTTATCTTTATATAGCCATGCGCCCCAACCCTTCGCATAACCCTTTAATCTTCTATGATATTCTGCCATCTGCATAAAACGTAACTTTTCTTGCATTGTATATTTCTTTCTGTTTTTCCCAACCTCGACCAGTTCAGTCTCGGTCGTTTCAATCATTTTCCCCCAGTTCTTGATTTTAAATCCACATCGTGTGCAAACATTCCCGATAAAAACATTCATACATTCAGGACAGGTGATTATTGTTTTTTCTTTTTTTCGTATAACTTTTTTCTTAAAAGCTATCCTTTTTCCATCTAAAGACCACTCAATATCGTCTTCAATAAAACCAAGTCGATCAATACAACCCCCGTGATCGATAATAATTATTTCTTTTTTTCCCTCAGAAGGTCTTAATCCTCTACCAAGCATTTGACGATACAAACCCATCGATTTTGTCGGCCTTGCCACAACAATACATTCAACTCCAGGATAATCAAAACCTTCTGTAAGTAACCCCACATTACATATTACCTGTATATCTCCTGATTCTAAACGCCTTAAAATATCCTCTCTTATTTCGTCACTACTATGGGCATCAAAGTGCTCAGCATTAACTCCATACCTTACAAACTCATCCTTTAAAGCAATGGAGTGTTTAACATTTACAGCAAAGACGATTGTTTGTTTTCCGCCTGCCAGTTTAGCCCAATTCAAGTAAATATCCCCTATCAGCTTTTGCTTGTTCATTCTCTTGCCAAGTTCTTTTTTATCATAATCCCCTAATATTGTTCTGATTTTTTTTAAGTCAGGTTTAGATGGCGCATAATATCTAACCGGCACAAGATGTTTTTGATCGATCAGATCTTGAACATCGACTATATCGACAAGCGCATCGTAAAAATTCCCCATACCCATACTACTTGCAAGACAAGGTGTCGCTGTTACACCGATAATTATTTTGTCTGTATAATTAGCGAGAACTTCTTTATATGTTCGGCTCAGCGATCTATGGGCTTCATCGATCAGAATTACAGCCGCATCCGTAAAGAAAATATTAGTTTCCGGGCCAACATCAGAAAGCTGTAACCTTTTATGATATGTTTGTATAGTGCCTATTTGTACCGAACATTCAAAATCGGTTTCAACACCAGACATTATAATCCCAGCATCAATTCCATAATCACTAAATCTATCTCTCATTTGATACACCAACAACCGCCTGTGCATAAGAGCGAGGACTTTATGACCATTGTCAATACAGCGCAAAGCAATATCAGCCATTACATAGGTTTTGCCAGCTCCTGTTGGCAAAACCATGATTATTTTCCGGTTTCCTTTTTTGACCTCGTCCCTGACGCTGGTAACTGCTTTTTCCTGGTATTCCCGTAAAACTATCATTGCTTTCTCAGTCCCCAGTACTTAGAGGGGGTATTTAGTATTTACTATATTATATATACTAATATGCTAAGTTCTTTAATAGTAGTTCTTATACTTAACTTATACTTAATTTATACTTCAGCAATGAGCCCTCATATATCCCTCAATGAGTATTAAATGAGTCCTCTAAAATATCATCAGGGGGCTCAGGGTTTCTTTTCGCAGAAGGACGATTTATTGTTTGGTGAATAAGAAAGTTTTTGATATAATAATATTTTTCACCGTTCTTATTAAAAGGGCAAATGACTTCAATTTTTATAAGATCATTTAGCCATAGTTCAAATTCAGATGTTTTTAGATTTTCGTCATAAGGAAAAATGCGGTTTTTTAACCATAGGGAATTTCCCTTAACAACTCCATAATCATCAGACAAGTTCCATAAGGCAATAAAAGTAAGCCTTGCGTCTCGTTTGATAGTTGCTAACTTTTCATCTTCCCAAAGCTCTGGTTTTACCATTCTATTGCGAGCCATCTTCGGAATCCTCCAAAGATGTTTCATCGCATCCTATTCTTATATATTTTGATAGTAAATTGGTTTTTCCTCGTATTACTTCTTTGACATATTTTCCAAGTTGTTCAGTTGTTAAATTGTTGATTTCGTCATCATTAAAAAGATCTGATAGGTTAAATTCAAGATATTTCATAATAGCCCTCTCGAAAATACAATAGGGCATACCAAAACGGAGGTCACGGCTCCTAAACTACACGAGGAGTGAAGTTCTTTGATATACCCTATTCTGTCTTCAAGTTGATTTTTGAGCCCGTGACGCCTCATTTAGAATTGCATCCTTTCACTTACTCTCCTATAATAATACAGAAAATCTGAATGTTAACCCTAAATATCCCCGATTCAATCTTTTCTCATGATTTCTTATCTAAAATAGCTCCGCATTCTAAGCATTGCCGGAAACCACCTAAAGTGATTCGGACATTATCGTGTTCGCAAGGTGTTTGTTTCAATCTTTCCATAGCTATTCTATGGCAAATGCTATGGTCTGCTTCATTCCTTGCCCGCATATTTTGCATCTATTGTCCATTGTCTTTTTTTAATTCCTCTCAACCTCATTTAAAAAGCGCCCCCCTTCAGCGCACCACTTTGTCTGTGGATTTCAACCTCCAGGGAGCGCAATCTCTATCCTTGGCCCGAGGCCGGTTAAATAATAATGTCTCTAAAGTTTGTGGTATTAATTTTTACAATCCTTGACAATTCTATACCTTGCATATTTATAGACTTGGTTTTTGGCGGCCCCGTGCAGAATGGCAAGAAAATTACCACTACGCTTGATATATTAGCTCTGCTAAAATTACCATTAAGCCCAAAATGCAACCGATTTTTAATAAATCTTATTTCGCTGGATCTCATCACATAATCATGCCACCATTTTGTGTCTGTGGATCTCCCTTGAATCAGACAAACTGTGAGTATTCCCCATCGTGTGGCATCATAAGCTCTTTTTAACCATAGGCCAATATTACGATCATAAGGCGGATTTAGCCAACATCTTTCATATTGCCAAGATCGAATTAGGCCATCATCTTCAGGAGAATAGAAATGCTTACACTTAGCTGTTTCGCTGGTAGCGCATACATCCAGGGTAAAGTGGAATTCAGCATTTAATGTATCAAAAAAGTCTTGTGGTGTTTCCCATTCCATGCTTGACATTATAACTTCTCCTTCAGCGCCCGAATAGCCATTCTCCATGTCGCCTTCCGGGCGCTTGTTGCTTGCTTCATTTCCTCCTGCAAAATTCCAATTGCCGCTGCTTTCAAGTGTCGGTACAGCTTGCGAGTCTGCGCCCGGGCCAGCAGATGATTTGTTTCATAATATTCGTCAAGGGCTTTCACAGACGAAGTTTTCCTGTAATTGGATTAAGAGCTACGCTGGAAATTCCTTGTCTTGCCCAGTATTCATGGTAATATTTATATTGTTCAATCAGCGTCTCCGGTTGCCATGTGCCTTGTGTGCTTAGTTTTGGTTGCCGGAATATTAACCGAAATGTTTCTTGGCGGGTCATGGTTTAGCCTTTAACGATTTCATGCAGCAGATGGTTCGTTTCATAGTAGGATTCCAAAGATTTACTCTTCAATTTTATACTCCTTTATGCTAAGCCATTTTTCTTTGCTTTCATTTTCGTAATAATGATAAAAGGGGAAATCTTGTATTTCCTTAAATTCAGGAGATATATTTTCCTTTGCTTTTTCTACTGACGAAAATACTTTGGTAATATCAGGGCTATCGTGGTAATTTCCTATTTCAAATATCGCTATTTTCATGTGGCCTTTAATGTTCCAGCGCATGACACTCAAGACAAATAGCTTCCAAGTTTTCTGCCGTATCGCTCCCGCCCTGAGAAAGTTTCTTTTTGTGATGAGGTGGTCCCTCGGTAAAACAGCCACAATGCTGGCAAGTGAAATCGTCCCTTATCAAGACTTCGATTTGAAGTTTTTTCAGCATGTGCCGTGATAGTCGGATAGGTTTATTTTTGGGATGTTGTGTCAAGTTGTCTTTTCAGTTTTTTTGCCCCACCATGTTTTTACAAAGGTCTTCAGTGAACGTGGCTGATATTTTAACTTGCGCTGTTTATTTGTTTTGTCGGTCAAGAGATATTTCCGAGGTGTAAATGTTGCCTCAAATAGCTTTACAGGGATTATTTTCTGAACATAAATACCGTGTCTTTGATATAACCATCGCTGGTTTAGGCTAAACACCCTATCCATATTAAATCTTGAAAAGGCCGGCTTGATTTCGATAATGCTATCGTGGTTATTAGCAATGAAAGGTATTTTGTTTAAATCTGCATTACATGTGATGTTGTGGTAAAAGAGACAATGTGATTTATCTCTTATCCATTCAACTTTGAAATCGGCAGTATAACCATGTTCCCGCAGTAATGTTTTTGTTATTTTCTTTGTTTTGGTTTTTAGCTGTTTAGTGCGGTTATGAAAAACAGGCATAGATAAAATAAGGTTTCTTGGTTGTGATTCATAGCTTAAAATATAATGTGCTTCATAGAGTTCATCAAGATAAAAACTGAAATAAAGCTCTTCTTTTGAATCGTATATCACGCTAATATCCCTCCCAATTCCCATTTAAGTTTGCGGAGTTTTTTCATTTAAGTGATACTCCTGTAGGCATCCATTCCTGTGCACGATATTCGGCTAACTCTTCTTCGAATATTTCCATTATGCGTTTAGTCCCGACCTCAACAACGTCTCTTTTTACTGATTTTGTTTCGGATAAATTTCTGACGACAACCAATACTTCATATATTCTGTCTTCTAATTTCATACCAATATCTTCCCTTTTTAATTGTCGCTTTATACCTTTAACGATAAGCCACCTACAGTTCCTTCTTTCTTCCTCTTTTCAAAGCACGCCTTGCTGTGGCAAAAAGTGCAAAAAGGAACGCAAACGATGATATTATATCCTGTCCAAATTTTATCAGGTATCCATTGGGGTGTTTTAAGTACAAATCTATTGCCTGATTTTTTACATTCCTGGACTTGTGCGTGAAAACTTTTTTTCCATTCCATATCAATCTTCCCTCAATTTTTCATCCGCTATGCCTCTATGCTTAATATCAAAATATGTTCTATTCCCTTTACACCAAGGGCATGTACCATGATTGCGGCACGAGGAATCGACTGCCTTTGCACCGGTTAGTTCTTTTCTGTGGGTTTGGGTTTTTGGCTCATTCCAAATCCTTTTGTGAATCGTCAGGGAATTTAATAAAAACTTTCCCGTCTTTAAAATCAACCCATTGGCCATTGTAATAAATACGTATTATGTTGTCTTCTACGGTTTTAATCGGGTGCTCTTGTGGTTTAATAAAAATATCAACTTTCATTTTAATTCTCCTTTTAATAATTCTGCAACTCTCAAAATAACATTACCACTCGGAATTGTATTCCCTTTTTCCCACTTGCAGAGATTGACCTGCCTTACACCAAGCAACAATGCCATGTCTTTCTGTCGTATTTTGAGCTTTTTTCTTGCGTTTAAGATATACGTTGAAGTTTTCATAACAGCCTTATAAAATATTTTTAATTGATTGTCAAGCAAAACCGGACAAACGCTGTTTTTTCTTCAAAAGGCTACAACCTCTTGTATTTTAAGCGTATCTTTTTTTACGATTTTGCTTGACAGGAATTTAATATTTTAGTAAGTTTAGAAAAAACGAAAGGGAAAAATCAATAATGTACACAATTAGCAAATGGATAGGCCCCGAACCAGATGATTATAGATTTATCAATAAAACATTTTTGTCAATAGATGATCTCAAAGAATATATCCCTCTTGACAAGGCTTATTTATATCATATTTCAGAATGGGATGGAGACCCAGATAAGCGTAGTTCATCCGTAACAGATAGTCTGAACGGAGAAGAATTATTGACGGCTTAACCCCCTGAACCCGCTTTTAATTCGAGGATTGAAGGCGGACTTGAGAGGCTAAACACTAATAACACAGGAAAAACAAGATGGAATCATACATAGACGAAACAGACAGAGAAAAGCTTGAGAAATTTTTCGATGAAGGTGCAAATCGTGTACCGTCCGAACCCGAATACTGGATACATGGTGCTGATGAAGGATTGTCATATTGTCTTGAGTGTTGCGAGAAAGAAGTTAAGCGCCTCTCAAAAGAAAACCCAAAAGAGGAATATTCTGTTGATGGCGGATGGGGTACGGAAGGGGACTCCACGCCATTCTGCGAGGTTTGTGGAAAGCTACTCGAAAATGTTCTTCTCGACTCTGGATGCAGAGATGAGGTTGAACACTTTTTGTTACATGGTTTTGATGTTAAAAGTGACGATGATTGCAGAGCTATGTCGGAAGTTATTATCTCTTGCCAGTGGGAACCTTTTCTGGATCAACGCTATAAAGACGAGTATGACAAAAAAAGCACTTTAGATTATTTTGATGATCTGCACAAACTTTGCAGGAAAATTTTGAATGATCTTAAACAATCTGGTCTATTCGCATTAAACAACTCTGCGACAAAATAGTAGTGAATAAGAATTAATATTGCTGGGAGCGACACGAAGGTCAACTGTGGAGGGATAAGCAAGGTAGCAGCGGTCAGGCTTCCCATAGGCCGAAAACCTGACCCCGTTGGTTTAACTCCGACCTCCCAGCAATCCACACGGGGAGAGTACAAGCCGAGGACGGGCGGTGGAATAAAGGGATCGAGGTCAGAATTATTAGGCTTGTTTTCCTCATAACCTAAAAAAGGAGAATAAAATGGAAGAAAAATGTAATGTTGTAATTAATGGAATTGAGTACACCCGCAGAGAAGCAATTACAGAAAATTATGTAATTGTGCGCACCCGTTCAGCAGGTGTCCATGCCGGAGAATTAATCAGCCATTCCGGTCTGGACGTTGAATTAAAGAATGCACGACGTATCTGGTATTGGGATGGAGCAGCATCTCTTTCGCAACTTGCAATGGAAGGCGTAAGCAAACCGGAAAATTGTAAATTTCCTTGCGAGGTAACAAAGATTATCCTAACTGAAGCAATCGAAATAATCCCATGCACCCAGAAAGCACAAGAAAGCATCCAAGGGGTGAAAATCTGGAAAAAATAATATGCCGAAAAAAGGGGTGAAAATATGGAAAAAATAGTTGATGGCTATGGCGATGGCTCTGGCTCTGGTTCTGTCTCTGGCTCTGGCTCTGGCTATGGCTATGGCTCTGGCTCTGGCTCTGGCTCTGGTTCTGTCTCTGGCTCTGGCTCTGGCTATGGCTATGGCGATGGCTCTGGCTATGGCTATGGCGATGGCTCTGGCTCTGGCTCTGGCTCTGGCTCTGGCTCTGGCTCTGGCTCTGGCTAATATAAGTATAATCTGGTCTATTCGCATTAAACAACTCTGCGACAAAATAGTAGTGAAT
>JAUWFS010000187.1:0-6638 GCA_030606805.1 Deltaproteobacteria bacterium
CTTCAGGCCACCTTTGCCCGATTTCAAATCACAAAAATATCAAAATAGCCCGCTATTCCATCAACTTTTGTGATCTGAGATCGAACAAATCTGACCCAAATCTATGCGCCTACTTGTGGAAGTTAATTCGTCCACGTTCCTAATTATGATTGAGGAAGTAAAATTTCTGTGTATCTGGCCAAAAAAATAATCAAAAAAAAACCTCATTACATCATCAGGGAATCTTACCGGGACGGAAAATATTTTAGAAGTCGAGACTTATTTGATCTTGGGGCCAATCCTGCAAAATATATTATTTACCCTGGAGGGAATGCTTACTATATTGACGAAAAAGTAGAAAACAGGCTGAACTCTCTTTGCGTGAAGCCCGACTTTGATGAACTCGATAATATATTCTGGCGCTTTCTGAAGCCGGAAATAAAGCATGTTCTTGAAATGTTCAGTCAAAGAGCCGGACGCACGCAAAGAAAAAAAAGCGTAAAAGAAAAAAGGGAAAATGCTCAGTTTCATCTGTTCGATAAAAGAAGAATTCATTTTTTAAGGTTCGGCAATATGGACCAGGGAAGAATTGGACGTATATCGCCTAAACTTTTCCAGGTGCTTCTCAATAAATCAAGAGACGAGATTGAGCAGTATTTTCTGGAATCGGAAGATATTCTCGATCCCTATGAATTGAAGTCATACGTTTATGTAATATTTGATCTACAGAGATTTTCTTCAAAGTTGACCGCAAAGACAATGCCTCAAGCTCTGGATCAAAAAAAAGTTGATGAGTATTTTATTGAAGAGATATGCAGCCTGAACAAAGACAGGTCTTTCTGGGCCGGAATGACAACCGGGCCGGAGTTAAATGAATATTTGATCCGATATATTATCATGTTTTTTGATAACGAATACGGTCAAAGCTATTTCTTACACGATCACATAAAGAACTTTATTGACGGCAAAAGGTTTTATGCTCCACCCCCTAACAAAAGTTCAGTAACCTTAGATGAAGCGATAACAATATTCGATATAAAAAAAGACAAACTTAAGAAAATGAGTCGCCGCGGCTTAACGGCATTATACAGGCATATGGCTAAAAAACACCACCCCGATAAAGGGGGAGAGCATGATAAATTCATTAAATTAACTCAAGCATATAAGGAATTATTAAAAAGCAAAAATGCGTAACCCGTTATTTATACCTCGAAAGGCCACAAATTGCTCTTTTTCGCTGGCCATGAACACCAATAGCCTGCTATTCCGCACCTTCGCGCCTTTCTTGCTCTTGATGCTCATATTAAACCCCCCAATGCCAACTGATAAACTGCAATTTAGATCAGCGTGCAAGAGAATGCCATGTAGAAAGGGGAAACATTATGGGGAGAGAGGGCAAGTTTTGATTGTTTATAATTGATTGCCTTGACTTTATTTTTATAAACGCAAAACTTGCGCTCTCTATTGCATAGGGCTTAGATATTTTGAAGGCATGCGTCTTAAAATAAGTTAAGGCCCAATGGGTCAATAAAAAACATGCTAATTATTTCTGGCCATCGCCGCCTTCTTTTGCTTCTTCCGGCTGCTGACCCTCTTTCAGTTCATTGCCTTCGGTGATTTCGGTTTTGGGATCATCGGTGGTGAGTTCTTCCGGAACAGTCGGAGCAACATCTTCTGAGCCAGGCGCCGATTCCGGAATTACTTCCTGAACTTCTTCAATTGCTTTTGGTCCGTTACCTGAAGCAAAAGCAATGCCGCCAATAAATACAAAAGAAAGTGCGATACAAATAATCATAACTTTTTTCAACATAATAATAATACCTCCCTTTTAAATAAGTTTGTTTTTCCAATATGAAATTTGATTATTTTCATATAAAGCAACATATGTGCCAAAAAGCTAACTTGCTGGAATGTTGGTCATTCAATAAATTCACAATGGATTCGTGATTTTTTCGGTTACGAATCTTGCACACCTGGTTACGTTTTTGCACATTACGCCCCACCTTTTTTGACTTTGGTTAAGATAAGGTTTACTTTAATTAAACGTAAACAAAATTAAGGAACATTGAATCATCTTAACTTTACGGAGGAATTATAATGAAATGCCCGGGACAGGACATAAGGTACTGGAAACCAGGGGCTGTTTTTGATGTTAAATGCCCTAAGTGCGGCAAAGATGTTGAATTTTTCAAGGATGACACAACACGAAAATGTCGCAATTGCGGGCATAAGTTTATAAATCCTAAACTGGACTTTGGCTGTGCCGCACACTGCCAGTATGCAGCGCAGTGCGTTGGCGACCTTCCCGAAGAATACAAGGCCCAGAGGGAAGATACGCTTAAGGAGCGGATCGCAATTGAAATGAAAAAATATTTCAAGAAGGATTTTAAGCGAATCGGTCAGGCCATGCGAGTAGCGCGCTATGCCGAAAAAATCGGAAAGAACGAAGGCGGCGACCTGGCTGTAATTCTGGCTACCGCATATCTGCATGATATTGGAATTTATGAAGCAGCACGGGCAAAGGAGAGCGCTACGGCTGAAAACCATGAAAAAACAGGGCTGTCTGTTGCAAGATCTATAATGACAGAGCTTGGGGCAAAAAAAGAGCTGATTGACGAGGTATGCGATATCACAGGCCGTCACCATCACCCCGGACCTGATTCAAGCCTGAATTTCAATATAGTTCATGACGCAGACCTTATCGTCAATCTTGAGAAAAAACAGAAAGAGAACCCTATGAATAATGAAGACCTCGCTGAATTTATTGGGAAAACTTTTTTAACCGAAAGCGGGCGAAAAGAAGCAGGGGATGTCTTTGGATAAAAGGGTCATAGTATTTTATAACTATAACCCTTAAATTTTTCTGGCGTCCCCAAGGGGATTTGAACCCCTGTTGCCGGCGTGAAAGGCCGGTGTCCTGGACCAGGCTAGACGATGGGGACGTAAGTAAAAACGGCTACTTAAAGTGGGCCGTGCGCGGCTCGAACGCGCGACTCTCTGCTTAAAAGGCAGATACTCTACCAGCTGAGTTAACGGCCCTTAAAAAATATTATTTCTAAATATAAATTCTAACTTTGTCAACAAATTTATTTACGCCAGAACTCTGGAACCAAAAAAATTATAATTGTGTATATTTCAAGCCTTCCTAACAGCATGCACCATATAAGCAGCCACTTGCCCAGATAGGGCATCTGAGCGTAGTTTAAAACTGGTCCCACGTTTGCAAAACCCGGGCCCACGTTTCCTATTGTAGCTGCAACAGCGCTAAATGATGTTACAAAATCCACTCCCATGCCTGCCAGAACCACGGAACATAGAACAAATAGCCCCATGTAGAGCCCAAGGAATCCAAGAACGCTTCTTGTAACATCTTCCGGAACTACTTTGCCACCGATTTTGATATGAGTAACAGAGCGGGGATGAATCATGGAAAAAAGCTCTTTGTAGCAATATTTAAAATAAAGCATAACGCGTAGAAATTTCATTCCCCCGCCAGTCGAACCCGCTGATGCTCCCATAAACATACACAAAAGCAGTATCAGCTTGGACATGGCAGGCCATTTATCGAAATCGGCTGTAGTATAGCCTGTAGTCGTAATAATTGAGACTACCTGAAAAGCGCCATAGCGAAGCGCCTGGCATATATTTTCGTATACAGCGCCGTGAATATTAAAAGTAACAATTGCAATCAGCAAAATAATGGTGCCCAGGAAGAAGCGGCACTCTGAATCTTTCCAGAAAGCAAGTGTTTTCCCCCTTAGCATCTGATAATGAAGTGAAAAATTTATTCCAGCGAGAAGCATAAATATAATGATTACAGAATCAAAATATACGCTGTCAAAATGGGCTATAGAGGCATTTTTAGTTGAAAATCCACCGGTCGGCATTGTTGTAAAGGTGTGGCACAGGGCATCATAAAAGCTCATGCCTCCTATCAGAAGAAGGATTGCCCCTAATAAAGAAATCAAAACATAAACTTTCCAGAGGAGCAAGGCTGTATCTTTAATGCGCGGCCTTAGCTTGTCGGGTGTGGGACTTGGAACTTCCGCTTTATAAAGCTGCATGCCTCCAACGCCGAGAAAGGGGAGTATGGCAATGGATAAAACTATTATTCCCATTCCGCCAAGCCACTGAATAAAACTGCGCCAAAAAAGAAGGCCTTTTGATACGGCTTCAATATTTGTTAATACCGATGCTCCAGTGGTTGTGACCCCTGACACTGATTCGAAAAATGCATCCACAAAAGTAATAAATTCGCCGCCCAGATAAAACGGAAGTGCACCGAAAATTCCAATAGTTATCCAGCCGATGGATACGATCGCCATCCCTTCACGCTGAGTTATTATCTCTACTCTTGAGCCTCTAAAACACAAGTGCAGCAGCAGACCTGCAAAGGTCGTAATGCCAATGGACTTTAAGAAAGGAATAACGCTTTGATCCTTATAATAAAGACCAACTGCTATGGGAAATAACATGGTAAGGCCAAAAAAAAGAGTTAATATCCCAACGACATTCAGGATATAACGCCAGCGCATTTAGAAATACTCCAGTTTTACAGTAAGGATTTTTTCGATTTTTGGTATAGCCTGCCTTGTAGCAAATATTATGATTCTATCATCAGGCTCAATGATACTGTCGCCGGAAGGAATAATTATATTATCATTTCGAATTATACTTGTTACAAGTGCTCCCTTTGGAAATGATATGTTTTTTAGAGGTTTCCCTACGATTTCTGACGTTTCAAGAGCAACTGCCTCCATGAATTCGGCTTGCTCTCCTTTAATTGATATAGACGAAAGCACCTTGCCGCGTCTTATGTGCTGCAAAATTGTATTTATAGCAGAAAGCCGCGGGCTGACTACCTGCTCGATTCCGACCATTGACATAAGTGAAAAATAGCTGAATTTACTAATTTTTGTTATTGTTTTTCGTGCTCCCATTCTTTTGGCGAGCAAAGAAGCTAAAATGTTTATTTCTTCATCATTTGTAAGCGTAATGACAAAATCCGCTTCCTGAACATTTTCTTCTTTAAGCAGCCCCTGATCAGAACCGTCTCCATGAAGAACTACGACCTTGTTCAACTTTTCTGCAAGTTTGGCGCATCTATCAGGATTTTTTTCAATTATTTTTGTATAGACAGGCTTATCGTCAAGCAAAACGGCCAGCCTTGATCCTATTCGGCCTCCTCCAACAATCAAAACCCTTTTAACGGGCTCTGCATGTTTATCGAATATTGTAAGGGTATCCAGGATCTTGTCCTCTTCACTGATAAAATATACCAGATCTCCAGGCATAAGCCTGTCGTCGCCGCTTGGGATTATAAGTTCTTCATCCCTTATAACCGCGGCAATAAGAGGGCCTTGTTTGCCAAGAAGTGCAGGAATTTCATCAAGGCGTGAACCTGCCAGCCGCGCTTCCTTGTCTAAATTTATACCTATAAATTTGACACGGCCGTTTGCAAAGTTTCCAACATCAACCGCACCGGGCATGTTCATAAGCCTGTCGATTGTTTTCACAACCTCGATTTCAGGGTTGATTAAAGTGTCTATGTGAGGGGCATGATCTCGAAAAATGGCATGGTATTTATCAAAGTCGGCATTTCGTATGCGCGCCAGTTTTTTTGTATATGGCGAAATGATATTTGCCACCAGGCATGCCACCAGATTTGTTTCGTCGCTGTTTGTTACGGCAAGAAGTATCTCTGCTTCTTTTATTCCCGCCTCTTCAAGTGATACAGGGCTGCTGCCGGATCCTGTTATAACCTGAACGTCTATATTATCGGAAATACGACGAATAGCGTCACCATCCTTATCAATCACCACAACGTCTTTATTTTCATGTGACAACCGGCTTGCTACGTGAAAGCCAACCTCTCCTGCGCCGACAATTACAACTTTCAACTGGTTTACTCCTTTGATTATTTTTCACGGTCATTCTGCAATAGTCAATAATCAATAGTCAATCAAAAGCCTTTTGACAATATATTTATTATGTATATCAAACCCGACTATGATATATTAAATTATATTAAAGGAAGTGTCGAAAATACAACAGGTTGGAGTAATGTTTTTGCATAAAATTTTGTAACTTTATGTTTTAACAGCATATTGATAACGAAAAAAGGCAGAGTCTGATGACTCTGCCTTTATCACAAAAATAGCTATTAAAGCGGCAAAAACTAGTTTATTGCCTGGATTTTGCTAAACCCGCTGTTTTTATCATTATAAGAACTGTTTCTCATCAATTTTCATGCAAGATTCAGGTATCGACCAGCTTACTGAACGGAAAAAGCCATATATCCCACTACTTCAGTAGTATGGTTTATTTCACTGTCACGGGATTGTTCTTCAGTGATCTTGATGTCGATTCCATATAAGTCCTTGTTTTGCCAGCGCAAGTTGGCAGTATCTTTACCGTCGGTTGTTTGCATGTCGGCAAGAAACACAGGGGTGGCTACGAAGGTCTCATTATAAACGATGGTTTGCAAATTATGCGTAATCACATTGTCTGTTTTATCGACCTCAAAAGTCAGGTTACCCACGGTTCCAGATGATGGTTCCCAGGCGATGTAGGAAATAGTCTCAATGGTATGTATTTGACTATTGCCCTCTTGCTCCTGCATGCAAAAATCAAATCCTGTGGTATCAATATTTTTTAAC
>JAUWFS010000014.1:0-28347 GCA_030606805.1 Deltaproteobacteria bacterium
TCAAGTAGTTACACGGTTTAGCGTGAATCATAAATTGTCGTTTTGGGCTAACTTCTTGAATTTACAGTAAAAAAGTTTACGGAAAGATGATTTAAAAACGTTATTAAATCAATAGGTTATCATGCCTTCGGGAATCGCTGAAGTTTCGGCAATGGCGTTTCATAGCGTTCCGCCAGTTCTTTTATTCGTTGGGTAAGGCGGTGGCTGATGTTGTCCATTTCAATGCGGATTCGCCTGTCCATGCTGTGCATCCATTTTTTTTCCACCACTATGGTTTTTATTTCATCGATGCTCAGCCTGGGGTATTGGGCAATCACTTTCTTTTCCAGATCGGCTTTGGCGGTTTTTATCTTGGCTTGCACTTTCTTTTCATTCTCCATCAGTTTTTTATACTGTTGAAGCATGTCGTATTCTTCGGCATTTTCGGCATTTCGTTTGCCTAAATCTTTCATGGCTACCTGTAAATTCTTTTTACTAATCTTTTGCTTAACGTCCATAGCATTTACCAGCAAACCATCTTCGCCTCCGTGTTCTTCCCGCAGTTCGTCCATGCCGGCTGTCAGGGATTCGGCCTGGGCTTGCAAATCATCAATGGCTTTTTGCTCTGTGACAAAATATTCCTGAATCATCAGGGCAGGCGGTATGAGTCTGCCTTCCAGCCCTTCAAGGCCTGCCACCTGCTTCACCACTTCATTATCGCCTTTTTTGGTTTTCTTTTCGATGCGTTTCACATCGTTACCTGCTATCCAGCCATCTGCCGCCAGTTCATAAAAATCATCCTGCATGGTTTCAGCCCAATAGTCCATCAAGTGTTGATACATGGCATATTTGTCGGTGAGTTGCTTGTCAGCGTAATGCTTCAACAGGTTTTCAGAAATGGTGTGTATCTCCTGTTTAGGCTTCAAACCTTTGTCCAATGCTTTGGTGCAGGCTGTGGTTTCTGTTTCCCATTTGTTATACACGGCATCCATCTTTTTACCGAAGGTGGTAAACTCAGGATGTTGAAAAATAGTGTTTTTGATTTCTTCGTTTTCAATGTTGAGTTGATAATATTCCTGGCGCTTGTCAACGGCTTTAAATAACTCACTTTTCAAAGAAGGATATACAGTCCAGTATTTCTCCATTGCTTCAATATCCCTTTTGGGTATGCCACTGAGCAAATGGGCTTCAATGTCTTGTATGTCCTCCGCTTCCTGGCTGTCAATGTAGCGGGGAATGTTCAGGTTGTAATCGTTCTTTGGGTCGGCAATTTCAGCAAGCGGAATAATCCGTGAATATTTTGGTGTTTCAATATGATTGTTAAAAGTGTCCACCATCTTATGAATGTCCTGCTCACGCAGACGGTTTTTGTTGCCATCTTTAATAAATCCCTTGCCGGCATCAATCATAAAAATGTCTTTGCGCTCTGCGGCATTTTCTTTATCAATTATAATTAAACTGGCGGCAATGCCGGTTCCGTAAAACAAGTTTGGCGGCAAGCCGATAATGCCTTTGATGTAACCCTTTTGAATAATCTTTTTGCGGATGTTGGCTTCGGCATTGCCACGGAACAAAACACCCAAAGGCAAAACAATACACGCCTTGCCTTTTGATTTCAGCGATTTAATCAAGTGCAGCAGAAAAGCGAAGTCGCCGTTCTTTTTGGGTGGAACGGCATCGTAACCTTCAAAGCGTTTGTAAATATCATTGGCAGGGTCTAACCCGTTCATCCATGCCTTATAGCTGAACGGCGGATTGGCAACCGCATAATCAAATTGTTTGAGTTCTTCTGTGGTATCGTTAGTAAACTGCGGTGAAGCCAGGGTGTTTCCCTGCACAATTTCAGCATCAGGGTTGCGATGCAGCCACATGTTCATCACGGCCAGGGCCCGTGTAGCATTGTCGTTTTCCTGTCCGTAAATGGTAATACCTTGCGGTGCTTTGTCTGCCGCTTTTAACAGCAGGGAGCCCGAACCACAAGTAGGGTCATAAAGGGTTTCCGACTGGCTTTTAGATTTGCTGATGCTAATCACTTTTGCCATGATGCGGGATACTTCGGCAGGTGTATAGAATTGTCCTTTGCTTTTTCCGCTTTCAGTAGCGAAGTTCCGCATAAGGTATTCATAGGCATCACCAAGCAAGTCATCGCCCTCTGCCCGGTTGCCGCTAAAATCCAGTTCCGGTTTTTCAAAAATGGAAACCAGGTTAGTTAATTTATCTACCTTATCTTTCCCTTTACCCAGTTTTTCATCATCATTAAAATCGGCCACGGTAATCACACCCGTCAGTCCATTGGCTTTGGCAAACTCTCCGATAATCTTGTTGATTCTATCGCCAATGTCAGGTTTGCCTTTGTGCTTTACCATGTCGTAGAAGCCGGCATCCGCCGGTATTTCAATCAGCGGGTCTTTTTTGTCCGATACGTATTTCATGAACAGCATCACCAATACATAATCCTTGTATTGGCTGGCATCCATGCTGCCTCTCAGTTCGTCACAACTTGCCCAAAGTGAGCTGTACAATTCAGATTTTTTTATTGCCATTAAGACCTTCCCTTAAAAATATTCATCTTGATTTGTTACAATAAAAATTTAAGAAAAACAATTTTTCTAACTCTATATTTCAATGATTTGGATATTAAACAGAAAACCGGATAATCCCTTGAAGGTTATCTCGCATGACGCTTTGAAGTTCAGATATCTTGCAGCGCAACACAGGAATTCAATAATTTTCTTAGAGATTTCGTTTGCATATCACAAATTCTAAGGTGTTTCAATTTGTTACATGAATAGCAGCAGGGCAAACGCATTTGGAAAAATAAAATCAGTTTAAGGGGAGGGGCTTAAAGGTTTTTTCTCCAGACGATATCTTTTTCAGTTTGGTTGAACCTGCCCATTTATTACCAGTGCTTCCGCCAAAGCCAAAAAGAGTAAAAATCAAACAAAAAAAGGCGGAAAAGCAATATAGCTAATCCGCCAAATTTATTAAACTTTCTTGATCGGGGCGAGAGGATTTGAACCTCCGGCCCCTTGGACCCCATCCAAGTGCGCTACCAGTCTGCGCCACGCCCCGATTTTTTCCATATCTAACACGTTGAGTATGCCATGTCAAGAAATGGCGAACTGTTTTTGACCGAGCCCCAAGGCTTTTAGATTGACACTAATACTTCATTTATCTATTATTATTTGTAGCCGTTCACGGCTTGAAACTTGAAATTGGAAAGTAGAAATTAGGGAGAGATGAAACGAGTTTGCGAGTTGGATGTTTACAAGCCGGCAGAGGCGTTATCAGATATGGTCTGGAGCGACTTTGATAAGTGGAACAAAAAGGTTCAGAACACTGTGGGCTTGTTAATAAAGATAGTCCTGCTATGTTGTATAAACAGGAGGGTGAGATGAAGCATCATAGAATTATTTTGATTATTATGATTATAGGGATTGCTTTCTTTTTGACGAGTTGCGCTTCAACGCCAAAGGTAAAAAGAATAGACGTCGATAAAATTGTTGATATAAGCGGCCGCTGGAATGATACTGATTCCAGATTGGTTGCTGAAGATATGATTAGGGATTGTCTTAAACGACCATTCTTAGAAAGTTTTAAAAACAAAAATAACCAGGTCCCTACATTTATTGTGGGAATGATAAAGAATCGGAGCCATGAGCATATAAATATTCAGACTTTTGTTAAAGATCTTGAAAGGGCTTTGATTAATTCAGGGCAGGTGCAATTTGTAGCTTCAAAAGGTGAACGGGGACAGATTCGTGAAGAAAGGCTTGATATGGCCAGACACGCTTCAGAAGATACCATGAAGGGCCCCGGCGAGGAAGTTGGGGCGGATTTCATGTTGATTGGAGAAATAAACACTATCAGGGATGAAGCCGGCGGCAAGGCCGTAATGTATTATCAGGTCAACCTTGAGCTGATTGCCATGGCCAATAACATTAAGGCTTGGATCGGCGAAAAGAAGATTAAAAAGTTTATTGAGAAACCAAAATTATCGTGGTAGTTTTTCAAAATGGCGCTTTCGCCTAAAATCAGACAGAATGTTAGAATTATTGTATATCCTCTTCTCCTGTCGGGGTTTTTGCTTTTCTCATGCGCTCCCAGCCTTAAGTATTATACAAAGGTTGATGAATATCTTCTTAACCAGGAATTTGATTCCGCCTGGCATCTGGCAAGGGAAAATACCAAAACTTTTGATAAGCTGAATGCCGTTATTTATTATTTAAATGAAGGAATTCTCGCTCATTTCGCCTGTCGTTATTCAGAAAGCAATCAGAGCCTGGCTAAAGCTGAGTCCATTATGGATGAGCTATACACCAAGTCTGTTTCAAAACATATCGCATCTTATATAATTAACGATAAGACCATTCCATATAGAGGTGAAGATTTTGAAAGTGCATTGGTGAATTTATTTATGGCTATGAACTATGTCGGCCTGGGTTCTCTTGAAGATGCCCTTGTAGAAGCCAGAAAGATTGACAACAAATTAAATATGTTCAATGCACAATATGAAGATGATAAAAAAAATGTTTACAGAGAAGATGCATTTATCCGTTTTTTAATGGGAGTCCTTTACGAAGCGGAAGGAGAGATAAACGATGCATATATTTCCTGCTGGAAGGCTGAGAATATATATAAAAATGACTATATTAGAAACTATGGAGTGTCTCCGCCGGTTTTTCTGATTGAGAATTTACTTACATTGTCCCGAGAATTGGATTTTCATGAAGAATTCAGGAAGATTCAAAATGAATATAATGACGTTTTGTTTATTAACCCGATTGAGAAAAAAAGCCTGGCAGAGATATTTTTTATTCACTACAATGGCTTGGGGCCTGTAAAAGTTGAAACATTTTTTCCAGTTCCAATGCCTGATAATTATGTGGCCAAGATCGCTTATCCTGAGTTTAATAAAAGAAGATATCGAATTTCTAACAGCAGGATTTATCTGGAAAATTTGAGTACTGGTCGTTCATATATTTTTGAGACGGAATTGATGGAAGATATAGCTTCTATTGCTGTAATGAATTTAAAAAACAGGATAAACAGAATTAAGGCAAAAGCCATTGCCAGGGCTACTGCAAAATATCTAACAGCAAGGCAGGCTTATAAGGCTGCAAAGCGTCAGGGCGGCGAACTGCTTGGATTGTTAGTCCAAGCCGCAAGTCAAGCTGCAAGCTGGGCATCGGAGCAGGCAGATGTTCGCCACTGGAGATTGCTGCCGGCAGAAATCAGGGTTGGAAGAATACTTATTCCTCCGGGAGAATATAAAGGGCGAATAGACTTCGTGGATTCTAATCGTTTGGTTGTTATTTCAAAACAAATCCAAAATTTTACCGTGAAAAAACGTGAAAAAAAGTTTTTCATGTTTCGCACTGTAAATTAGGTAACCGTTCACGGTTTACAGTTATCGGTTCACGGTTGAAAAAAACAGAAGGTAAAGGAGAATTATTGGGGTCCTCTTTTGAAGATTTAGAAATTTGGAAAAAATCTTGTAGGTTATCAGTATATTTTTATAAATTATTAAGAGATTGCCGTGATTATGGAATGAAGGATCAAATATTGCGGATGCGAAAGAATTAATTCAAGAGTTGAAATCAATATCCAAAATGCTTCAATCGTTGCATAGTTTATTAAAAAAACTGTGAACTGTGAACCGACAACCGTGAACGGTTACTAAATTAGAATGGTTACAGGGGAGTTTGAATTGAGCGGATTTGCTAAACAATTATATTTGGCTGTTTTGTGTACAGTTCTCGTTTTAATAGTGGCTGGATGTTCTATCAGTCAGAGGACACATGAAGAAGAGATCCGGGCAAGAGCGAGTATGGCTTTTGATGGATTGAAAGCAGAAGAATCTGGAGAAGAAAGCACGGCTTATTCCAATGAGGATAAGCAAAGCAGATATCCAGACCCGATTGAAGTGGAGAAAAACAGAAGTTTGCAAGTCAAGCAGGGGAAAAGGCCGGACTGGACAGACAAAGAAAGCGAGCTTTATCCTGCTTCAATGTATTTGACCGGGGTAGGATATGGCCCTGACCGCCAGTCAGCGGAAGATAATGCCCGCTCCGAAATCGCCAAGATATTTTACAGCGATATTCATTCCCGTACCAGTACTTTTCAGGAATATTTGAAAACAACATCCGAAAGTAAGGAAAAAGTTACAGAAAGATTCGATATTGAAGAGATTACCAGGGTGTCCACCCAGAAAGTCCTTTCCGGAGTTAGAATAGCCCAGGTTTTTAAGCAGACAAAACCTGATAATGTTTTTTATGCTCTTGCGGTTCTTAATCGGAAACAATCAGCCATGATACTGAAGTATAAGATTCAGGAGTTGGATATTGAAATCAGAAGGCTTATCCACAATGCAGAAAAAGAAGAGGACAAGCTTTCAAAAATAAAAATACTAAAGAAAGCTATTCAACAATATATACTGAGAGAGGCTTACGATGCGGAATTCAGGATCATCAACAAATCCGGAAAAGGTGTTTCTTCTGATACCGGTTTTAATGAGATTAAAAATCGTTTAACAACTATTCTGCTCAGGGATTTTCTTATTTTTCTTTCAGTCAAAGGCGACAGGGCAGCGGAAATTCATGAGGCTCTGGTTGAAGGGCTAAACAGACAAGGGTTTTCTATTTCTGAAGATTTTAACAAAGCAAGCGTTGTAGCCAGGGGTAATGTGGAAATAAGGCCTATTGAATTCGGGGCACAGGAGTGGAAATATGTCAGGTGGAGGGTATATTTTGATTTAATAGATCAGAAGGGAGGCGCTATCTTTGGAAGTATCGGCAAAACCGGCAGAGAGGGCCATATTAACTTGTCTCAGGCTGAGGATCGCGCTGTTCTTAAAGTAAAAAAAATACTTACAGCCGATATTGCTGATGATATAACTAAATACATTTTTTCGCAGCAGGTCAAGTAATTAGTGGCTGGGCGAAAACTCAAAAAAGGAGGTCACCATGAAAACAAAAAGATTAATTATTGTGTTTGTTGTTCTTGCTTTGGGATTATTTATTGTCGCTGGTTGCGCAACAACTCCAACCATGGAAGCAAAAGGGCCGGATTGGATCTGGAAAGGAAGCGGCGCATTTGATGATGCAGAAACAGGGAAGGTCTTTTATGGAGTAGGTATTGCTTCCGGTATCAAGAACAAGGCTCTTGCCCGATCAGCAGCAGATGACCGTGCCAGGGCGGAAATAGCTAAAACTCTTGAGATATATGTCGCTGTTTTGGCCAAGGATTACATGGCCTCCACCACAGCCGGAGATATGTTGGTTTCTGCGGAAGAACAACATGTTGAACAGGCACTGAAAACTTTTTCAAAAACCACACTTCATGGAGCTATAATTGTCGATAGATGGATGGATCCTAATGATGGAACTTCCTATTCTTTATGCAAACTTGACCTTTTTGCTTTTAATGAAGCACTTGATAAAAATAAAGAATTAAACAGCAAAGTTCGGGACTATGTGAGACAAAATTCTGAAAAACTTCACAAACAGCTCGAATTAATGGAACGGAAAGAATGAGAAGTCATCGGCTGGTAATATTTTTTGTCATGTTTTTTATATTTTCTGCAGCCTGTCCCTTATTTGCTCAAATGGATGATATGGAGAAGGAATTTTTCGAAGAAGTGGCAAAAATGGAGGAGGATTATAAGCAATTCGAAAAACAGGCTTTTGAAGAATTCCAGCGAGAAGTAAAAGCCATGTGGGAGGACTTTGTTGTCTCTACAAAAAAGGATTGGGTTGAATATTCCGAAGATAAGACCGGCAGAAGCCGTGTAGATTTTGAAGCAGGTGAAGTCTTGGTGGAAGTCGTAATACCAAAGGTAGAGGTTGATCGGGATCCGGATAGTTTAGATAAAAAACTTACAGAGGAAATTGAACGCCTCATCGTTGATAAAGGAAAAAACCGTGATTATGATTTGCCGCCAAAACCTGCAAAAGAAAAAAAGATTCCCCCTTCACCTCTTCTGACCTCGCCCGTGCTTGCCGGGCAATTAAAGGACAAAAAAGGCAACCCTGTTACAGAAAAAAACAAAAAAGAGTTTGCAAAGGAAATTGTAAAGACAAAACCTGTAATCAAGAAAGATGTGAAGACTGATAAAGGAGATATGGTCAGGGTGCAGGTTAAATTTTTGCTTGTACCTGGTCATATTCGGATTCGCGCAGAAAGATATCTTGATAATGTCCGCCAACAGGCAGAAAGATTTTCTATCTCTGTTCCGCTTGCCTTTGCCGTTATTCATACTGAGTCATATTTCAATCCAAAGGCAACAAGCCATGTGCCCGCCTACGGGCTAATGCAGCTTGTGCCGAGATCCGGTGGCTGGGATGCTTACAAATATGTTTATGGCCACGGCAAGGAGCTTTCTTCTGATTATCTTTATGATTCAGATAATAATATAGAACTGGGCTGCGCTTACCTTGGACTTATAAAAAATCGCTATTTCAGGAAGATCCAAAATGCGGACAATGCTCTATATTGTGCAATTGCTTCGTATAATACAGGGGCAGGGAACCTCAGCAGGGCACTCTGTGGAAAGAAACAGATAGGTTGCGCCGTTGATAGGGTTAATACCATGAAACCTGACGAGCTTTATGTTTATCTTAGAAAAAATTTACATCATCAGGAGACACGGGATTATTTAAAAAGAGTTTCCGAACGCATGAAGCTCTATAAAGAGTGGGAATAAGGGCTCGCTAAAAAATAACTTGGTAGAATTTGCGCCCGAATTTGCCGTAGATTTAATTGATCTAATTGAGTAAAACCGCAGGAATAGCGAGCTATTTCGAGGACTTTTGCGATTGAAGATCGGTTAAAGATATGGTGAAGTCGGGATGCAAAAATGCCAAGTTATTTTTTAGCGAGCCCTAAGGTTTATCCCAACCGCGAATATTGTAATAATCCTTCAGCATAGCCTTGAGTTCTTTTTCTTTAATGCTGTGACCTGTTTTGAGCATTTTTTTATACAAGCATTGCGGAAGGTTGTCATCTTCCGGCTTTAGACCTTCGCGTATATTAAATTTGCGAACTATGTTTGAAATTTCTGCCGCACTTTTTTTAAGATAAGTTTTATCTCCATTCAGTCCCGTCGTTGCGTTAATTATTTGACCTATCCTTTTCCAGGGATACAGGTCTCTGTAAAATCTGCATAAAATCAGGGCATCAAACAGGGTTAGGCGATCTTCAAAGTCAACAAGGAGCTTAGCCTTTCCTTGTATAATTTCAGGATCGATCAATCCGGTTAGTTCCGGATTATGAAAGGTTGCCCTTAAGTGACATGCGCCTCTGTCAGAAGTTGCAAATGCAAGTCCGCAGCCTTTTAGAACTCTTGGATCATAACCGGGCAGCTCTAAACCCTTCACATGAACAGCTATGTCTTCCATGTCCCATTCTTTTGCAGCATATATGATTCCTCTTGCAAGGATATCACCTATGTCTTTTCTTTCAGCAATTTTTTCTAAAAGATCGGCTATTGCATCTACATTCCCATAGTCTATTTCAAAATCTATTTTTTTATTTCTTGCAGCCTCGATTGTAAATCCGCAGAGATTACCGGCCGTAATTGTATCCATTCCCATTCTGTCGCAGATATCATTTAAATAGGCGATTTCTTCAATACTGTCTATCATGCATATGCCGCCAAAGGCATAAATAGTTTCATATTCCGGCCCCTCCAGCTTAAGCCCTGCGTGACGGCCGTTTAGGACAGTAGTCCTTCTACCGCATGCTATAAAGCATTTTGGGCAGGCATGAGGTTCAACTCTGCATTGCTTATGAAGAGCTTCAGCGCTGATGTTCGGCCATTTGTCATAGAATCCTTCAGACCAGTATTTTGTAGGAAAGGCTTTGGCCTTATTTATTATCTTGACCATACTTGGAGTTCCCCAGGATTTGTAGGTACGAACAGAAGGGCTGTCCTTTGCTTCTAAGGCTATTTGTTTTGAAAGCTTTATTACTTTTTCTTTGTCAAACAGAGACCTCCTTTTATCGCCTTTAAATACAATTGCCTTGAGCTTTTTTGAACCCATGACTGTTCCAACTCCTGTCCTTCCCGCAGAACGCCAGTAGTTGTTTTGAATGACCGCAAATCGGACAAGATTCTCCGCTGCCGGGCCGATTACTATGGAGCCGCATTTATCTTTATCCTGAGCCTTATGCCCGAATCGTTTGTTTACTGTGTCTTCAGTTTCAAATGTGTCCAGACCCCAGATATCGCCGGCGTCATGAAAAACAGCTCCTTTGGGATGAATTTCAAGAACAGAGGGCCTGTCATTTTTTCCTGTTATAACTATGGCGTCAAAACCTGTTGAATCTATAGCTTCCGGGACTTTACCTCCGGCGTAGGACTCAGAGTAGAATCCTGTCTGGGGCGATTTGGTAAAAACTCCATACCTGCATGACCCCCATATAATGCTGCCTGTAACAGGTCCGGTTGCAAAAATCAGGCAGTTGGCAGAGGAAAGAGGATCTACGCCCTCAGGGTTCAGCTTATATAAAAAATATGAAGCCAGCCCCTTTCCTCCCAGGTATTTAATGAAGATTTCATCCTTTATAGGGACAATACTATATTTTTTATTTGTAAGATCAATTTTCAGCAGTCTGCCGTAAAAACCGTCCATCATAATTTCCTGTCTTCAGTTGAATAATCTAAATTAATCGTATTATCAGAAATTTGAAAACTCAAAAGTAACTTGTTAACAATTAGAGGTGGCGGGCACTTAAATTTAAATGCCCGCTGCCTCATGTTAATCTCATAATTGAGTTTTCAAATTTCTGATTATGAAAAGCAAAAAGACTTCGCCTTATTACACAATGGCTGTTATTAAGTAAAGTATTCAATATTGAATTTGAAAAATTTACAAACCCCGTTCGCGAGAAATACTGGCCAGGATTTTTCCAATTAACGAGCATTCAAGACCAAAAGGAAGATAGCCCGCATAACCAAGAACAGGCATTTCGAACACTTGAAATCGTTGAACAAACGGAACGTTGTATATCCATTTTGCCAAGCTGAAGTAGTTCCGCCCGGAGATTGAGAAAATCGTATATTTTTTTCAAATCTTTTGCATAGGTTTTGCAAAAAGGGATTTTATCTACTAAAAGGATATTTATCTTATATTTGTCAATATGTGTTAAAAGGGTGATCATTATGCCGCAATTAGCTATTTATATCGATGATAAGTTATCAAGGAAATTGAATAAAGCCATAAAGGTTTCAGGGAAATCGCGGTCTATCTGCAAAATTGGGGTTAACGAGATATAGATCAAGTTTTAAGTATCATAAACATTAATTTGGCGTGATCGTCCTTATCGTGGAGCAAAAAGTGTGTGAGGTGCTTGAAGTTTGCCATCATGTTTATTCGATAAAGCTGGGCAAAATCGCTTATTCCGGAAAGCCTGAAATTATCAAAAACGACAAGGATAAGCTGAGAGGGTTGTTTTTATGAAAGCAGCAAAAGATTATATTGTTTTTTCTCTGGATGTACCTTCTTTAAAGGAAGCAAAACAATATATTGCGTTTCTTTCAGAATACGTTGGTATGTTCAAGGTAGGGCTTGAGCTGTTTATAAGCTCCGGGCCTGAAATCATTAAGATTATAAAGACTTCAGGAAAAGCTAAAATCTTTCTGGATCTTAAACTCCATGATATTCCTGCGACTGTTTCACGTGCAATGGCAAGCATTGCTGATTTAGGTGTTGATTTTGCGACTGTTCATTGTGGAGAAAATGAAGAAATGCTGGAAGCCGCTGTTGCTGGAAGCCGCGGGAAAGTAGGTGTGGTTGGTGTTACTGTTTTAACAAGCGTATCAGGAGAAGATATTGATGCTGCCGGCTTTCGTTCTGAATTTTCTTCAGATATATCCCTGCTGGTAATGAAAAGAGCGCAGATGGCTATGAAGGCTGGATGTGTGGGAGTCGTATGCTCTGGTCTTGAAGTAAAAATGATAAAGGAAAATTTTGGTACAGGTTTTGTTGCATTAACGCCAGGCATACGACCATTTTGGGAAGGGATGAACAAAGATGATCAGCAGCGTATAACTACTCCGGCCCAGGCAATTGAGAATGGATCAGATTATTTGATAATCGGCAGGCCCATCAGGGATGCAAAAAATCCTAAAGAAGCAGCCATTCATATTGCAGGGGAGATCAAGGCCGTTATTTAGAGTTTCTTGCACATAAGATATATCATTCTTTATCCAATCCAAAATCTGAGTGAAGGACACGAATCGCCAATTCCGCATACTTTTCTTCAATTACACAGGATATCCTGATTTCTGAAGTGCTTATCAGTCTAATATTAATATTTTCACGGGCAAGAGTAGAGAACATTTTTGCTGCAACCCCGGAGTGGCTCTTCATGCCAACACCTGTAACAGATATCTTTGCGATATTTTCGGCTGACAATACCTCTTCTGCTTTAATTTTTTTGGCTATTTTTTTTGATATTTCAAGTGCTCTATTGAAATCAGTTTTTGTAACTGTGAAGGTAAGATCGGTCAAACCTCCTGCCCTGGTATTTTGAATTATCATGTCAACAAGAATGCCTGACTCGGCAAGGGGAGAAAAAATTTTTGCTGCGATACCCGGCTGATCGGGAACTTTTTTCAGGGTTATACGTGCTTCATTTTTATTACAGGTTATGCCTGATACTACAAGATGTTCCATACCAGAATTTTCATTAACAACCATAGTTCCCTTCTCCTCACTGAAAGATGATCTAACATGCACTGGGATATTATATTTTTTTGCAAATTCAACCGAACGAATCTGCAGAACCTTGGCTCCAAGGCTCGACATCTCCAGCGTTTCATCATAGGATATTTTATCAAGTTTTCTTGCTTTCTTGCAAATATTTGGATCCGCAGTATAAATTCCGTCAACATCAGTATAAATTTCACATAAATCAGCCTTTATTGCTGTGGCTATTGCTACAGCAGATGTATCTGAGCCTCCGCGTCCAAGAGTCGTGATGTTTCCATCAGGGTCGCAACCCTGAAATCCGGCAACAACCACTATGTTGTTTTTTTCAATAAGTTCTTTTATACGGCCGGCTCCTATATCAACAATACGCGCACTACCAAAATTGCGGTTTGTTAAAACTTCTGCCTGATGTCCCAGCAATGATTCTGCATGGTAGTTCATCGATTTTAATGTTATGGCAAGAAGGGCTGCGGTGGTTTGCTCTCCTGTAGCAAGCAGAACATCAAGCTCACGCTTTTCGGGAAAGTCGGTAATCCGGCCGGCCATATCGAGAAGACCGTCTGTGATGCCGGCCATAGCCGAAAGGACGACAACTACATTATTTCCCTTGTCAAAGGTTTTTGCAACTCGTTTTGCGACATAGCGTATTCGCTCGAGATCAGCTACGGAAGTGCCCCCATATTTTTGAACAATTAATCCCATGTTTTCTCCCTAGAACCTAAGTTGAGCGATTTTTTGCGAAGAAATGTGCCAAGGTCTTGATGCAGCAAGGTTTGCGAAAATCGGAGGCATACCAATGGATATGTCGAGACTTTTCGCAAACCCTTGATGCGCAAGAGATTGGTGCAGATCAAGTAAAAAATTGCTCAATTTAGGTATAACTTTTTTATCAGATTTTCCCCTCTAAGTCCATGCGCAGTCATGCTAATTTTTCGTGATTCATTATTCAATATATCTATATGAATTGCCAAATATTCCGGAAGAAAATTTTTCGGAAGTTTATCTGCCCATTCGATAGCTACGATTCCGTCACTGCGGAGTATTTCGTAAAGGCCGATATCATCAAAATCAGCATAATTTTCTATGCGATAAAGGTCAACATGAAACAAATGATATCTACCGGGATATTCGTTTATCAAAGTGTAGGTTGGGCTTGTTATGTAATAATTATCCGGGACATCAAGACCTTTAGCCAACCCTTGAACAAATGTAGTTTTTCCGCTTCCAAGATCACCGGTTAAGGCTAAAACGGTTCCTGAATCAAGGTGTTTTCCTGTTTTTTCCCCAAGAGCCCGGGTTTCTTCAAGAGAATTGGTTATTATTTGGACTTGTTTGTTAATCATTAATAAAATGCTGTATCCGCCCTGGTATGGCGTTCATAACTTCCGTTGCCAGAAAACCAAAGGGAGCTATATTTTTTTGCAGCGTATCAGCGGCAGCTCCGTGTAAATAAACGCCTACATGAGTGGCTGATTCAGGAGAATAACCCTGTGCAACAAAGCCTGCAATAATTCCGGTCAGCACATCCCCCATGCCGCCGGAAGCCATTCCCGGATTGCCGGTGGGGTTGATTAAGACTTTTCCATCAGGGTGGGCAATTACAGTTCTTGCTCCTTTAAGAACAACATGAACATTAAATTTTTTTGCAAAATTTCTGGCGCAATTTATCCGATCATTCTGAATAAAGCTTACAGGCCTGCCTATTAATCTTGACATTTCTCCAGGATGCGGGGTCAATATAACCGGGTGCTTCAAGTTTTTTAGTATATTGATGTTATCAATAAGGTTGTTTAAACCGTCCGCATCAATTACAATCGGCAGATTGCATTCCTGAATAATCCGAATAACAAGATTTTTAGTGCCGGAAGCGGTTCCAAGTCCCGGCCCAACAGCAAGGCACTTTTTGCCGGCAATCAGATCCATAATTTTGTTAAATGACGATTCATCAAGTATGTCGCCTTCGGCTTCAGGAAGAGGACACGTCATTACTTCAAGAACCTGACTTTCTAAAACAGGGTTTAAACTTTTTGGTATTCCGAGAGTTACAAGTCCTGCGCCTGAACGCATTGCAGATATTGCCGTCATAGCTGCTGCGCCGGTTTTGCCGGTCGAACCTGCAATAATCAAGAGATGGCCTGCATTGCCTTTATGGGCTTCAGGTGATCTTTTTTGCAGCGTAGCCCTGACCAGCTCGGATGTAAGAAGAAATTGTTCTGGCTCCACACTTTTGGCAATATAGTTAGGTATGCCAATATCTACTATTTCGAGATTTCCGGTATAAGTTGCTCCGGGAAAGATTAAATGACCTGTTTTGGCAAATGCAAAGGTCGCTGTTGTATGTGCCTGGATACAAATGCCGCAAGGCCGCCCTGTGTCTGCATTAAGCCCGGAGGGTATATCTACTGCAAAAACAGGTTTCTTTAAGCTGTTAATAAACTCGATAATTTTTCGGAAATATCCTTTGACATCTGATTTTAGTCCGGTTCCAAGTATGGCATCAATCCATATATCCTGATGAAGCATAGAAGTTTTGTGCTTTGAAAACGATTTTTGGTCCGGCATTTCTATTACGGGAATGTCGAGCGGGGCTAAAATATTTAAGTTTTCAGCAGCATCCCCTTTAACCACAGTTTTTTCGGCAAGGAGATATACGGTCACGCTCACGCCTTTTTGAGAAAGATATCTGGCCATTACAAAACCATCCCCGCCGTTATTCCCGCGTCCGGCTACAATGCCGACCTTTTTGTTAATAAGACCTTTAAATTGTCTTAATATTATTCGTGTTGCACCCAGGCCGGCATTTTCCATAAGGACTCTGCCTGGAAGGCCATATGATTCAATGGTTTGTCTATCCATTTCCTGCATTTCACCAGCAGTTACAAGATACATGTTATGCTCCATCAAAGTTCTTTAATAAGCGCCGACATTTCTTTGACAGCTCTTTCCATTCCAACAAGCACAGCTCTTGAGACTATGCTGTGGCCTATGCTGAATTCATCAATTTCATACAGGCCGTTGAAAGCCTTTATGGTATTGTAACATATCCCATGACCGGCATTTATTTTTAGCTTCAGTTTGTGGGATAGTTTAACAGCATCAACAATTTTGTCAAAAGCCTGATCCCTTTTTTGGGGAGTTGTTGCGTCACAAAAAGTTCCTGTATGAATTTCAACAGTTGAGGCATTTATCTTATACGCGAGTTTAATTTGTTCAGGTGCCGGATCTATGAAAATACTTACAGGAATACCATTGTCCTGGAGTGAGCCAACGGTTTCAGCAACTGAGTTTTTGTGGACAAAAAGATCCAGTCCTCCTTCGGTTGTAAGTTCTTCCTTTTTTTCAGGTACGAGTGTTACAAGATCAGGCTTTATATCAAGAGCTATACCAACCATTTCAGAAGTTGAAGCCATTTCCAGGATAAGTTTGGTCTGAACGACTTTTCGCAAAATCCTGACATCCCGATCCTGTATGTGGCGCCTGTCTTTCCTCAAATGAACAACAATTCCATCCGCTCCGGCCAGTTCAGCCAGCACAGCCGCCGCCACAGGTTCCGGGTAGCTGACCTTTCTGGCTTCTCTTAAAGTAGCAATGTGATCAACATTTACAGCTAATCCTGCCATTATTGAACCTCCCTATATTATGAACATAAGTGCCTAAAGTGAGCTAAAGTATATTAAAGTGCCTAAAGTTAAGGAATGCGCCTTCGGCGCTGCCAATTTTAATTTTTTCCATACAACTTCACTCGTTCCGTGGCTCTGCCTGGGAACGAGTAGAAAGACTGCCCAACCTTACTCATTTTGTTTCCGGCTGAAGTTATAATCAAGCTTTAAAGATATATAGCACGCCGAAGGCGTACCACAACTTTAGGCATTTTAGGCACTTTAATATACTTTAGGCACTGTCTTTTCTATCAACTTTATAAGTTCTTCACTTTTTTTTTCCATCTTAAGAGCTTCTTGCTCCGTTGTTTCATGATCATAGCCAAACAGGTGAAGAATTCCGTGAATCAAAAGCTGTATAAAACGTTCTTCCACACTGATTCCAGCATTTACTCCTTCTTGATAAGCGGTTTCAACAGATATAACCACATCGCCCAACAATTGAGGCGAGATGTTTGCAAATTTGCCCTCCCGCATGGGGAAGGCTATGACATTGGTAGGGCAATATCGATTGAAATATTGTTTGTTTAGAGCCTCTATCAGGGGATCATTAACGATCAGGATGGAAAGTTCTCCATCAGGACAGTCCAAGGCGTTTAAGATGGCCTGAGCCTTTTTCCGCATCATTTCCGGAGAAATTTTGTGTTCTTTTTGCCTGTTGTCTATCAGGATTTTCATCTTTAACCTTTCCATTGATAGAAGAGGATTTTTCAGGATAATCTATGCGGTGGTGATGTATTCCGCTTAATATTCTATTAAAAGTTTTAGCTATCTTGTGCAAATCTTTTAATGTTAATTCGCAGTTGTTAATCTGTCCATCAGAAAAAACTTTGTTTATAAGATTTTGTACAAGTCCCTGAATTCTTGATGGCGTGGGATTATCCAGAGTCCTTGAGGCAGCTTCAACAACATCTGCAAGCATGACAAGTCCGGCTTCCTTGGTCTGAGGTTTTGGGCCGGGGTATCTGAAATTGTCTATCTCTACAGCGTCCTCTCCCTTTTGTTTCTTTGCTTTTTCGTAAAAATAGGTGATCAGGCTTGTGCCATGGTGTTGCCTTATAGTATCGATTATTGCTTGGCCAAGTTTATTTTGTTTTGCCATCTCAACACCTTCTTTTACATGAGCAACTAATATATGTTTTGACATGGAAGGAGCAAGTTTGTTGTGCTTGTTTTTCCCGTTTTTCTGGTTTTCAATAAAATATAAAGGTTTCTTTATCTTGCCGATATCGTGATAATAGCCGCAAGCTTTAGCAAGCAAAGGATTTGCACCAATTTCAGTCGCTGCGGCTTCAACCATGTTGCCCACAATAACAGAATGGTGATAGGTGCCGGGAGCCTCTATCATTAGCCGGCGAAGAATCGGTCTTTCGAGATTTGCAAGTTCTAAAAGCGTGATATCTGTTGTATAACCAAATGCTATTTCTACAAGAGGGGCAATGCCTGTTGTAACGATGCCAGCTATGATACCACCCATAAAGGCAAAAGCCCAGATCTCCAGTATTTTGAAGCCTACAAAGCCTGAAATATAAAAAGAGATTGCAGTTGAAAGCACTGCATTAAGCAATCCAAGCTTTAAGCCCGTTTTAATAAAAACTTTACGTTCCCTGCAATTTTGGATCCAGTAAGCTGCCATTGCGCTGTTAAGCAGGAAATAGATAAAAATTTCAAATCTGTTTTGAAAAATTACTGCTGTGCATGCAGCAGCCACCAAAGCAAAGGGTATTGCTATATTGAGGCATAGCAACAAACATATGGTCATGGCACCAGAGGCAATTGGAATACTGAAAATAATTGCTGAAGGCGAAATTCCAAAACTCGAGTTTTGGGTCAGTGCTTCGGATAATGGTGCGAATAGTCTGGCAAACAATAAAATGATTATAAGCATACAGGCCATAACCATTAGATTTTTATTATGATTGCGTGCAAATTGTTTGTTATGATTAATGTGAAGGATGTAAGTTAAGATAAGCAGGCACAGCATTATCATTGCTGCACCGATACTTATTGTCAGAATACGTTCTTTTTTTGTTTCTGTCTGCAGATTTTTGAGCTTTAAAAGCTGAACTTTTGTAATTATTTCTCCTTCGCGGAGGAGCATTTCTCCTGTTTTTATTTTGTAAATAACCGGCTTGATTTCTGCAGCAGCTCTTTTTTTTCGTTCTTCGGTTTCATTTGTGTTTAGAATTATATTTGGCTGGATGAGCTTTTGGACAAAATCTACGACAAGGTTAATTAAATTGTAGTTCATGTCTTTGAGCAGGGGCTGACCAATAATTCTTACCATTGTTTTTGCCTGGTCAGGATCATAAAATGACTTAAGATTATAAACAACTTTTTCGCTTTTTGTTTCAACATCTCTTAATATTATCGCCTTATCTGATTCTTTAAGAAGAATATCTTTGTTAATGACAACCCCGTTATTTATTATTTCTGTTAGAATCCTGGAAACAAGATCGGCGATATTACTTGAAAACTTTTCTTCTATAAGAATTTCATATGCATCATCGCTCACAGTGAAGCCGATTTTTTCCTCAAAGTTCTCTTTGAGGTGCCGGAGTTGTTCATTTAGCGATTTTATTTCTTTATTTGGAGAAACTTTATCCTGGCTTTCTTTGTATGCTTCGAAAACATCGCTGAGTTCAGCAAAAGCTTGTTTTACGTTCCGGCAAAGTTTTAGGCTAAGAGATGCATTGTTATCGTAAACAGTTAAAACCTCTTCGGCAGCCTTTTTACGATTTTCCTTTGTAGCTTCTTTATCTTCAATAAGAAAATCTTTTGGCGCTTTAATATCTCTTTCAGCAACATCTCCTAACTTATAGGGATGTTTTGTTATAACAAGAGTCGGATAAAGGACAATGGTAAATATTATGATAAAACCTATTAGAATGAACCATCTGATAGATTTGCCTGAGACAAAAAATTTTCTAATTGCTTTATTATTTTTTTCTATATTCATATGGGATTTATTGTGTTATTTTTTTTACTTGCTTCCAGCTCTTCATACGCATTGATAATTTTCTGAACTAATTTATGCCTAACCACATCTGTTTTTGAGAAAAAAACAAACTCTATTCCATCTATTCCCTGTAAAATATTTTTTGTTTCTATGAGTCCGGAAGATTTATTAACCGGAAGATCTGTCTGAGTGATATCGCCGGTTATTACGGTCTTGGAGTTAAAGCCTATTCGGGTCAGGAACATCTTCATCTGTTCAGACGTTGTATTTTGTGCTTCATCTAAAATAATAAAAGCATCATTTAATGTTCTTCCACGCATAAAAGCAAGGGGTGCTACTTCTATAACTCCTTGATGCATGAGATCGGAAACCTTTTCAAAACGCATCATATCGTGAAGCGCATCATAAAGAGGTCTTAGATACGGATCAACCTTTTCCGTCAGGTCCCCGGGCAAAAAGCCCAGAGTCTCACCAGCCTCAACCGCCGGCCTCGTGAGAATTATTCGGTTTATCTGTTTTTTTGAAAGAGCTGAAACAGCCATAGCCATAGCCAAATATGTTTTGCCTGTTCCAGCAGGCCCTATTCCAAAAACCATATCATAATTGCGGATAGCATCAATATATTCTTTTTGAGAGCGATTTTTGGGTGTAATAAAGCGCTTTTTTGATGCAATGAACACTTTATCCAGAAAAATATCTTTAAGCTTGATATTATCATCAGAACAAAGAGCCCTTACCGCATAATCAATATCGCTGGGATAAACAGGAAGTTTTTCCTTTAAAAGGCCGTAAAGCTGATTTAGTATATTTTTGGCCAGGTTTGTTGCAATGCTGTCGCCCTGAATAATAACAGTGCTGCCTCTTGCGTGGATTGTAATGCCCACAGCTTCAGCAATTTTTTGAAGATTATGGTTATGTTCGCCGAAAAGCTGTTTTGTCAGATCTATATCTGAGAAAGTCAGTTTTATCTTCTTATTGATTGAGTTTTCATCCATAGGGCTTATAACATATCATAACTTTTTCAGATAATGCAAACTGCATCTTGTGGCTAATTGCCTTCAAATAAAAACACCTTGACTCATAAAATCCGCTTTGTTATTTTAAAAAACTTTATAATTTTTAGTTCAATTATTTTTTGCATTTAAAAACGTGTTAAAATAAATAGTTGTCTTTTTGTTGCTATTTTACTTTAAAGGAACGCGATGAATAAGTTTGATATTTTGATTGTGATTGTTTTTGGATTTTGCCTGATAAGAGGTTTTTTTAGAGGGTTTATCAAGGAAATGTCTTCGATAGTTGGTGTTTTAGGAGGATTCTATGCAGCTTATACTTATTACCTGGAAGTTGCAAGACCACTATCAGGATGGATTTCAGATAAATCGTACCTTCATATAATTAGCTTTTTGATTATTTTTTGCATAGTTTTTCTTATTATCAGCATTCTTGGTGTAGTAATCAAGTATGTTCTAAATATTGCATTTTTAGGCTGGTTTGATCGTATTTGCGGAGCTGGATTTGGGATAATTAAGGCAACATTAATGGTTTCTGTTTTGTTGATAGCTTTTACCGCCTTCCTCCCAAAGGGGGCACCGATAGTCAAAGACTCTATGCTTTCCCCCCATGTTTTATTTTTTTCTGAAAAGATGGCTAAAGTAATTCCTGAAGATATGAAACATCAGTTTGTATCTAAAATTGAGGAATTAAAAAAGGCCTGGAAGAAAAGCTAAGTATCCCCTCTAATTGGTGCCTGTCCGAAAAGTATTTTTTTTAATGCGGCAATAGTTTCAGCTTATTTACCGATGTGAAGATTTGTGAAAAAGCTATTAGCCATTAGCTCTTAGCTGAATGTGTTATCTGTTTGATTTTTTAAGCTAACTGCTAAAATTTTTAAGGGATAAGTTTGGGAATAAATGCTTTAAATAAACTTATTGACACGTTAAGAGGGGAAAACGGATGCCCATGGGATAAAAAGCAGACACCCCGTTCCATGTCGGTTTATCTTGTAGAAGAGATATATGAGCTTTTAGAAGCAATTGAATCAGGAAATACCGATGATATCTGCGAAGAACTGGGAGATGTTTTGTTCCATATTCTATTTATAGCCAAGCTGTTCCAAGAGATGGGCTCTTTTAATATAGATGACGCCGCTTCTGTAAATAAAGAAAAAATGATACGTCGTCATCCTCATGTCTTTGGTGATAGTAAGGTCAGCCGCTCTGATGATTTAAGAAAACAGTGGCACCGGATTAAGATGAATGAAAAAACACATAGTGGAAATAAATCGATATTGGATTCTATCCCTTCAGGCCTTCCCGCTTTGAGGCGTGCCTACAGGATTTCAGAGCGCGCAGCAAGGGTGGGATTTGACTGGAATAATATTTCAGGTGTTATGCAGAAAGTTGAGGAGGAATGGTCTGAATTAAAGACCGAATTAAATAAATCAGATAAAAATCAGGAAAGTTCAGCAATAGAAATCGGAGATGTTATATTTACCCTTGTGAATGTAGCCAGATTTGCGCGCATTCATCCTGAAAATGCTCTGGCGGATTCCATTAAAAAATTTGAAAATCGTTTTAAATATATGGAGAAAGTTATATTAAAAAGCGGGAGAAAAATGGAATCTGTTTCTCAGGGTGAAATGAATGAATTATGGGAAGAAGCCAAAAGAAAAGGTAACGGTTCAGCCACTAAATAAAAAGAGTGTTCATTAATATGATTGCTATTATAGACTATGATGCGGGCAACCTTGCAAGTGTGGAACGGGCTGTTTCATATTTAGGGTTTAAGTGCATTGTTACAAATAACATGAAAACAATAGACAGTTCGGAGCGGATAATATTCCCCGGAGTCGGCGCCGCCGGTGCTGCTATGGACAGTTTGAAACGTCTTGGACTGGATTCAGCTATAAAACAGGCGGTTATTGACGGCAAACCAATACTTGGCATATGTCTCGGCACTCAGATAATCATGGAATATAGCGAAGAAAATGAAACACCTTGTCTTAAGATAATAGATGGATTTGTTAAGGCATTTCCGCCGGATATTAAATCCAAAGATGGCAGCCGGTTAAAAATTCCTCACATGGGCTGGAACGGCTTGGAAAACATTAAAAAACATCCGGTTCTTTCGGATTTGCATGAGGATGATGAATTCTACTTTGTTCATGGATACTATCCAAATCCGAACGATTCAGAACATATTCTGGCTACAACGGATTACGGAATTTCTTTTGCATCGGTTATTGGATTCAATAACATAATTGCCACCCAGTTTCATCCTGAAAAAAGCGGGAGACCCGGGCTGTCTTTGCTGAAGAATTTCTGCACGTGGAAATAAAATATGTTAAGTAAGCGCATAATCCCATGCCTTGACGTTCGTGAAGGAAGGACAACAAAAGGCATACGTTTTGAGAATAATGTGGATATTGGAAATCCCGTTGAAATGGCATCTTTCTACTATGAAGCAGGTGCAGACGAGATTGTTTTTTACGATATTACCGCATCTCACGAAAAAAGAAATATCATGATTGATGTGGTAAGACGTGTGGCTGAAACAATATTTATACCTTTCTCAGTGGGCGGAGGGATACGTGACGTAGATGACATGAGAAATGTACTGTTGGCCGGGGCTGAAAAGGTAAGCGTTAATTCAGCGGCAGTTAAAAACCATGAAATTATATCTAAAGGAGCTGAAATTTTTGGAAGCCAGTGCATAGTCCTTGGTATGGATGTAAAATATGTTGGGGAAAGTGTAAAAATTCCTTCTGGTTATGAAATAGTAATCAATGGGGGAAGAAAGTATATGGGTATTGATGCGCTGAAATGGGCAGTTGAAGCACAAAAACTTGGGGCGGGAGAAATTTGTTTAAATTCTATAGATGCAGATGGAACTCAGGATGGTTATGAGCTGAAACTGACCTCTCTTATTTCAGAGAATGTTAGTATCCCTGTAATCGCATCAGGAGGTGCCGGAAAACCAGAGCATCTTTGCGAAGTTCTGACTAAAGGAAAAGCCGATGCAGCGCTTATTGCGTCAATGGTTCATTATGGCACATATACTGTTTCAGAGATTAAGACATACCTGGATTCATGTGGTGTAAAGGTTCGAAAAAGCTGGTGATGCATTAGGGGATCCATCCAGCATAACTGATTTAATGACAAGCATAGGCTGAATAATATATTCTGATAAAGCTCCTATGGCTTTCAAAGGCAATTTCCGGCAGATCGTTATAATTAAAATAAGCCGCATCAGATGCATCGTCACCTGATTTAAGGGTGCCGTTATAATTTTTTATAAGATAACCGACCATAAGAACGCTGTGATATCTTGGACTGATATTTGTTGTGACGCCCAGAAGCATCCCGATTTTACCAGAAAGGCTGGTTTCTTCTTTTAGCTCTCTTAAAGCACCCTGTTCGGGCGTCTCGCCAAGCTCAATAAACCCCCCGGGCAGACACCAGAAGCCAATTTTTGGCTCTACGCTTCTTTTAACAAGCAATATTCTTTCTTTATTATCAACCACGACAATGCAGGTAGCAGGTACCGGGTTTTCGTAAATGGGTTCATTGCAGTTTTCGCAGAAAAGGCGGATAGTTCCCTGCAATTGCTTTTCAGTAAGCCTTGCTCCGCAAAAATGACAAAAAGATTTTTTCTGCATCTTAATCGTCAAACCCCCCCCTTAGATCCTTTGTCGGTGATAATAGATTTTGCTTTTTTAACAATCTTTTCCAGTGTCCATTCAACTGAATCTTCAAGTTTTTTTGTTTTTGGGCCCGGATCGCAGGTTCCGGAATCAAGTATGGAGCTTATAACGATGGGGGCTGTATCCTGTGCATTAAATACATTTACAAGCATTTTATATATGAATTCTTCGACTCGATTGGACATCCTTTCTTTTATCTCTTTTGGCTGTCCGAGCAGCCTGTTTTCAAACGGCAGGTTAAGCTTCTTGTAATCCCCTGCTTTAAGTGCTTTTGATTCTGCACAGGCAACTATTTCAGACCATATATTTTCAGTGACGCCTTCGCCTTTTACCTTGATAAACTTGCCATCATTATCAAGTCTGGCATTTCCGTAATCATTAACCTCCAGACCCCATGAAATCATTTGAAGAGCTGTAGCCACATTTGCTTTGGTGGTTCTGGTTTTAGCTGCTATCTCTCTCAACCTCTCAGAGCTGTTTCCGGATGTTCCATGCTGTGCACCAGACATGTTGTATTTTGCTAAAGCTTCGTGGATTTCAGCAGTCAGGTTTACTTGAATTCCCTGGTCGCTTGCCTCTATACCATGAGTTGTTCCGTTATTTAATGCTATCCAGTCAGGGAAAATATTATTGGCATTCAGGCCCTGTATGAGAAACAAAGCTTCATCCACTGTTGAAAGGCCTTCTTTGCCCTTAATTTCACCAACCTCTGTTTCAAGGCCTGCCCATTCGGGGATAAATGGAGTTAGCTCAATGTTCGCAATAAGATTTTTGTCATCAGGCAGGTGTGAAGCATCTATTGCAATAGATGTAATTCCTGCTTCAAATAACGTAGGGATTTCCGTTTTTGCCTCTTCAATATCTTCATCTTTTTTTATGCCATAGTGATCTGCGTGCAAAGCTACCGGTATCGTGATATTCATTTCATTGCACAGAGCGTCAACAATCCTGGCAATGTTCCAGTAATTTACTGCACAATAGGCATTTGCACCACCCTCTGACTTGGCGATTTCAATGATAATGGGCGAATTTGCGCGCTGAGCGGCCTTAAGAGCCCCACGTATCACAAAATAATTTCTGCCATTAGCAGCCATTGAGATCGCTTTACCCTTTGTAATCATAGCTCTGTCTATAAACTTTCCACTAACGATTAATGCTTTTGAATTGGGGAAAAGCTTTACTACGTTTGGCGGACGGCCAATTTTAAGAGCCTTTTCAAAATCAATTGAATTGTTGACTTTATTATTTGACATGGCTTAACCTCCTTTTAACTTACATATTACGTACCAAAAAATGTCAAAACTCATTTGGTTTAAGTTTTATGAAAAATTATGACGTATCAATATTCCTACATAATACGTAAGGAATATGACTAACACGGCAATAGAGATATGTTCCATTACTACCTTCCATGGATTTGCCCCGCGTTCATTTGCAACGTAAATACTGAAAACACTCAACAGAAGAAGTCCCCATGCTATGCTGACAACAATTGCCTGTTTAAGAGAGAAAATCAACATCGGCAACAGGAAGGTTATTGCAAAAACGAATTTAGAAAACAGAGTTGAAAGTGTGGCTTCCCATATTTCTATAGTCGGATGTTTTTTTGATTCCTCGGCAATATGAACACCAAGGGCATCAGATAACGCATCGGCAACAGCTATTGTCAATATGCCGCCTATAATAACTTCCCTTGAGTGAGCACCCGAGTATAACCCAACAATTAAACCAAGAGTCGTAATTATACCGGATGTCAGGCCAAATCCGAATCCGCTTTTTATGGAACGTTTTAAGTTCACGCAAATCCTTAGGGTTCAGGGTTCACCGTTCAGGGTTAACTTTCTTTCGTTGGCCTTGGCTCATAGGCCGGCATCATGTCTTCTCTATTTGAAATTTTATTTTTAATCTATAGTCCTTTTTAGATGTGAAAATCAATAATTATATATTATACCTAAATTAAGCGATTTTTTACTCGACCTGCACCAATCTTTTGCGCATCAAGGACTTGCGAAAAGTCTCAACATATCCATTGGTATGCCTGCGCTTTTCACAAACCTTGCTGCATCAGGATTTTAGCACATTTCTTCGCTAAAAATCGCTCAACTTAGTTGCAAATAGAGTAATTCATTGTTAAACTGTCATGCAAATTTACTTTAGGAGTAACTGATTATGAAAAAATTACAAATAGAGTTAGTAGTGGCTGTATTTATTTTCATTTCATCAGGCGCAGCTTTTGCGAATCAGTCCTCGGTTTCACTGGAAGCTCCAAATTCAGTTGAAAGAGGAACTGAAATCACAATAAAAGTCCATGTTACACACAGCGCCAATAATTATTTTCATTATACAAAATGGGTTTCTATAAAGCTTAATGGTGAAGAAATAGCAAGATGGAACTATGGTAAGTATAAGTATAAAAGACCTAAAGCTAAAAACTTTACCAAGGAAATTAAATACATAGTAACTGATGACGTAATAATTCAAGCTGAAGCAAGCTGTAATATCCACGGAAGCAAAAAAAGGGCGACAAAAAAGGTTTTTATAAAATAAACTAGCCTGCAGGAGGTCTATTTATGAAGATCGGCGGATTGTCGATTATCTTGATTCTCGGAATTTGCAATTTTATTTTACTTGTTTTTCAGCTTGGAACAGGTCTGCGTTTAATTAAGGTATCGTTTGGAATTCACAAAAAAACAGGAATTATTTTATTTGTCTGCGCTTTTCTACATGGCATTCTTGCATTTTTTACACGCTGATCTAAATAAATCGCAGGTCGAGTAAAAAATTAAGGGGCAGTATATTTACCACCCCTTAATTCATGCAGACTCTCAGCACTGCGGCTCAATTAAGATGATGCGGAAGGTTTTTTTTCCAATTCCTCAATTCGTTTATTGATAGTATCCAATGATTTTTTCATGTAATTGGCGTCAGCCTTTAGCATGTCTATCTCATCGGATGCGTCCGCCGGATAGGCCGGGCCAACAGCAGGCGGATACCATTCGTACCCCCTGCCAAAACCGCGCCCCAAACCACGGTCCGGGCCGAATCCACCTCGAAATCCGCGTCTTAGCCCTAAACCTCTACCATAGCTAAAACCTTCAGAGAACCTGGGATTGTATCCCGCATTTGCAGAATTACAAAGGCCCCTAGCTCCGCCGGTCATGGGACCGGCACCCATCGGACCTGTTCGATCAAATCCTGGCATAGTCACCTCCTCAATGTAATTTTGTTTTGGATTGAATGATTACCTTTTACCGTCTGTTACCGCGGCCTTGTCCCGCTCCTCTGCCTTGTCCCTGACCTCGGCCGGTACCCCTGCCTGCTCTCTGCCCCCCGCCGGTTCCCATACCGCCTTGACTCTGTGGCGCAGGGCTTCCGCTCTTAGGACTACAATTCCCACGGCCTTGTCCCGTCTTCGGGCCCTGGCCCTGGGGGCCTGTTCTATCTCTTTGTGGCATATAGCTCACCTCCTTCCATACCCTCTTCCGCCTCTTCTGCGTCGACGCCCGCCCATGCCGCGAAATTCATATGCACCGCCCCCGATTTTCAGGGCTTTTCCGGTAACCAGGGCTTCTGCTACGATGCTGCGGGCATTGGCAAGAATTCTGCCGTAAGTATGCCTGGATACCTCCATCATATTTGCGGCCGTTTCCTGGTCCAGGTGTTCAAAATCGCTCAGCCTAATGGCTTCCAGTTCTTCCACGGACATAAAAATCTCGCCGATAACGGTCACTCCCTGAGGAACAAAAGCAGCGATGGCCGGATAGCCGGATACAAATCTGGGCTTTTTGGGTCTGGGCATTGAATATTCTCTCCAATTACGCTCATTTGAGCATAATATAAACCTTGCATTGATTGCTGTCAATGAAAAATATGCTCATAAGATCAAAATAATTCTCATTGGTATTGATTTCAGCGGATTAAAGTAAGAGATAAGCGTTCACGAAACATTGAAATTGGAAATTGGAAATTTGGCCTTCATGCTTTTGTACTGTTGATAAACGCATTCAATTTTGGGCAGAGTTTCATCTCTCCCAAATTTCAAATTTCAAGCTGTAAACAACTACAAGATTTCTCCCTTTGGTCGAAATGACAAAAAGAGGGGTTTTCGTTCAGGCACTAATTATACTATAATTCGAAATCATTTTTGAGTTTGTAAATTTCTTATAATGCATTAACTTATTAATTTTATCATCAGAAATTTGAAAACTCAAAAGTAACTTGTTAACAATTAGAGGTGGCGGGCATTTAAATTTAAAACGGCTGACTGTTTGAGCGTATTAGTGAGCATTAAGAAAAAAGAGGCACTTTTGTATATTTTTGTTAAAAGGATAA
>JAUWFS010000166.1:0-7763 GCA_030606805.1 Deltaproteobacteria bacterium
CAAAATTTGGCATAATTTTTGACTCTAAATAAATCAATAGGTTACAAATACTGTTTCAAAAATAAGCACTGATAAGCTGCTTGCTGCATTACGTAACTATTTGATTTTTAAAGGTCTAAAATTTTGATGCAATTGCCCTGACCCTCAGTTCAATAAAGTTAATGCGACTTTGCAAAATGTGACATCCTTCAAAGTCTCTAAATATGCATGTCACCCATTATGTTTAACAAGCATAATGTTTAACGTCAAATCATTATTTTCCCCAGGTTCGTATGCTTTGTGTCCAAGTGTGTCCAGGGGGACGCACTTGGTTTTATGTGTTTCTCATTTTGTTTTATTTTTAAAAGCTTTTGGACAGGAGTTACTGGATTATTTTTTGGAGGAAAATGATCTATGGATGGTCAAAGGTAGAAATGACGCCCTCCTGGTTCAGGTGGTTTGAAACAATCTATCACCATGCCTGATTTTTACGATTAACCAACCCTCAGGCGAGGCCTCCGCTATCGGTCATAACTATATATATCACATCTCTCCAGAAGATAGACCATTTCGAGATAGCTGACCGGCTCAAAGCACACTGCAAGCATACTGCGGGGCAGTTCATTTGACCTCGCTATATTTCTTTGTTTGCAGGAGATGATTTTGATGCATTTTTTATGTATTCGATAAAAAAGGCAAGAAAAACAAAGAAGAAAAGTCCGGCAACACCGGCAAGAAGAGCGTTGCGTTTTGTTGTGGATTTTATTGACAGCGGCGATATCGTTGGATTTTGTCTCATTATTATCGCTGTTACTTGATCTCTATCGCGTTTCAATGATTCAATCTCTGATTTGAGTTTGGCTATTTCTCTTTTTTCGCCATACATATTGCTCTTTGCCTTTAATAACTCTATTTCAGCCTCCAGTTCTTTTATCCTGTTCTTTTCGGACAGGATATCTACTAATAGCTTTTCCTTTTTCCAGGCAAGAGAATCGATTTGACTCTTTAGCGTTACAGGATAGTTAACAAGCTGCTGGATAGCAGAAGCCTGAATGTCTATATTCTCATAGTCCGTACCATTTTTAAGATTACCAAGGGCGTCATCTATTTGGGGGGCTAATTTTTCTGCATTTGATTCGGCCTTCGAAAGTGCTGTTTTCATGTACACCATAGTATTTTCTATACATCCGATATTTTCTTTTAATGCTTCTATCTTGGCTGCGCTTTCTTTAATTCTATTTTTGTTGACCATTATGTCTTTTTTATTTTTCTTTTCTGTTAACATTATACGCTCTTTGATATCCTTTATGAAGCTCTCTTTTGTTTCCACAACATCAACGATCTCTGACCTGGTTTGTCCAATTTTTTCTTCGTATAAATTTTTTATTTGTTTGACCAACGAATCTAATACTGCCTTTCCTGCATCCGGATAAGGTGTCTCATAGACAATATGCAATATACTTAGCCCCTTGAAAACGGATATCTCAAAGGCAAGAGTCTCTATGTTCGGATATGCGCTTGAGCTTGAAAGATCCTTCATAATCTGCACATCAAAAATGCCTGATTCAATACCCGATTTGATTTTGTCGGGCAAGTCCGTCTCCTTTGGCGAGCCCGTCACCTTGGGGTTAATTTCAACCAATGTTGAAACCTTGTACATTTTGACTGCGGGATGAGTAAAGCCATAGATAAAAGCTGCAAGAGCACAGAGAAGCGCACCACTGATTATCAACCACTTCCATTTCCATAGCACACGCAGGTAGTCGATGAGTTCGATTTCATCATCGGGATAGTAGTTGTTTTGTATGGGATTTGGCTGTTGAGGGTGGTTAGTCATTTTGTTCTCCATGGGTTTTTAATTGGGTCACAAAAATCCGACCAGCAGATGCATTAATCTCATGCAATTTCTCGCCTGGTCGTATCCCGACAATTTCGGTTTTGCATTCAGGACATAAAGAAAAACTATAAGTTTTTGAAAAATTCTCTGCCCTTATCACGCGGTTTTTCTTTTCGGATACACATTACATTAACAGCAGATTTATCTGGCTCAACATCAAATAAATTACAAAAGGCTATATATGTCCTGGGAAACCAGGAGCCTCTGATTGGATGTTTTAGTATTTGTATTATAGCTTCTCGACTATACAGTTGAAATACCTGCTTAATTGTTTGCACTGAACCGTAATTCATGGCCTGTGTGATAATGAGTTTGTAATGATCTTTCATGTCCAACTTATTCGTGTCGATATCCCAGAAAAATTCAGGGAAGCTTTCCTGAATTTTTTTCTGAATAATTGTTGTCGCGGGAATAGTATTAAATATTTGCATGATAGTATTTTGCAACTTCTATTTTGAGCAGATCAATGTAATATGCGATATCCTTGTTATTTAAAAACACAATCGGTTCGTCAATGGCATTATCTAATATATCGTCAATGTTAAGACAAGACTCCAGGATTTCTTTGCCCGAGATGTCATAACCGAATTGTCGCTCAGCCACGTCAATGATATCCTGTAGAGAGATATCATGCTTTAGTATTTCCCCAATATCCACAAGGTCTTTTATTTTTGAACGGTGGCAGCGGGCGAAAGCCTTCATTCCTGCTAAATCTTTAAGGCTGAGAGTGTCAAAACCGAAAGCAGTTTTTTCTGGAGGGTAAAGCGGGACTTTGTAAAATTCACTTTCCTGATCTGCAGTGAAGTTTTGAAATACAGCAAACAAAACCATGACATTGTTGATTTGACAATGCAACTGCCCTGCAATTGGAACGATATCCTTTCGGTGATAAATATCATGTTTCCGTAAAACTTTGTCAAGAATTTCGACCTCTGCATCATAAGTACTTTTGAATGGAAAGGAAAAAAAATCCAGATCAATGCTTTGTCTATGGCCGAAACGTAAGGCCAAAGCTGTTCCTCCAACCAGGAAAAAATGATTTTCGGGAAGCTCAGGAAAAATATGTTCTTGCAGAAATTTAGCAGCTTCCCTTTGTTCAACAGGAAACACCCGTTCAAGATCTATAGACATTTTTTGCATTACCTCAGCTCACGGACTATCCAGGGGGACGCCCATCCAGGGGGACGCCCATGGTTTTATGTCCAGGGGGACGCCCATCCAGGGGGACGCCCATGGTTTTATGTGTTTCTCATTTTTTTATTTTATTTAGGATTTACCATAGTACCATCTTCCGGAGCTACTCCAGAGGAATAGCCTTCGGATTCCACAGGGCAGGCGGAATTAACTGGACGAGCAGGATTGTTTTATTTTTTACCGATCTCTCACAGAAAGCACAGAGCCATTACATGTTACAGGACACAGGGAGCATCAAGGTGTTATCAGTCGTCGACGTATAACTAATACGCCTTCCTCCTTCTGGCCTTGTGAAATTAATTATCTGAAAGTCTATATAGCAAGTGACATTTAGGCTCTTTAGCGATCTTTTCTTCTATAGGGGGACGCAGGGAAATTTTTTACTTTTCTACGCGATAAATATGATTCAGAAGGTATAAAGCATCAGGCTTTGCAAACGTTTTCTACATACCATTTATATGTTTCTGCTATCCCTTGTTCCAGGCCGATTCTTGCCCTCCAGCCAATAGAGTTTATTTTAGAGACATCGAGACGTTTCACAGGAGTGCCGTCAGGCTTGCCGGTGTCAAAGCGAATACTTCCTTTAAATCCCGTAAGCCTTACAATTATCTCAGCCAACTCACGGATAGTTTGGTCTTTGCCAACACCAATATTAACGATTTTACTACCGTTATAATTGTTCATAAGAAACAAACATGCATCAACAAGGTCATCTACATGTAAAAATTCCCGCCTGGGTGATCCTGTACCCCAAATTACCACCTCTGATAGACCTTTTATTTTGGCCTCGTGAAACTTTCTAATGAGTGCAGGGAGCACGTGACTTGTTTTTAGATCAAAATTATCATTTGGCCCATAGAGGTTCGTCGGCATGACAGATAAAAAATTGGTTCCATATTGCCGGTTATGAGCCTGGCACATCTTTATTCCAGCGATTTTGGCTACAGCGTAAGGTTCGTTGGTTGGTTCCAAAGGCCCGCTAAGAAGGTATTCTTCTTTCATGGGCTGCGGGCAGTTTTTAGGATAAATGCATGAGCTGCCCAGGAAAAGCATTTTTTTGACTTTAAAAACATAAGAAGCATGTATGATGTTGGTTTGGATAGTAAGATTGCTATAAATAAATTCAGCCGGATAGGTGTTATTGGCATAAATACCCCCTACCCTTGCAGCAGCAAGAAACACATAGTCAGGTCTTTCTTCACGAAAGAATTCTTCTACTCTCTCCTGTCTTGTGAGGTCCAGTTCTGCATGTGTACGAGTAATGAGGTTTTTGTAACCCTCAGCTTTAAGTCTTCGCATAATTGCCGAGCCGACAAGACCACGATGCCCGGCTATATATATCTTTGAGTCTTTATTCATAACCCTCACCTATTCAAACTGGTTTAACATACGGAAGCCAGCGGTTTGACAAAACCTGTCTTTCTCTGCATCTTTAAGGTCTTCTCGAACCATAATTTTTACCAATTTATCAAATAATACTTTAGGTTCCCAACCCAGTTTTGTGCGTGCCTTTGTGGAATCACCCTGAAGGAAGCCCACATCCGTGGGCCTGAAATAACGCGGATCTATCTGTACAAGGATTTTCTCGGTCTCTTTATCTTTACCTGCTTCTTCCACACCGGTTCCTTCCCAGACAATTTTTATCCCAACCTCCTTAAAAGCTTTTTCCACAAATTCTCTTACTGAATGGGCTTCTCCTGTGGCAATGACATAGTCTTCCGGTTGTTCCTGTTGCAGCATCAGCCACATAGCCTTTACGTAATCGCCGGCATAACCCCAATCTCTCTTGGCATCCAGATATCCCAGGTACAATTTTTCCTGCAACCCCAGTTTTATTCTTGCCACTGCCCTTGTAATCTTACGGGTTACAAAGGTTTCACCTCTCACAGGTGATTCATGGTTGAAAAGAATCCCGTTGCAGGCAAAAATATTATATGCTTCACGGTAGTTGACCGCAATCCAGTACGCATAGAGTTTTGCGGCCGCATACGGGCTTCGCGGATAAAAGGGGGTGGTTTCAGTCTGTGGGCTCTCCTGAACCTTGCCATAAAGCTCGCTGGTAGAGGCCTGATAAAATCGTGTTTTATCTTCCAGATGCAAAATCCTTATTGCTTCCAAAAGGCGTAATGTCCCGAGTGCGTCGGCATTAGCAGTATACTCCGCTGTTTCAAAAGAAACCTGGACATGACTCTGAGCAGCCATATTATATATTTCGTCAGGCTGCACATCCTGGATTATGCGTATAAGATTCGTGGCGTCTGTTAAATCTCCATAATGCATGAAGAAACGAATATTTTCCTCATGCGGATCTTTATATAAGTGATCTACTCTTGCTGTATTAAATGATGATGATCTGCGTTTAATACCATGTACTTCGTAGTTCTTTTTTAATAGAAACTCAGCCAAGTAAACTCCATCCTGACCCGTGATTCCTGTTATGAGCGCTTTTTTCATAAAAAAACCATCCTTTTTTTATCTATTTTATCAAGAATATTATCTCATTTAGAGGCATCAGGTTTCTTGGCCTGTTCAAGCGCAATCTCGCTTACCGCAGAAAGTGTCCTTGAACCAGAGGCACCTTCAATGGCCTTCACTGCAATATTCTGTACTTTTTCATTAGCTTCAGCCAGTTCTTCCGTCAACCGTTGAAGCCTTTTTTCCTGGTCTTTTGCTGTAGTCTCCAGAGTTTTAATCTTAAGCTCAGCGACACGACTTTCTGTCTCGACGTCTTTAGCGATCAATTGTGCCTGGATTTTGGCCTCTTCAGATGCCTTCTTGCAGGCGGCTATCTCCGCCTCTTTGACTGCCTTTGAAAGCTCTGCGGGGAAGAACTCCACTTTCTTGGCCATCTCTGCGAACTGTTTCTCCTTTTCAGCAATTGCTTCCTCCCGCTCCGCAAATTCCTTTTCCTGATTGATTCTCATTTCTTCCAGATTTGTCATTAAGGCTTTCTTCTCTTCCTCATATACATCTTTTTCCTTCTTTCTCTGAAGGGCTAAGTTATACTTATATTCTTCCTCTTCGCGCTGCCGGAGCTTCTTTAACTCGGCATCTCTTTCCTTCCCGGCCTGCTCATGCTCATCTTGTTCTCTAATCCATTCCGCCCGCTTTTGTTCCATCCCCAAGCCAAATTTTTCTTCCTGGTCTTTCATTTCAGCCTCAAAGGCCCGGCATTTTTCCTCATGTTCTTGAACCAGAGCTGACAGGGTATCCGCAGCCAAATGGATATCATGAACTTCTTCCAGATTGGCTTTTTCTATTTCAATTGCCTGTTGAATTTCTTTTAGTTTATTTGCTTCCCCAACCAGTTCTTCAGAAACCTCTGAGAGCGCTTTGCCCACATTAAGATGGAGATCGGCCAAATCCTTTACAATCGATTCCACCGTGCTGGTAGAAGCCTTTGCCACTACCTCTTTTTCGGCTTTTTTCTTCTGTTCCTGCTTTTTCTCAGGCAAGCCGGACTCAGCCTTTGCTTCCAGTTTCTTCAATAGCTCATCGTAGGCTCTGAGCATCTCGGTCTTGGTTTGCTTCATCGTTAATTGCTCGTATTTAGATGGCATAAAAACCTCCTGTAAATAAACCCTCAATTGATCTATATTGATCTATATCAATCTTCTATTTTATTCAATAGTAACGATCTTGCTTTGTGAAATACATTCTTTTAGAATATCTTTCATAATATTCTGTTGGGAGTCAATTGAGGTTATTAGAATTTTATCAAACGAGAATGAGTTAATCATAGCAGGATCTGCGATCATATAACCCAGGAATTCCTTACCTGCTTTTAAAACATCAAAGACTGCAACCATTTCAATGGATGTCTCCTGTAAAGATATATATGCAATTTCAGCAAAGTCACTTGCTCCGCAAAAAACAATTTTACTGACTCCCTCTGCCTCAAGTTTTTGAAAAAGTTTACGGAATTTGTGGCGGGCATCCTTATAAAACTTATAAGAATGCTGGATATACTTATATGCCAGCCTTGTTTTTTCAACAGCTCCTTCGGGCGTAAGAATATACTTTACCCTATTCTTAGGAATAGTTGTGATCTTGAAAAAACCTTTGTGAGCAAGACGTTTGATAAACGAATTAACAAGCCCCAGAGAAATATCCAGCTTTTTTGCAAGCTCCCGCTGGCTCTGAACGTGGTTTTCCTCAATTTCTTCAAGGAGTTTTAATGTTCGTATGTCTTTATGATCCATGATAAAATGAAAAAGATTAAGAGAAGGATTTCGGCAAAAGCGCATATATAGACTGTCACATATTAAATTGTACAAGGCTAGAGGGAGAAGGCTGTATTGTAATACGCCGACGACCGATAACGCAGTGAAATTTAATATGTGACAGTCTATAGCTCCGCCTGGTGGGTTACAGAGCGCTTATTGAAACTCACTGAAGAGATTTGATTCAAAGTGTTCAAGCATTGAACATGTTTTTTTCTTAATGTCAAGCATAATAATATACAGAAATTTGAAAACTCAAATATGAGATTAACCAGAGGCAGCGGGCATTTAAATTTAAGAACGTCTGAAACTCGCGCATAAGTGAGCCTAAAGAAAAAAGAGTATTAATATCAGTTAGAAAAATAGAACGTTATGGCTTGAGTTTATCCTTTTAACAAAAATATACAAAAGTGCCTCTTTTTTCTTAATGCTCACTAATACGCTCAAACAGTCAGCCGTTTTAAATTTAA
>JAUWFS010000078.1:0-13380 GCA_030606805.1 Deltaproteobacteria bacterium
TGAATTTGGTAATTCATTCGAACATTATATTCTTATGGAACTCAAGGCATATCAAGCCTACAGAAATCCCGAGCTTGATATTCGATACTGGAGGACCAGCACAGGGTTTGAGGTGGATTTCATCCTTGGCGACATGAATGTAGCAATTGAAGTCAAGGGATCACATAGAGTACACAGCACACATACCAGAGGTTTACGGGCGCTGCTGGAAGAGCATACAGTTAAGCGGGCTGTTATCGTTTCCCTGGAAAAACAGTCAAGAAAACTTGATTCCTCCATCGAGGTTTTGCCATGGCAAGCCTTCCTTGAAACGCTATGGTCAGGAGAATTAGGGGTGTGAACCACAAGGGTTTAGCCACAAAGTCACAAAAGGACTTTAATTTTAAAGCGTTATCAAATCTATTCAATTCTGGTCATTGCGAGGAGCAAGTGAGCCTTTAGCCGCGAGCAAAGCGTGGCGGGACTATCTATGAAATTCCATCAGGAAACGACATAGGTGCAAGAACAAGAGGAATAAAACTAACCGGAAAATCAACCGACAAGAGCGGCTACGCCTCTGAGTTCTATGAGAATAAAGCTGAAGTTAAAACAAGGTCTGCGAAATAAGGGTCAAAGGCAGACCATTTTGGCCCTTGGCCACCATAAAAAAGCGGACTGCTCTGGCGGGAGATCGATATTCAGAATTCTCTTTATAGTTTCCATTTTCGTACATCACTCCAATTTAGTTAAACTAATTCGGAATATAATGCAAATCGGTATGGCAGTCAAGAAAAAATATTATTTAACAATCTCCAGTTGCCTTTCAGCGTTACACATGATAAATTATTTTGTAGTGTGTAAAAAATAAGGAGGAAAAATATGCCCACCAATTTAGCAATTGACGATCAATTAATCGAAGAGGCACGTTTAATTGGTCTGCATCGTACCAAAAAAGCAGTTGTTACTGAAGCGCTTATTGAGTACATCCAAAGGCGCAAACAGGTTGAAATTATTAACCTGTTTGGCACGATAGAATATGAATCCGATTATAATTATAAAGAACAGCGGAAGGTTAAATGAAGGTTTTAGTAGATACCTGTGTTTGGTCTTTGGCCCTCCGCAGAAATAAACAGCCAACATCGAATATTGAGGTTGTTGAGTTCCAAGAGTTGATCAAAGAAGTGAGAGTGCAACTGATTGGTCCAATTCGGCAAGAAATACTTTCAGGAGTAAAAAGAAAGCAACAATTTTCAAAGCTTAAAAAAATATTATCCGCTTTTCCTGATTTACCGCTTGCCTCAGAAGATTTTGAATTAGCAGCAGAATATTTTAATACCCTCCGTAGTAAAGGCATTCAAGGTTCAAATACAGATTTTCTGATTTGCGCTGTTTCAGCAAGAAACAATATGCCAATATTTTCAATTGATAATGATTTCAATCATTATAAAAAACATATTCCAATTGCTCTTCACATGCCAAGAGTGACAAAAAAATAAAATACCTGTCAAGGCATCTAATTCTGGGGACAGCTTACTTAATTCACAAAAAAATATGCATGGTGTTCCCGGAAATCCTCGGGAAGAAAACGTTCGTTTTCAGGAGGTGAGAATGTACATGTCCAGTAACACGGTTTTGAAAATACATTTATGTTTGATTCTCGGTTTGCTGTTTTTAATGACAGGATGCGCCACACCTTTGATTAATGCTGCACTATCAAACGACATTAACAAGATGGAAACACTTTTAAATAAAGGTGTTGATATCAATGAAGCGCCGCTTGGTATAGCGGTTCTGTATTTAGCGGTGTATAAAAAAGCTTCATTGGAAACAGTCCGTTTTTTGCTTGATAAAGGCGCTGATGTAAATATAGGCATGGGCATGTGGAAACCGATCCATCTGGCTGTTGAAAACGGTAATGCGAAGATGGTGAAACTGTTGCTTGACTATGGAGCAGATGTGACGACAATTAATCCTCTCAATAAAACGCCTCTTGGAATGGCCGAAGAAAAAGGCTATACGGTCATAGCTCGTATACTCAGAGAAGCTGAGGGAAAAGAATATAAAGAATTATATGCAAAGGAAAGCGATCAGAAGTCTGAAAGAATCAAACGCAGAGAAACTTCCAAACCCGCAATTGTAAAATCCGACGTTGACGAACTTCCTCCGGTGGCGGCAAAACCAAACGAGAATGCTTATGCAATTGTCATCGGGGTTGAAAAGTATCGCCAAAAGCTGCCGAAGGCTGATTTTGCAGACCATGATGCCAGGATTATGGCAGAGTATCTCACGAAGGTCATGGGGTATCCTGAAGAGAATATTGTTACGCTTATAAATGACAGAGCCTTAAAGAGTGATCTGGAAAAGTACTTTGAAAAATGGCTTTCAAATAACGTCGAAAAGGAGGGCACTGTCTTTGTCTATTACTCCGGTCACGGTGCACCGAACCCGAACACGGGAGATGCCTATCTGGTGCCATATGACGGCGATCCGTCCTTCATAGACCAGACAGGGTATTCATTGAAACGGCTCTATAAGAATTTAAACAAACTGCCTGCCAAAGAAATCATTGTTGTCCTTGATTCCTGTTTTTCAGGCGCAGGCGGCAGAAGCGTTCTTGCCAAAGGCGCCCGTCCTCTCGTTATGAACATGGATAAGCAGGTATTACACAGTGACAGGATAGCTATCCTTACTGCCTCCGCAGGGAATCAGATAAGCTCGACTCATGAGGAAAAGGGACACGGCCTCTTTACCTACTTTCTGCTCAAGGGGATAAAGGAGGGTAATTCTGAGCTTGGAACGCTCTACAATTATCTTAAACCGCAGGTCGAAAGGATTGCGAGGAAAACGTATAATAACGAACAGACGCCGGGGCTGATTGCTCCGAAGGGGCTTTTAAACCTGAGACTTTACGACCGGTAGCTGCAGGAGGTGGATTATGAAAAAGGTAGTAAACTCTGATAGGAAATTCGTTGTATTATCCCCATTAATTTTAATTCTTGCCTTGTTGGCCCTCCTTGCTGGTTGTGTGTCTGTGACGACGATGTCGATGACATCGACACCTTTGGAAAAGGCAATAGTACGGGGTGATATCAATGCTGTCAAAGATTTGTTGAATAAAGGGGCTGATCATCCATGCGAACAATCAGGCAAGTCTGGATTAACACCATTAGATTTTGCTGCCAGTTACTATACATACAACGATGAAATATACAGAATGTTAATTAGCACCGCTTATGAAAAAATCGATAAAGGCGGTTCATGTCCTCATCTCTTGTATTATGCTGCTTACGGCGGTTGCAATTACGTCGTGGAAGAACTTTTGGCAAAAGGATATAACGTTGAAGGATCTAAGGGCTATACTCCGCTAACGGTGGCAGCAATGGGCGGGCAAAAACACAAGGAGACCGTTAAAATATTATTAAATAATGGTGCGGATTTAAATTTGGCAATAGTGGGACTTAAACGAGCTGCATCAAACAGCATCGAGCTCTCACGATACCCAGAACATGCGGAACTTGCTAAAGATGGTTACAACAAAGCCAAGAAAGGTTTAGCTTTGCTTAGCCAGTTCAAACGCAGGCAGACGGTCCAACAACGCAAGCAGATAGTCCAACAAACCAATGTCTCTCAAAACATAACCAAAGAAGACCTTGCAAACATTGTTAAATCCGCAGTTGAAGATGCAAAAAAATCTCAAAATAAAGACATAAAGACAGCCTCTGCAGTTCAATCAGATATAGACAAACCCTTTTTCAGCACAGAGTCAAAAATCATGGGCGCTAATGATTATGCAATTATCATTGGTATTGAAGGTTATAGCAGTTTGCCGAAATCTGATTATTCATATGATGATGCCAAGCTGGTAAAAGATTACTTCAAGGCTTTGGGTGTAAAAGAGAGAAACATTGAATTACTGACCGATGAAAAGGCAACGCTGTCGGGGATAATGAAATCGATCGAGGCATGGCTGCCGAACAAGCTCAAGAAAGGCGGAAAGGTTTTTGTCTATTATTCCGGCCACGGCTCTCCTAACCCGGTAACAGGCGAAGCGTTTCTCGTTCCCTATGATGGCGACCCAAACTATCTTGATGTTACAGGATATCCCCTGAAACGGCTGTATGAGAAACTGGGACGGTTGCAGGCATCAGAGGTCATTGTTGTTTTAGACTCCTGTTTTTCGGGAGCAGGTGGAAGGAGCGTCCTTGCCAAGGGAGCGCGGCCACTGGTTATGACATCACAGGGCGCGATTTTGCCGCAGAACATGGTGGTGCTGTCGGCAACGCAGAGCTCCCAGATAAGCACTTCGTCTCAGGAAAAAGGCCACGGAATATTTACATACTATTTTCTCAAAGCACTTAAAGATGGCAAAAAATCTGTATCTGAAATCTATGAACATATAAAGCCCTACGTAGAAGACGAGGCAAAATCAATAAATGTCCAGCAATCACCAAGTATTAATCCGCATTTAGACAAATTAAAAGGAAGGTTTTTATTAAGAAAATAAAACAGATGGAATCAGAAATAACGCTATGAAAAAACTTTTCGTAATATTTTGCATACTGATGCTCCCTGTTTGTTCTTTTGCCTCTGAAAAACCTGTATGGGTGGAAGCGACGGGAGAAGCTTATCTTGGTGAAATTGATACCCCGAAGGAAGTAAAGGAAAGGGCCAGGCGGGACGCCCAGAAGAACGCGCTGGAAAAGGCTGTAGGGGTTTTTATCAAGTCCCACACCCTTGTATCCAACAGCCAATTGGCGGAAGATTTGATATATGCCGCCGTGAGAGGACAGATCGAAAAGTCTAAGATACTTCATGAGGGATGGGATACGAAAGAAAGAAGCCTTTATCGGGTAAAGCTTAAGTCTCTCATCAAACCGGTGTATCCTGAAAAAGGAAAAGGACTCTCCATTAAGGCGTATCTTTCCAAAACAGATTTGAAAGAGGGTGAGGAAGTCAGGATATTTTACGAGGCGAGCAGTGACTGCTATGTTTATATCTTTTCCGTTGCCGCAGACGGTTCGGTAACTCTGCTTTTGCCGAACTCGATTCACAGGAAGAATGTTACGAGGGCAGGGAAAGCTTACGAATTCCCAACTTTAGACAGCGAGATTCACCTAAAAGCCATGTTCCTTCCCGGCTACAAAGGAAAAGTCGCGGAAGAACGGATTAAATTGATTGCCACCAAAGAGAAAGAAGAAATTCTATCGTTAGGGTTTCATGAGGGAATGTTCAAGGTCTATAATTCACGGTCAACAGGAATGATCAGTGATCTTGTGAAGAGACTCAACAGAATAGATCCGGATAAGTGGGCAGAGGCAACGACAGTTTATACCCTTACAAGATAAGTTTGATGCGGTCGTAAAAAGTCATGAACTGGGTCGTTGCGAGCAAAGCGAAGCAATCTCATGGATTGCAGCAGCCTGTAATTACTGGGTTCCCGCCTTCGCGGGAAGGTTTTATTTTTCAATACAATGCTCCAAAGTTTTCTTCATCTATCTTTCCTTCAAGATACGCCCCTAATATCTTGGAACGTTGTCCTGATTTCAACTCATCCAGTGCTCTGCTTAACTGCTTTGCATTTATATTCCCATGCTCAAATGCAGTTTTCAGTCTGCTTCTCGCTATATTGATATCCTTTACCTTTACCACATCCCAGTTCCTGGTTACGGCAAAGTTACCCTTACCTGTTAGCTGGGGATACTGGTCCTGTCCTTTGAGCCTTCTTGACGCCTTTGGCACATTTTCTTTTACATAGTCAGACAATTCATCTATTTTGACCCATACATCCTTACCGCCCTTTCCCATTAATCCTTCCAATAAATAATGGGTGAATATCCCGCCCTTTATCTCGGCTTCATCTTCCCAGGACTGCTGATTGGTAGCCGATGATGTGATTAGCACTCTGCCTGCACCTGTAGGTTTCATTATCTCAGAACTTACAAGCATGCCTACCAGGGGTTTTCCTCCCTTTGGAACTATAGACTTTCCGCCTCCTGAAAAACAGGCATCCAGGGCCACCATTATGCCTTTTGCATGGGATGCATCCATGAGTTTTTGCAGATAAGACATCTTGATACTTGTATCTTCCAGCGCTTCAGGATCAGTTACAATCGCATTGTCCGGGACTAAATAGGCATCTATAAACTGATCGCCTTTTGTCTTTGGCGCCCCATGTCCTGAGTAGTATATATAACCATAGCCGTCTCTGTCCCTGATTTTACGAAGAGCCACCATCATTTGATTCCTGGTTGCTTTCTCGTTTAACAGCAATATCGCGTTTTCTTTCGGAACTCCGCCATACCTGGGATCTGTGAGAACTTCATAAACCCGCCTCGCGTCATTTGACGCATATTGAAGATGAGGGATGTCTTTCCTGTTTTGATAGTCTATGCCTATGACTACAGCAAAGGTATCTGAACGAAGCGGCGGGAGTTTTTCGGTAACAGATTTTTTTAAAACTGTAGCAGGTGTTTTAGAATATTTATAGATTTGTGCTGGTGTTTTTTTGGAAGACTTATACCTTGAAGTGTTTTTAGAAGCGACATAACTTTTTATATCTCTTGAAAATCGTATTTCTCTGGCTAATTTTGCAAATGCCCCGGCAACAGCCTCAGACAAAGCTTCTCCTTTTAGCTGTTCAACTGGAATAATCGGACTAACCACAGATCTGCTGGTCTTAGAGGCGGTTACTACCTGTTCCCACATTGGAGAACCCGTTTCATCAGTCATTACTCCCTTCAAAGATATATTGGCAACAAATTTTAGGCCAAAACCCAGCGCTACCTGTTCAGCTTCAAATTTACAATCTTCAATGGTGGGAATCAACAATGCATCAATCCCGGCAGGATGTAAATCACTTTGGACAAATTCTACTTCCTCAAACATATACGGGAAGACACTATGCGATATATTCCTTATAAGCTTCCCTGCCGGGATTGTCACGGTCAGGCTCCCCCCTCCCAGACCTCCAAGCCCTCTCGTGTTAGTTAATACAAAATTCGCATCAGGGAGAACAACAGCCACTTTAATGGGTATTTTATCCCCATAAGGGGGAGTTGCGGATACATCTACGGCAGGTATATGCTGAACAATTGCACATCCTGACATTAATAGAAAAGATAAAGCTAAAATGAAATAATTTAATTTTTTCATGCTCATCTCCAGAATACTGTCTGTTATGCCTTAATACAATGCTCCAAAGTTTTCTTCATCTATCTTTCCTTCAAGATATGCCCCTAATATCTTGGAACGTTGTCCTGATTTCAACTCATCCAGTGCTCTGCTTAACTGCTTTGCATTTATATTCCCATGCTCAAATGCAGTTTTCAGTCTGCTCCTGGCTATATTTACATCTTTTACCTTTACCACATTCCAGTTCCTTGTTACGGCAAAGTTCCCTTTACCTGTTATCTGGGGATACTGCTCCTGCCCTTTGAGCCTTTTAGATGCCCTGGGTACATTCTTTTTTACATAGTCTGACAATTCATCTATTTTGACCCATACATCCTTACCACCCTTGCCCATTAATCCTTCCAATAAATAATGTGTGAATATGCCGCCCTTTATCTCGGCTTCATCTTCCCAGGACTGCTGATTGGTCGCCGATGATGTGATCAGCACTCTGCCTGTGCCTTTAGGTTTCATTATCTCAGAACTTACAAGCATACCTACCAGAGGTTTTCCTCCCTTTGGAACTATAGATTTACCGCCTCCTGAAAAGCAGGCATCCAGGGCTACCATTATGCCTTTTGCATGGGAATCATCCATGAGCTTTTGCAGATAAGACATCTTTATACTTGTGTCTTCCAGCGCCTCAGGATCAGTTACAATCGCATTGTCCGGAACTAAATAGGCATCTATGAACTTATCACCTTTTGTCTTTGGCGCCCCATGTCCTGAGTAGTATATATAACCATAGCCGCTCCTGTCCCTGATTTTACGAAGAGCTACCATCATTTCATTTCTCGTTGCTCTCTCGTTTAGCAGCAATATCGCGTTTTCTTTCGGGACTCCGCCATACCTCGGATCTGTGAGAACTTCATAAACCTGTCTCGCGTCATTTGACGCATATTGAAGGTGAGGGATGTCTTTCCTGTTTTTATAGTCTATGCCTATGACTATCGCAAAGGTATCCGAACGAAGCGGCGGGAGTTTAAATGCGTTGTCCCGAGACTTTTTAGCGGTTATTATCTGTTGCGCACCCTTTCCGGCAAGATAATTTTTAAAGACTCTGGACATAAACATTCCGCGAACAGCATCTTTTATGGCAACGGCTGTTGCTTCCACAACAACAGTGCCAATGGCTGTTTCTCCTTCTTTTGTGGAGAACGGATTGTACATTTTACTTTTCCATGGAGAAACCACTGTTTTCTTCCAGATTTGCGCCCCCTTTGAATTAGCAATAGTTACATCCAACAATACCCTTGCTTCGACATTAGCACTACTAAAACCGGCACCTGAGCCCTTAATTTCAAAGTCATTGATTTTGAGAATAAACAACAGATCAGTGCTTTCCGGTGCAGGTTTAGCATTAACAATCTCCACTTTCTCAAAATAATTGGGGAGAATTCCAGAAGAAGCTTTTTTGATAATTTGTCCAAATGGCACGGCGTATACAACACTAATTCCAGAACCAGGATGAACTGTTTTTGTCATCACATACTTTTCATCCGGGATAATAACAGCTACCCTGGCCGGTGTTTTTACCGAGCTTTCAGGCTGCTTTAAGTTGATATCAACATAAGGAACATTTACATGCATTGTACAGCCCGTGGAAAAAATAAATATGAGACAAATCAAAATCAGCAATTTTTTCATACTATCACCTATTGAGACCTTTGAAAAACCGATGTTTTAGTCATTGCGAGGAGTGAAACGACGAAGCAATCTCGTGGATTATCAATATGTTATGAGATTGCTTCGCTTCGCTCGCAATGACAATATGAGCATTTTTCAAAGGTCTCCTATTAAACGAATATAGAAACAATGGCCGGATACTGCTCTGATAACAATGCATTTTTACTGCAATATGTCAATAAACTATCGCAAGTGAAAGAAATGGGGTCACCATTTTATAGGAGCCTGGAAGCGTCTAAAATAGCCGTCAGGTCTGAGCCTTATTACACATCAGCATGTCGGACAACGGTAACGCTTCAAAAGTATTATAAAAGGCTGCTTATAGCCATCAAAAACCGCCTGGACAAAAGCATGCCCCCACAATTTACAGCTATTGCAGTACGAACACCTGTCAGGCCTGGACCATGGATAATTACGGCCTTTTATAAAAATATCCTTGAGTTTGGCGGCAAAAAAGATTATCAATTGAATTAGTTTTTTGAGGACCATTCCTTGATCCTCTTTTTGTAAAAGGGCGGTAGGTCTGGTGAAACTCGCCGCCCTTTTTTTTCAATAAAAAAGCCCTTGAAAAGAGGCTCATTTAATCCGATAATTTTTCTCTATTTGTTTGTCAAGGCAATCTGAAAATTTACTCCCTATTCCTGATCAGTTATTGTGATATTCTACAGCGGTCTGTCGAAGTCGGAAGGTAATAAGCTGAGATTGGATGAGGTTGTCAGATCGTGGTAGCCAAGGGGAAGACTGAATTGCAAAAAAGAAACAGGAGTGATATGGATGCTTGATGACATCAAACCAGATATGTCTTGTGTCCCCTATTGCAGGAAAGGATAAAGAAGATATTTTTACAAGGAGGGTTAAAAAATGAAAACGTCAAGACCCGAAAAGCATGAATCCGATCAGTTGGCTTCACAAACCTCAGCCGTGATACCGACCAAAAATAATCGCAAGGCTGTTCCATTTCTTCCTCTTGTACTCTTCCTAATCTTTATCGCGTCAATTCTGTCTGGGTGTAAATCCACGGCGTTTGTTCCTCTCCATGTGGAAAATGAGCAAGAAACGGTGCTGAGCAATGAGACCAGGCTTACTCCTAAAGACTTCTTGTTCGGTATACATGAAAGCCACCCTCTAGTCCAGGCGGTAAATAAACAGGCAGATGATATTCTTAAGAGTAACCGTATGACGGCCAGAGTTTCTATTGAAGAAAATGGCAAGGTGATTGAAAAGGAATTCACCTTTACTACGCCGTCGAAAATCAAGGAGAAAGACTCTCATCTCGATTATGCCGGAAAGCAGTGGCTGTGGGATTCCTGTTTCCACGCGATAATCCTGTCAGAAAAGGAACCAGAAGTTGCCAAGAAAGAGTTGCGGGCAGTATGCTCTCACCAGAGAGAAGATGGTTTTATTCCTCATATGAACTATTGGTCAGGAGATGGGCAGGTGCCTCCCGGGTGGGCGAAAGAAAAGGGGCTTCATCAGTTCTGGAGTAAGCCATATTGCTCTGACATTACCCAGCCTCCCATCCTGGCTCTCGCCTTAGAGAAAGTCTATAATGAAACAAAGGATGAGGCTTATTTGAGGGAAATGCTCCCGAAACTCGCAAGATATTATGATTATCTGCACGATAAACGTGATCCGGAAAGGGATAAGCTCATTTCCATCTTGCATCCCTGGGAAAGCGGCTGGGATAATTCTCAGAGATGGGATCCCGTCCTGGGCCTTCCCCGTAATAGAGGTCCTGTCAAACGTTCAGATATTGATAAAAAAAAGATTGCGGTATTCATAAGTAATGTTGAGAACCACTGGGACGAAGCGGCTATCTTTGCTGAAGGGAAATTTGATGTGGAACCAGTGGACTTTAACGTTCTCTATTGTCTGAACATAAAGATTCTTAGCCGGCTGTGTTCTGAAATAGGAGATGATAACAATGCCCGTAAATTCAACAGGCGTGCAGACGATACCAGAAAAGCGATTTTTTACAAAATGTGGGACGGGGATAAGTACGTTGACCTGTTTGGAAAAGACGATATCAAATCTTCGATTAAAGCCGCCAGCATGTTCTATCCGATGATGCTTGATGGAGAGCAGCATTACGAACACCTGATAGAGAACCACCTTCTGAATCCCGACGAGTTTGCCTCGCCGTACGGAATCCCCACAACTTCCGGAGATGATCCCACCTATGCTCCGGATAGTTATTGGAGAGGGAATGTGTGGCACAACGTTAACTATTTTGTAGTTAGAGGTCTAAAAAAAGTCTATCGAGAGCATGAATTTCCCGCAGCTAAAGAAGCCATGAACTATATTATGATTTCCTCGTATATCACATTGTATCGAGGGGGTTCCTCTGAGTACTTCAATCCCGAAACCGGAGAGGGTTATGGGGTAAAATCATTCGGCTGGAACGGCATCGTAAGAGAAATGTTTTCGTGGTACGATTCAGGTTTTGGAGGCTATAGCGAGGCCCTGGCAGCCGCAAGCGATCATCCGAGTTTGGAAAGGTTGGCCGGATACATGGTTAGTCCCTCTATATTTATGGGTCATCTCTTTGGTGATAATATAGAAAATCAGATTATTCATTCTTATCAGACAACAAGACCTTTTGGAGGTTAAAAATGGATAAGAAGTTACTCAACAAGATTGTTTTGTTTTTGTTTTCGTTTTTTTGTGTTCTCATTCTGCTCCTAATTCTTGTACTTGTACTCGTACGTCTGCTTCCAGATTATTTAATGGAATGGAATATATGGCTTACAGGTTTAATGGAATGGAATATATGGTACTCGCTCTTATCTTTTGTTTGTTTTCTGTTCCTAATCCTATTAATTCACTCTAGCATTAAAGGACAAACACCCAATAGAGTTTGCTTCTGGTTCATACTGATTTCTGTGTGTTTGCTTATGCTAATATTCTGGCTTCCCTCTTTCGACTTAAAAGAAGAGCACAGACCACAGGGGTTCCCTGATAATTTGCTTTCAAATGATATTGCTGGAGATATATTAAAGATAGAGGTGGAAAAAGTAATCAAGGAGATTGCAGATAATCAAAATAGTATGAACACTTGGTTTCATTTCAAGTTTCTGATTGTAGCCGGTCTTTTTTCCGGCTTCTTTCTATACTTAAAACCGTTTCAAAAGGGGGAAGATAAGGGGAAAGATTTAGAAGATATGGCAAGGCGGCCGAATTTATGTTTGCTTTTCGCGTTGGCCTTTATTTTGTGTGTGACAATGGATATCCAAATCAAGAGTAAGACAATTGGTTCAAAACAGTGCGGTCTTTGGCTTGCACATTATGTCGAAAAGCCTTTCATAGAGAAGAATGGTAATGGGTTGCGATGTGATACAGAATTTCTTGGATGGGAAAACTATCTTCGAATTGGGTCACAAGGGGAAAACAATGGGGTTGGCACCGGCATGCATGTTGATTTCGTCTATAGTATTTTCTATTGGCTCCCACTTCATTCACTGACATATCTCATTTATATCTTCTTTTTAATAGTTTACCAAAATTGTGTTACCAGGGATAAAGGCATTAAAGATCCAATCTTATTCCTTAGCTTTGTTTTGGTAAATTGGATGATTCTTTCTATTTCCCTTCAAGGGCACGCCATTCCTTCCGCGTATGAGTATAAAATATGGGAAGAAAGATTTGATCGTGATCAGATGCTTTTCATCTTCTTTTCCATAGGTTTCGTTTTGGTTCTTCTGAATATTATGGGAACTTTGCTTCTAATTAAGTTAAAAAAGGATGAAGACGAAAAGGCGGGTCAAAAAAATACGAACAACTCGAATTCGACATGAGATAGAAGGGGATGTGTAAAGGGCTTTCGGCTCATTAGTTTATAAGTTGACAGGGTGCTTGAACTCTGATTTTGGTTTGCATGCCACGCCAGTCAAGAAAGAATGATTGTAAACAAAACCGTTAAGATTTCTGCTTTATTGCTCTGAGAAAAATTTGTTTTACAGATAGCTGTTCTTATCATAAAATATTTTATGGGCGCCTGAAATCCGGCAAGAGCAGAAGCGAGGCATTGAAATTTGCAAGAAATGAAATAAAAGCAAAATACCCGAACCCGTTCTTTTGGGCTGTGTTTATACTCCATGGCGAAGGTTAAAAGGCATTTAGCGCTAATTTGGCAAAAATGGGAGACAAATGTCCCGTATTGGATTTAATTTAATTGATTACGGCCATATCTATAGTATAACTTAAAAAGTAGTGGATTTCATAGCTATCATGTGATCTATTTCATTGCAGTTCTTATAATAAACAAATTATGATAAAATCGTAAAAATACTTTTTATGTAAAGGCTGTTAATATTATGAAAAGAAAACGTTGCATAATAACAAGATCTTTATTGCTGATAATCATGTTTGCAAGCCTTTATCTTACCGGATGCGTAGTTGCGGGCAAAAAAACTGCAATTGTTTCCGACATTAAAATAGCCTTCAAGGGAACTTATAAGGTTGATCCATACATGGAAAAGCATATGCCGCGGACTGTTGCGGTTCTTCCATTTATTGATGAATCAAAAAGCCAAAAGGGGGCTGAAG
>JAUWFS010000002.1:0-48146 GCA_030606805.1 Deltaproteobacteria bacterium
ACCAAGCCTAAGGCGTGTATTAATAGTTGTCCAAGGCGCACCTGCATGGTCGAAAATAGACAAATATGGGGCATTGGTTTCAGAGGCTGTCATATAAATGCCGCCGTCTCCTGAAGCTCCGTAATTTACTACTGTGGCTCCTTTCGTCCATACAGGGTTGGAATTTGCAGCATAATTACCCGCCTTATCTCTTGTTACCGTATAGGTTGGAGCCGATGCTATATTGGTTACTTCAAGCCATTCATCGTCGGTACCGTCTTTGATTCTGAGGAAATGACCCACAGAAAAGGTTTCGTTGCCTTCTATTTTAAGGGTTGAATTATCGGCAGTCGTCATGTCGGTTGCTAGGACATCACCGGGTCTCACAAGTATATTGCCACCAACTACACTGATTGTATCTTTTTGGAATACTGCTGTTCTAAAAATACCTCTGCAAGCTATATTGCCCACTTCCAACAAATCCGGTTCAAGAGTAAAACCCGCCCCGGCATAGCCTGAGACATAGTTAGAACTTCTTATCCTGGCATTTGTTCCATCGATATCAATATAAGTTCCAGTCCCAACCCTGACTTTTGTCGGGACTTCCAGGACTCCGGTTCCTGCATCAAATTTTAACCCATGAGTAGAGCCCCCAACCCTTAAATTACCATCACCATCGACATAAAACCCGGCCTGAGTTCCCGCAAAAGTGATGGCATCTGCGCTTACCCCCAAGGCTATTTTTTCTGTTCCGTCAAGATTACCAATTACGATTTTGGTATCAGCATGATCTATCGCAGCATTACCGCCCCAAAAATCATATATACCTGCGTAGAAACTGGCCATTTGGATGACATCAGTTATCACTACAGAAGCATCATAATCATCTGGTATTTCTTCCGCTACATCTTCTGTACTGACATTTGTCAACTTAACATAGCAGGTATCTCCAGGATAATATAATGTTCCCATCCCGTTAATAACGAAGTCTTCTCCGCTTGATTCTCCCACGCAATAATATGTGGTGTCATCTCTCGAGGCGTATATTATTGTATGTGAATAAAAGAGATATGTCCCCGGTGGTGTGAAGGCTACTTTAACTGCACAGTAATCATATCCGCCTCCAGGGCCTACCAGAGTGGCTGTTATACCTGTTGACGGCGGAGGGGGGTCATAAGGATTTTGAGGCTTAGAATAATAAGAGCCCGGGATAGGAGTTGCAAGATCATCAAAAACTCCAGCATAATATGTCTCAAGTAAAAAAGTTGGTCTGCCTTGTTCATCTTCTGCCTTATCCAGAACAATAAACTGTTTAGCCGTCCAATCAGGCAGAGTATGAGTTACCTCAACAAGATCGTAAACTTCTAATTTTTGGGATGAAGGAAAGCCTGTAAGCTCACATTGAAAATCAGCATACATAGCCCGATAAAGCTGTCGCCTGCATCGACGGGCTGCTACATCTGTTTGTGTGATATAGTATGCTGTTGATTTTAATTCGATCACACCGCGGTCGTCGATATCGGGATCATCTTTTTCCGTTACCGGAGTTTTTTTCCATTTTTCACTGGAATCAAGATATTCAATTATAATTTTGTTTGCTCTTTTGCGAGGATGCCAAGTAAAAGAATCCCTTGCAATATTATCCATTGTAAAAGAATATTGAGAAGTTTTTGTTGTAAGCCCGCCGGAACCATCGGCCATTGTCTTCCAATCCCACACCGGCTTCAATTTGCCTTGTGATCTGATTACTCGGCCATTGAATGATGACCAGATTAATTTTTTAGCATCGTTAATATTAACTTCTGTATCAAAATTGAAATCAAAAGTATAACGAGGTGATCTGCCCCAGAAACAAATATCTCTTACACCCATCCAGGTTGATCCACCATGACTGTCCGCTATTTTAATTGAATAATATCTGTAGGCCGTCCCAGGACTTGCAACAACATAGTCTTTATATGGATCGTCAACATCGTATTGAGTGGCTGTCAATCCAGTTTGGACATCAGCCCATCCTGAGGCCCCGTCAGCATAAGTAACATGATCTAAATCAGCTGCGGTATTGCTACCTTGGATAACGAAATTTTGAATACCTTTAGTAGTATAAGCCCCATCAGTATGACTATTTACAAGTACTATTTTCGTTAAAACAACAGGTACGCCAAGATCAACATTTAATCTTTGTTGCGTTGTCTCTCCATCGTCCGATGACCATTGATTATATTTATTCGTACCATCCAGAGGGAGGTTAATATCAAAGGAAAAGAAGGGGGCGCATTTGTAACTCGGATCTCTTGTAGAAGTAGCTTTAACGGTTGTGTTATTTGGCCCTGGTGGTCTTATCGGCCCGCCATCACCTGTTGTTGGATAAAAATCACATAGAGTTTCGAGGGAAGTAAAAGCATTAATATCAAGCTCTGCAATCTCATAACCTTCAATTTTACGATAAAAATCCCACATAACAACAGCAGGATTACGGGAAAATACATCTGCCCCCCCGCCAATGGGCTCACATAATGCAAACTTACCCTCGACCAGAATAGACCCCATTCCTGAGATTTGACTATTCTTTTTTAGTTTAAAGCCGGTGTGGGAAATTCCTCTATGAGCACAAGCATCCAGAGTAAATAAATCAGCACCATCAACTTGTATTACACTTTGCGAATCTGTTCCAAGGAGAGTATTTTTCCAATGTACACTTCCAGCATAAGCAGCATTATACCACTTTACACTCTGGAGAGAATCCCATTCTATATAATTGATTTTCCAGGAAAGGATAGAGTCTATTTCGCCTTGTCCATGACCTATAATAATTTTTAGAGTTGTTTCGGCAGGATCATTTGATCTTATAATATTACCTGCAAGCTGACATCTACCATAAGCTTTTGCAATTGGGGTTCCTTCGGCAACAGTGTAAACAGGATTTTCATCTTTGTAGGTTGGGGAATTAGCCATATCTGGCATCATAAGCTCTTCAATAGCAAAGCCAACCAAAGTTCCGGCAATACCGCCAACAACTATAGCGCCAAGGGTTGTGGCCACTATAGCGCCTACGCCGATAAACCCTCCCCAAAGGGCGCCTATTGCTGCAAATGCTGCGACTACTGGTGCCATTTACTCAATTCTCCATTCAAAAACGCTGGCTATTTTTTTTCCGCCAAATGATTTAATGTATTTTTCATTATGACTTTCCGGCACAGTTATCAGCCCCCGTTTGGCGCCGATTTCCTGAGTCCACTTTTTTGCTTCTTCGATTAATAACCTGGTAATTTTATGACTCTGTGGTGACCACAAATATAATACTACAACAGAATCAGAAATAGGCGGAGCTATACTATCGAGCATAACAAGATAACCGCTAACTATATCATCTTCGATTGCCGCCCAGACCCCGATTTTAGGATTTACTATCTGTTCGACCAGCCATTGTATCCAGGCTGAGCGATCACAGGGGAATTGCCATTCAACATCATCGATAATATTAAAAAGTATTGAAACATCATCAGGTGTTTGTAATTTTTTGATCATCATCATTCTTCTCTCCATATTCCAATATGTATAAAGCCGCCAAAATTAAGCTTATTATCAGCACTTGGGCCAAAGGCTGAGTTTGACTGACATGCATCCCAGGTTTTGTCGCAACCTTTATGCATTATATATGTTGTTGTGTTATCCACTGCCACAGGAAGCGCAAGATCAAAGGTGATAGCATTAGTAGCAGCAACAAAATCTTTTACTTTCCTCTTATATGTTACACCACTTTTTGTTACTGATATCTTGCCGTAATTCCAGTAATCATCTGCTTGTGTAAGGGCACTATGTACGAGAGTTGTGGTAGTCCCCGAATCCGCCGTGCCGGACGCTGTGAGGGATGCAAGATTGGCATTACCGTCTTTATTGCATTGTGTTCCGCCAAAAATATACCTACATTCTTTCGCGTATATTTCATTCAGAACCTTTTTGTTTAATGGTTTGCCCTCTGTAGCCGTTACAGTCATCCATTGCCGTCCGATTTCTTTTGGCTGTTCCATTTTGCCATGGAATACCTCAATATATTCCGATGAGGCAGCCGGTGCATGATTATCTGCATCAAGAAAAATCCGCTTAATTGTCAACATCCGGCCTTCAAAAACATACGAACGGGCATAAGCGGTCATGTCCTTAGCGACATTATCAAATTTGACTGTTATACGTCCAATCTGTCCTTCAAGAGATTGCGAAGCGCCGCTGAACATAATAGCCTTTGCCGTGTAGGTTGTGGCTCCGCCATGAGGGAATACAATGCTGGTTTTATATGCTGCATAACGAAGGGTTAAGCCAGTCAAAGCAAGCTCAAAAACAAGGGCAGTTTTTCTCCCCTGGGCATCAAGCTGTGTTGTGACATTTGCATCTAATGCTTTCATTAATTATTTTTCTCGAATAGGACTGAACATTTCCATTTATTTGATATAATTGACATTTTCAACGATCCTTTAACCCATCGCCCAGTTATATTTGCCCCTGAACCAATGTAAGACGGAACAGATTGCCAGCTAAAAGAATGATAATCCCCATATTGATCTTCATAATGTGTAAGAAGTATATCTCTATTCGCATTTATAAGCGCTTTAAATCTTAACTCATATTTCTGAACTTTAGTTGTAGAAATATTTTGATAATCTTTTTTCATAGATTCAGATTCAGTAATCACATTATGATATTCCGGCTCTTCTGTTATTACTTCATTCGGTACAAGGGTAAATGCACTACCTGCAGCCATTACATACCTCCTCTGACTATCGATCTTACAGCCCCATCGTTATCATAATTTTCAACTACTGCCCCCGGTGCTACTTGAGCCGCCACTATACTCGCTATCTGAGCCATAACCTGCCTTTGCGTTTCTAAGTCTTGGAATGTTGGGTTATTCATAATGACATTTACAGTTTGTTTTTGGTTGCCGCCTTCCGCTTTCACGCCAAGATCCCCTTTGGATGTTCTCGTCAATGGCATAATTGCTTCCGGCCCGGCTTCGCCCATCAGTCCAACTCCTCCGGCAAAAGCAAAATGGGTTGGTTTATTTACAATCCCGCCTTGTGCAAAAGGTTGTAATCCAGACTGCGAAAATACATTACCTTGCGCAGAAAATAAGCTGGTTATACTCTCTAATATTCCACCACCGGTTATGCCAGCAACTAAGGGCTCTATAATAGCCATTTGAATCATCGTTTGTGTAATCATTTTCATAAAGGATTCGAGTATGCTTTTAAAAGTGACTTCTGCGCCCCAAAGCATATCGTTTAGAGTAGAACTAAAATTGTTTGCCCAACCCATCATAGCATTTTTCATATCACTGTATTTATCTTCTTCTAATCCCTTTTTTGTCGCAGCATACCATAATTCTAATCCGATTAAATCATCAGTAAAATTTTTATAATTTTCATATCTTTCTTGAAGATCGGCTAAAGCAAAAGCTTTATCTTCCATCCTAATGGCCTTAATTTGTTCTGCTATACTTTTTTCCTGGCTTGTTCTATAAGACGCATATTCGGCCAACCTTGCCTCTTCAACCTCATAAGCAGAAAGCCAACTTTCATGTCTTGCTGCTATGAATGGTTCTAATTCAGCCAACCTTTCTCTCTCTCTCATAATTGCTTTTATATCTGCATTCTCTTCCATTTCTTCAAGGTCTGCATAATATTTTGCATATCTTTTCTTCGTCTCCTCGGTTTGTTTATAAACTGATTTTGCTATATCAGACAATGCTCCATAATATTTATCAGGATCTTCAAGAGCAAAATCTAATCTGGTGGTAATTCCTTTTGAAAGTATTTCTTGCATTTTTTCATATTGACTTAAAAATTTACTCGTTGATCTATCTATTTTATGAAATTCTAACCCTGTGTCCCACAATTCATCTTTAACTTTTTTCAAAACTTGATAAAGCTTATCTCCTCGAAAAGTCACTATATGAAAAGAAAGCGCCAAAGACTCAAAGGCGGAAGCTAACGCTGAAACCATATAGGTTAGTGTTTTAATTGCTTTTGGAAGGTCTTGACCTAATTGAATTATTACTGTGGCTAATTGAGAAGACAATTCCCGCAAAGCTTCTTGTGCTTCCGGCCTTGATATTTCATCTTGAAATTCTTTCATTGCTTGAGTTGCGGCATCAACAAGCATTACTGTAGCAGGACCGAACGCTTTCCCCATTTTGACTTTAAAATCATCAACATAACGAATAAAGGAAGTTAGTTTCTTGCCAGCCGTCTCCATCGCACCCTCGTAAGCCCCTTCAATCAGTATTCCTGCTTTAATAACGGCATTAACACGGCCTTGCATAACCTGGACTTCACTCATAGCTTTTCTCTTTATTCCGAGCGAGTCCGCTAATGCTCTTATAGAAGCGTCAAAGTTAACATTTAGGCCAATAGTTCTTAATATTCGAGGCATTCCCGTTTGAAGACCATAAATCATGTGTTCGAATGCAGCAGAAGAATTCATATTCCCGATTACAGCGGCATTTTGGGCAATACGCGCAAGTTTTTGAGAGCTTGTAAGGTCAATCTGTGCCTGAATCATTCTGGCGAGAGTATTCCGGCTTTCAATCATAGCAATACCGGATTTTTGCAACCCACGAGCGAACGATTCCATTTGTGACCCGGAATATCCGGCATTCTTGCCTACCACACGCATAACCACGCCAAGCGTTTCATATCGAGCAGCAAGCAAGGCCGTATCCTTGATATACTGTGCCATTTTCAGGAGAGCGTAAGAGGAAGCAAGAGCGACCACAACGGCCTGTAATTTAGAAAAGCCCCTTGTAACACCTTCGGTTGCAGTTTCAGTTTTTTTGCTATCGTCAGTGAGCTTATTCAGGTCTTTTGAAGCTGTGACAACGCCTTTACTGTCAACTTTTATGAAAAGTGAGGCCAGGTCAGCCATTTATTTTTTCCCTGCTTCAGTTATGAATATTCTATCAATTGCCTTGATTGCCTGTACTTCCCATACTGTCGGATTTGTTTTTGTCAACTGAGACCACGCTTGGATTTCACTATAATTTAACGGCAGTGGCCCTGCTTCTGAATAACTCCGTCCGCCTGATAATTCACAAAACCAGCCCCATAAATACGTTACGCAATATGGCAGTTCTATTTCTTCAAGCTGTTTTGGCGGGGCCTTTCCAAGCAACATATTATTTCGTGCTGCATGTTCAAGATGATCCCGACCTGTTGCCCCATCGCCCTGTTTTTTATTTAAAGCAAATTCATTTTCAGCATAACCAATCAGACCCCAACCCGGAAGGTTAAGCTCATCTTCCTTCCGAACCGGTTCCCCGATTAGCTCTTGATAAAATTTGCCCGATCACCGATTGCGGTATCAACCTGCTCCTTAATCCATGGAAAGCGCTCGTAAACCATCAGAATATTGTCATAGGAAAATTCGATTTCTTTGCTGTTTATGATTACTCCACTCCATGACTTCGTACACTTGGCAAGCAATTCCAGTCCGTCAGCTTCAATCTCTTCTGGAGGTGGTGTCATGTTCTGGACCCGAAATCCACCCTTAATCATTTTTGCCATACGCTTTTTCGACTGTGACCGTGAAATTTTCTGGAACTCATCAGAGTCCTTCCCAAGCACATTAATAATGATACCAAGGTCAACCATCGTTCCCGGGTGGTATATCTTGATATCGAACCCCTCATTTGAGCCTTTGACGGTATCAATCGCCGCCAAGTCAATTACTTTTGCCTTCGTCATTATTTTCCCTCCTGATTATATTATGAAAGAGTTGAATCTTGCATACTCAGAGACGTAGCCAATGTATTTACTGCATCACCACCGGAGTTATTGAATTCCGCTGTGAATGGAAAACTATGCGCGATTCCAATATCTCCATCCTTTGCCGCCCCTGTCAGCTTTGCCACGGGAATGGTAAAGGCCACAAAATTAGCAGCCGCCGCATCAGAGACCGGAAGAATAACAAAAATTGAAACTTCCGTTCCCGCCCGGTAATAGCCAGCGATTGTATCGTCTTCAAAAAGAATGGAGATATTACCCTTGATCTCAACTCTTCCGTCGCTGATACCCGGTTTGACATTAGTTCCGATCACCGGTGCCATTGCCTGATTATTACCAATGATTTCAAAATCAATTCCGGTGGCAAGGGATTGCTGTACCCCGGAAACCAGAATAACAGCCTTTCCGCTGTGTACCGCTTCCGTGGTTGTAATTGCCATTGGGTCGGTGAAATAGGGTGAATCACCACTTGCCTTCGCAGTCATCTGAAGACCGAGGATATTAAAATCAACAGTCGGGATGCCAGTTGCCGGGGCCTTGACTGCCATTGATGTTGGTTTGCAATCCCAAAAAACTTCAGAAAGGTCAACATCAGAATAATTGTGTTCAATGGTGAACCAATCCTCTGTATGTCCGGTTGCAGGAGTCCAACATTTTTGGCCTTTAACCGTTGTAACAACACTATCGCCCTTGATCTTTGTAGCCGGAGGCGTTCCGTCAATCGCAAGCACAGTCATAACAGTATCTGTGAGAGCGGTAATCAAGAAATTATGGGTGTTGTTTGTTACACCAGTTGTAGTCCAGCCGGTCATTTGTATCACATCACCGAGTTTGAACCCATCATCTATCCAATCACCACCAACATCGTCACGGGTGAATGTTCCAGCCGCCCCGGAAGTCGCCGCAGCCGCCACACCGGTGTTGGCCGGGTCATTTGAACCCGCCACAAAGACCTTTCGCAAAATAGCCGCTTCAAAAAGCTCATAAGTTTCAGGTGTCAATTCACCATTGCAAGCACCGTTCCCATCCTGCGGGCCGATATTGACATCTCCGACCTGTCTGTCTGGGCGGATTTCATCAGAGATATAGGTTTCATTCGTCTGGTCTTGGTTAAACTTTTGGAACCTCAAACGTTGAGCACTTGCCGCATCCACCGCAGCTATTGTGCCCTTTGCAGACTGAGTGGCGATAACTATCTTCTTATTAATGTGATTAGCTATTGTCATGACATTTCTCCTTTTTGTGCTTTAAATTATTATGTCGTTGTTTTGAAGCTATACCTATTTTGATTTTTGCTTCTTTACTATGCTTTCTTCCAATACCCGCAATGCTTAGCTTTTCTCTCGTTGCTTGAGATACAATGTGTCCTTTTAATTTTTCCGAAGTCCTCCGTCTGGCATCTTCTGTTATTATCCTTCCAATAAGAGCTGCTTGTATTTTAGCCTTATGCTTATCAGATAGTGAATGCCCCTTTGTACGTGTATTTCCGATCAACGAAGCCGCAATTTTAGCTTTATGAGCAAGAGATAAAGTCCTTCCTTTTTTTGCTTTCGACATTTTTTTTCGTGTCTCAGCACCCCACTTAATTCCGGCATTTGATCCGGCAGCAGGGGCAAAATTAAAAAGCTTTTTTGGCTGAAAGAAATCCATCCAGTATTGTTCACGTTTTGTCAGCACACCACAAAAGCATTCCTCAAGTACTTTATATTCAAAAAACTCTTCCCCATGTTTTGCAAATGAATTCTGAAGGTGCATACATGAATGAATCCCTTTATTTAATTGCCTGCGATGTTCTACTATCCTTCTCTCAATGTCTATAGATTGCCCTATATACCGTTTCCTACTGACCGTATTGAGAATCGAATAAATACCCGTCATGCTATCACCCCAGCCGACCATCGCACACGAACAGGAACATGCCACCGGTCATCGTCCGCTCTGCCCTGCCCAATTTCTGGGGTTGTATCAACCATCACTGAAACACTCCCGGAAATCATAGCCGTACCTCGTTTAAAAGCTGTTCTTATTAATTGTGCTCTTGCTTCTGCCGCCTGTGCGCCTTCAAGAAGTGGGTAAAAAAGTGATATTTGTGCAATTCCGACAGCACGATAAAACCCATCCCCAAGAGTAGGATTGGATGGTGTTGCCGGCATGATAAAAATACTTTGATATGGCGTCCCAGTAACAGGAGTAAAAGAAACGTTTTCATATGCCGTACTGATAACCGGAACAATCGTCGCCAGTTTTATTTCTATCGCTGCCCGAATCGCAATTATCGACATGCCGCTGCCTTCACAAAACGCCTACGTGCCCTTGATATTTTTGCTTTTGTTTCATTTGATAATCTTCGTCCTGTCCACAAGGCTGATAATTTCGCTTTATTTTCTTCAGATACCGTTGTTCCCCTATGTGACAAAGACATTCTCGCAATCGTCTCTGGAGTGTTTCGTCTCCCCGTATTCGCAGCAGCTACTTTAGCAACATGCTCTGGTGATTTTTTCTTTCCTTTGAGCGCGGCTGATATTTTAATTCCTTGCTCTGGGGACATTTTTGACCCTGTCTTTGCTACGGAAATCTTTGCCCGCGTTTCGGCAGAACATGGGTGACTTTTGCCCATCATTGAAGCCGATTTTTTCGCTCGTGTTTCGTCCGTAACTAATGGTCTTTTGTGCCATGTGGCTGATAGATGTGCAAGAGTTTCCTGCGTGTGTTTATATCCAATGGTTGATCCTGCCGCCGGAGCCTCGTTGTAAATTCCCCGATCTCGATAATAGTCCATCCAATACTGTTCCCGTTCAGTCATAATGGCCTGCGAACACTTTTCCAAAACTTCTACAATAAAACCAGAAACCCCGTGTTTTGCAAAAGACCGCTGTAAATATTTGCAATGGTGCGTTCCTTTTAGTAGGCTATTCATGTGCTCTTTTATACGCCGACCAATATTTGTAAATTGGCCAACATACCTTTTACTGTTAATTATATTGAGTATTGTATATATCCCGCACTGTTTGCTCATTTCAACCCTGTTGTTGCCTTCGCAACCATATCTTGAAACTCTATTTTTGTTAAGGCTACAAAACCATTAGGAGCCTGTCTTGAATGTCCATCCTCAAGAGCTTCTATATACGGCACTGAGTTTTGTATATAATGAACTTTCCCGGCTGCCTTTATCGGGACGCTCGCCGCTATCCGACTTATTGATTTGCCACCTGAAGGGTCAATGCAATCAATATCCTGAATAACCTGTGCACCTTCTGAATGAGCCCAATTCCCCCGTGCATGACCACCTACATATCCAGGAGGCGGTTTTGACTTCCAGTACTTTGCATCACCAACAGGAGTGCGTTCAACAAGACTTACCCCGATATCAAGACAAACCGTTCTGATTACTTTGTCTGCATTTGAGACAGCTTTCTGTGCAAATTTTTTGATGTCATCTGAAAAACTCATTAAACCCTCAAATTGCAATCATAGAGCACTGCCGTTCCTGCCGGTGAAACTGTCTTGAGTGGAGCCACAAGCGTATAAACTACCTCCGCTGCATCAGTAGAAAATTTTCCTTTAGATGCCTGTTCAAGCCAGTCTAAGCCTATCATCATTACGTCCTTATCTGTTATTGTATCGCCTAAGACAGGGGCCGTTAATGCCGCTCCTGCTGTGTTCAGTGGTGATAATAAAAGTCGTTTGTCACCTATCAATATCAAAGTTCCGTCGACTTGTCTTGAATCCCATTCCGTAATCGCCCCATTTCCGTATTGAAGTGAAAGAGTATTTACAATTCCCTCTCCTGGTACATATTCGCCGGGTATAACATGCTTAAGAATCACGGCTTGACCTTTGCCCACAAGAAGCCGATTTGCTGTTTTCTGCATCCGGCCATAAAATCCAACGCCTACTTCCCCTGCTGCGGCTGGGGTCACTACCTGTTCAGTAGAAAATTTTCCTTTGGATGCCTGTTCGAGCCAGTCTAAACCTATTGCCATTACGTCCTCGTAAGTGTATCAACATTTCCGACTGTCGCTTTTGTAATCGTAAACAATAGCGTTTCACCGTCTGTATCATAAACCTTGAAGGTATTCGCTGCGCGGTCAATCACAACCTTTGCACCATTGAGCGATTGATTTATTTCATTTACAACGCTTGCTATCGCACCCGTGTCTGCTTGTTCAAGGGCATTCTCTGTCAGTCTTCGAATACCATCATCATCTTCTGTCATTTCCCAAAGATGATCTATTTTAGATCCATCAACTTCTATTGCAGTCTTAACTGATGCCAATGCTGAATCTGTAAGACATGCTGTGCATGTTGTGCCATAAGGCATCATTACATATATAGATGTCGTGTCAGGAATTTCAACCCAGTCATCACCACAAATTGTCACAACTTTTGTAGTTCCGTTATACGAACTAACCAGCCGTGCTTGACCTCTGCCTTTTCCAGCTATAATTGTAACGATATTACACAAATAAGCATCATTAACACTTGAAGCATATTCTCTTATCGTAATCGTTGTGCTGGTTCCACCTCGTGCTACTCCGTGATCAACTGTTAAGGGTGTGTCATCAGGAACTATCTGATATGTTGTTGTATTATCAGGAGTAACCCGCCAATCTCGATCTACTACTACTTTTTTAGTTGCACCGTCATAATCTACGACAGTTCTGGTTTGTCCCTTACCTGTATTGTCTGTAAGTACAATCAGATTTCTATTGTATACTCCATCTGTGCCATTCGCAATTGCCGCAAGCGTGATACTGTTTGAGGTTCCGGTCTGTGCAGTTCCCGACTCGATTGCAAATGCTCCAATTTCACGAATTCTTCTGCCTAATGATGTAGCAATGTTATGACTTGAGCCTGTCAAAAGCGCATCGCAAACAGAATCCTCGGCATTTGCCAATACTGGTTTTAAATCAAAACTTCCAATAAAACCGGTCGGATTTTGTGAATCAATCGCAAGAGTGCAAAAAACTGCATAGGTATTATTTATGGCAAATCCATTAGCTGCCGTGGCTGCTATGGCCACTTCATAACATCCTGCCGGATAATTTGCGTGGGTCAATAAAATCGGCGTAGGACTCAATACGGGAATTGCATCTACTGCCGCCCCTGCAAGCCGAACATCGACTAATGGAGTTGCACCATCGCCGCCTGATCCAGAAGTATCATTTGCGGCAAACCAGAAATACATAGTTGATTCTAAAGTTGCGTATTGTTTCATGGCATATCTCCAATTTTTGTAATAATCTCTGGTGGTGTGTATTCCAAGCCCATTTTATTAATCCGATCAAGAACTTCTTGTTTTGTACTGCGCTCTTCAGCCTTATGGTTTGTTGACGTAACTAATTTTTCGGTCCCTTCAATTAACGCTATAACCTTTGTGTTGTTATGAATTAAACCAAACCCTACGCCTGTTATATTTTTAGTCCCATATTTAGTTTTTCCATCTATTGTTATCATGCTGCCTGACCTCCATCGGTAATAGTCCAAGTATGGTCATCAATCAAAGCCTGTCTTGCCGTTGCTGCCGCTCCCGCTGAATACATAGAATTTCCACCGTGGAAAACAACATTGTTGTTAACCGCCTGACCTTCCCAAGCTATTATTATGTTAGAATAATTTATCGTAGACAGGGTAACACCGAGAAACATGTCTGTCATAGTTGTTGCTGCCGTAATATCCCAATTGTTAGCTGCCAGTGTTGTTAAGGATGTACAGTCACGGAAAGCAGCGTGAAAAGTAGTAACAGATGCCGTATTCCAAGCGCTTACGTCCAGCGTTGTTAAAGATGTACAGTCACGGAAAGCAGCGTAAAAAGTAGTAACAGATGCCGTATTCCAAGCGCTTACGTCCAGTGTTGTTAAGGATGAACAGTTACGGAAAGCAGCGTAAAAAGTAGTAACAGATGCCGTATTCCAAGCGCTTACGTCCAGCGTTGTTAAGGATGAACAGTTACGGAAAGCATAGCTAAAATCAATAACAGATGCCGTATTCCAAGCGCTTACGTCCAGTGTTGTTAAGGATGAACAGCCATAGAAAGCAGCGTAAAAAGTAGTAACAGATGCCGTATTCCAAGCGCTTACGTCCAGTGTTGTTAAAGATGTACAGTTACGGAAAGCACTGTAAAAATCAGTAACAGATGAAACATCAAGAATATCCGTAGCTGACACTGTAAGGTTTGAACAGCCGTAAAAATAGCCACCACTGTTGCCTAAAAGCAACGCCCCCCAGGAACTAATATCATGTATTAGTGTTTTATCTCCTGCATTATTAAATCGCCAACCGTTGATAGTGCCTGTTATTCTAACCGTATAAGTTCCAGCTCCGGCATAACTATGATTTGCAGCGGCGTCGTCGTAGGCTGTAATAATGTCTGAACCACCATCACCCCAACTAACATGAAAAATGTAAGTACCACTTGCTTCGAGAGGAAGTTGAAAAGTGTCTGCTCCCGCTGTTACTACGGTAAAAACAAAAGCATTTGCACCACCACTTATTATCTTTTCATTAAAAAGCGTTGCCCCTAAGTTGGTTGTTTTGAATAAATGCATTGTTAATTCACTTTTTCTAACTTTCTCCTAATATTTAAGTCCTTATAAGTGAGACTGAACACCCGCCCCCCGATTTCAAGAAGGGCCGAAGCATGAAATCGATTGACGGATATCGTTTCGCTTGAGGGGAGTTTTTATTATATTCAACTTCAATCACACCGACTTTTTCACGTACAACGCCCTGTGTAAGGTCTGCTTGCAAATCATCAGAAGCCGATTTCAAAGCAAGTTCCGCACAGGCACGTTTTACCTCTGTCGGGATTTCATCAATATCAACAGACCAACTATCACGCACAACGCCGGAACGAGGCCAGTCAAGGGCTTGATCTTCGGTATATCTGACGCCCTCCCATCTGTCACGGTAAACGGCGGTCATGTAGTCTGTAGCTTTTCGCAAAGCGGCTTCTCTGTTCACCGTTGCTTCGCCAGTATCCAAGGCATCCCAAGTTGTGTTTTCTCTTGCCGTAAAATATATTGAGGCATCGACAACTGAGATATATGTTTCGGCTGTGGAAATCCCTGTTCCGTCCTCGCAAATAATACTCATAAAATCACCTATGTTAATGCCGCCCGGAAACCCTCGCAAAACGGGAAGGGGCCGCTTCGGTTCCGCTGGGAGGTGGCAGCGTTTAAGAGCCCCCAGGCAGCAAGGGGTTATTTCTTTGGAAGTCCATCGAGTTTCAACAGTGCATCAACAAGTTCTGCTTTTTTCATTCTCTCGCAGTCCGGTATCCCTGCTTTTTGAGCCATTGTAACTAATGCCTTGTTGGTCTCTGCTTTGAGCTGCATAGCCTTTCCGCTATCACCTCCCACGTCCAGCGGTTTGGCATCACCAATAGTATTTTTCTTGATTTCAGGGGATGCAGACCACCGCCCGGACGGATGACCGAGAGCCTCCCTTGCATCTACCCGATGGCATTTAAGCGGAACCCTGTCATTTTCCATATCATAAATCGTTACTATTCCCGTATCTGTTGCCACAATATCCCTCCTTAATGTTTATTTACGTTTGATCGACAACCAGATTGTATCAGTAATTGTCTCACCGGTACCATTGACAAGTTCCTGGTACGCCCGAACATAACGATAAACTGTGCCATTAATGACATTACGAAAAGGCACAACATACCTGTCACCGGCTGCGCCCTGATCTCCTGATGCGGCTGTAGCATTAGTCAACAATTCGCCTGCGCCCAACTCAAGCGCCGCCAAATTGCGAACAAGCCCAGCAGTGGCAAACGCAGCCACATTGGAACCTTGCAAAAAGATCTCGTAAAGTACATCTGCCGCTGAACACAAGATTTCATCAACATCAACGATCATGTAGCCTTCAACGATACCATCGCCCAAATCAATTACCTTTGCTTCATTAAGAACCAAGCCAGCCTGGGAAGCCACAATCGCTGAAACATCGCCGTTGGCGTCAAGCGAATCCTCAAGCACTAAATCCACATCATACAGAAAATCGTCTTTTAAATATGTGGTCATAATAAAATCTCCTTGTGATTATGAAAATTGTTAAGCCCGGCACATGACCGGGCATTGATTATGCAGTAACTGCCAACGCTGTTGAAATATTCCAAATTCTTGTGGCCGCTCTTGGATGATATAGGGCCATACCTACAAGCCACTCAACCAGTGTCCGGTAAATTACACCTGAATCAGTCAAACCGAGATCTTTAACATCCATTGCGCCGTGCTGAATGCCTTCAACGTGACCATCAGAAAAGGAAACAACGTAAAGACTAGTAGCAGTCGCACCGGCATCTCCAGCAACTTCTGTCACGGGTATAATATCAGTATTCGTATTGTCTTTGCCAGCGTTAAGAATCGGAAGTCCAGCATACATTATTACCTGACGACCCCAATTATCGATAGTTTCCGTGATGTGAGCACCGATTCCGGTGGTAGTAGACCTGGAAGCCTGTGTCATGAGTCTCCGAAGTTTCACATTCATAATTATATGGGTCGGATCTTCGGTCTGATCAATTGCTTCGTCCAGCGTGATAAGTGACAGGGCATCTTCTTCGCCACCATCCCCGGACATATCAATCAACTGATCATTGACAAGCCGTCTTTGCAATCCATCAAACTCTTTCGGATCTGCCTGAGAATCGCCCTTGATAATCATCCGAGCAATCTTCAGGGAAAGGGCTTTGATCTTCATAGCCTCATGTTTTGCCCGGACACCTGAGCCGAACATCTTAATCAATGCACTGTCAACATCCAGCGTACCACCTGCGATTTTCAGGGGGTCATGCATCGGATTGATAACACCTGCACTTGCGGTATATTCCTCATTGATTCCGCGAAAAGCCACGCCGGGAAGTGCTGCTTCCTGGTCATAATCAACCCCGCTGCCATTAACCGTTTCAAAAGTCATAGCGTTTAAAAGTGAGTTCGCTTTTGCGAAAAGTTCGATAATTGTTCCTCTTTTTGTGTTGAGTCCACTACTTTTTGCATATTCCAAAAGTGACATACCCATGATATTTCTCCTTTACTCTTTATTTTCGACAATAAAAAAGCCGAAACTCTAAAAGGTTATTTTGGCCCCTTAGACCTTCGGCTTTACCGATTAAACTATGTTATTCCCCTTTAGGGAATAACGCTATTTTCTAAAATCTATTACTTCTTCACCAATAACATTGACCGCCTCGCGATATGCTTCAAAAGCCTCTTTTTCTGACGTGAAAGATCCTAAATATTTTTGGATGCCTTTTATTACTATTTGTGCATACCAATGCTTGCGTCTATTTTCCCAGCACACTCCAGGATATTGCGAAGTTCTAATTTGATTTTTTCTGTTTTGCTTATTTTGCCTTGAGGTAACAAATCTTAAATTATCCTTTTGATTGTTCAATCCATTACCATCAGCATGATCGGTTTGCAACTCTTTTAATTCACCCATAATGACACAATGCATATTAATTGTTTTTCTTTTTTTACCAGCAACATAAGCAGAATTTCTTCCAGCATAATATGTATTGCGTGACTTACGTGCAAACCACTTAAATTGATTCAACTCCTCAAAGTCTTCATCATCGACCTGTGCGACTTTACCTTGCGTAAGCTGTATCTCTTTCATTATTTCGCAGCCTCGGCTGTGTTTATTGCCTGAAGCCTTGCCTCTGGTGATAGTTTTGATAAATCTGTATCACCCGCTCCGCCGCCCGCACCGCCGCCCGCACCGCCGCCAACATTTCCAGGTGCATCAACAAAAGCTTTGCCTTCATCGCTTGCCGCCCATTCTTTGATGTAATCTGAAAGGGCTTTATCACCCACTTTGGCAATTCGTTTATCGCCATCAACTGTAAGTGCCACCTGGCCGGCCAACATTGCTTTCGCTGCTTTGAGATAGGACGCTTTCTTGACTCCGTTTGCAATAAGGGCGTCTGAAAGTCCGGTGTTAACAAGTAGGTCATGAGCAACTTTTGATTCACCTTCAAAAGCTTTTTTTGCATCGTCAGCAAGTTTGGTTGCTGCTTTCGCATCTTTCATTGCCGTTGCAAGTTTGGTTTCTGTGTCGTCAAGTTCAGCTTGCAATGCCGCATGATCGGCGGGATCTATCTGTGAATCTTTCTGAGCCTTCTTCAATTTTCCGAGCAATTCAGTGTTTTTGGCCTGAAGACCAGTAACAGCCTCATCGACTGCCTCTTTAACCGCATTTGCTAACGCCGCTTTTGTTTCTTTATCATTTGCATCAAACGCCATGTGTACCCTCCTTGGGCTTTGCCCGTGTAGTCGGCTTTGCCAACTGTTAAAAATCTATTACATACACTTTAATCATTGTCAAGGTGTTTTTATTTGCTCTTATTTCTTTTTAAGCTGCTCCAAAGTCAGCGGTCTTCCGGTTTGCCCCAAAAGATCGGATAAGGTAATTGTCCCATCCCTCCAAAGCTTAGCTCTGCCAGGGCCTAACAAATCATCAACATAGGCAGCAGTATGTCTTTTTAAAAATCCATCAAAAGTAGTGTCACTTGGAATCTGGCCTAAATCACTCGCACGTGTTCCCTTTGGTTTATCAACATCTATACCAAGTTCACGATATGAAAGTGTAATCGGAACAATAAGACTTCGGCAACCCCAGTGTCGAGGACATCCAGAATTAAACGGCAAAGTGTTCCCATTAATAGGAACCCCCTCTAAGTTCCATTCTGCGCCTGAATATGTTACACAAACCAACGAAGTATGGGAATCAAGTGTACTAAGTTGGCGCATTCCTTTGACAATATCATCATTAGCTTTGAACGTGGCCATGCGGGCATCATTTGCGGTCTGCATTACGGAATTGTGACAAAGAGTAAAAGCATTTCTGCGGAGTGTGTCGGCTGGAAAACCTATACCGGATGTTCCTAATCGTTTTGACCCGAATACACGCCTCACGATTTGCTGGAGTGTTTCATTTTGAGCAATCCCTTGCCTAACCTGGCCGGAATATTTGAATTTTAATGAGTTACCTTGCGCCGCCCAATAATCAGCAGAAATATGGCCTTCTATCAACGAACCACTGACAAGGGCTTTCAAGGCAGCTTCAGAAGGCAGGGACGCATCAAGACCAATTCCGGCAAAGGTGTTTGCGGTGAACTTGGCTTCGTTTTGGGCGAGGGCATGAGAATCAAGGGTTCCGGCTGTCTTAGCATAATATCCATCAATAATCTCCGTTGCCTCCTTCAGCACTTTATTGACCCGTGCTTTGCTAAAGTCGGTCAGGCCGTTACGGAGCTTCGCTTTTAGTTCGACTTGCATCTGCTTTAAGAGGGCAAGTGTCTTCGTTTGCTCCCCGGCGGTCAAGCGAAGGAGATCCACCTGGTGTTTGAGATAAAAATCCATTAAATTTAATTCTGCTTTATTCAATCCTCATCCCCCGGAGCTGGCGGCCTACTGGAACCTATCTGCTCTTGCATCTCTTCAAGTGTAAGAGGGCTTGCAATAATATCTGCTTTCTGTAAATTCTCAAAAAGAACCTGTTGAGAAAATGCCCCTTGTTGCCATGCACCAACCAAAGCCGTTAACTGTTGGGCATCAAGGCCCGCAGGCATAAAATCACGGTTTAACTCAACCGACCATTTGCCTGGCTGTCCGGCCCACTCACAAAACATATTAAGTGCCTTTGTCAAACCGATTGATATTGTCTGAGCGATTGCAGATAAAACAGACGATTCCCCGGCACGGTGGATTTGTGCAACTTGAGCCGTTTCGGCGTCTTTCTTTTCGGCGGTTAGAAGACGCGCGCCTAAAATAGCCATCTCTTGTTTGTATTCCTGAAGAGCTTCTTTTATTGCATTGAGCCCGGTTCCTGTAAATTCAAGAAACGAAGCCCTTGCCTGCGGGTCTGGAAATGTCCATGCTGACTGTGATCCAATATACAACTTGTCAGCTTTATCCTCCGGTGAATAACCGGAAACAACCGCAGTCGGTAATCCCGTGAAGTGTAACCCGTGTGCGTAATCCGCACCCGTCCGATAATGTGCAAGATTCAAGTCCACCAAATCAATCAAGGGCGGTTCATCAACATCCGGCGTAGTATCATCAACTCCGATGAAATAAAATGGGATATATGCCAATGGCTTTCCATTCATAAGCGGGAAGAGATCAGACCCGACTTGCTGTTGCTCTTTACTGTCATCATCAATCCTAAATATTCTAACCCGATAAACAAAGCTCTCATCTTCATTCACAATATCTTTGTCAACTATACGCTTTACAAGATTAAGCACCCGATAACGTACTTCTGTTTTATGCTCAAATTCATTATCCGGTTTTAATGTAGCATTTTCTCGTAATACCACCATTGACAAGGCCGTTTCATTCCCTATACGCGTGGTTTTCCAGTTGATGATTGACTCCGCCTGATACTTTTGCATCGTTGGCCGGATTTTGGAAGCCTCTGCATCGGCTTGTGTCATGCCTTCTGTGGATTGAGAAGGAAAGTCAACTAACACACCTATACGCCCAGTTGTTAGTATCTCAATAGCTGTTTGTTGTGCAAATATTTGGAAATCAATCCCGGACATAGTGACATCTTCAAGCATCGGTTCAATCGATTTAGGGATATCCACCACGGGAGGCTTGCGGAATATAAGACCTGAGAGCGCAGAAATGGTGCGCCAATAAGCATTGAAAAAGGAAGCTCTCAACCGATAGGCGTTATATGACTCGTCATCTTGGTCTTTAAGTCGGGGAAGGAAAAGCGTCTTGGCATCATGCACAGCTCGTTGCCCTGCGGCCACCGCTCTACATTTCACCCATTGAGGTTGCATATTTTTGTATAAATTATGTTGAATGTCTACTGTGCTTGGCATGATATATTCTCCTTTCTTTCTTTCCATAGCTTTTTGGCGGCTGTCTTCATTTTTAATCTTGTCTCATCGGTATGCTTTCTGCCTAACCACGGTTTTCCATGTTTACTATTAGCGACCATTTTTGCAAGGGATTCCGGTGTATGTTTTCTTCCTAATCCAGCACGTCCAATTTTTTCTTTTGCTTCTGCGGTATGGTGTTTTCCATACATAGCATGCTTTTTACCTGATTGTGAGGCACTCATCTTTGCACGGGTTTCATCTGAATGGGTTTTTCCTAAAAATGTGGGATGTTCCCGACGTGATTTATTTAATTTCTCTTGGTGTTCCGGTGTTCTACCCCTCTTGATAGCAGCGACACTTATTTTTACACGTGTTGATTCTGGAAGATGCTTTCCAAAAAGACGGTGTTTTTCTCCCTTCCCGGCAGCACTCAGATTTGCCCGATGTTCTAAACTTTTAGCTTTCCCGGTCATGGATACACTCATCTTGGCTCTCGTTTCTTTGGTTCGTATCACACCAAGACAACTATATGCCCTCCCGCAAATATTGTATTCTGATTTTTCATTAATATATATTTGCTCATGTTCTATCAGACTTTCCGTACTGCATTGTTCAATGATCGTAGAGAAAAAGCAGGTCGCCCCATATTTATTCCATGCCCTTTGAAGTATTTGGCTATGATGCAATCCAGCTAATAGTTTTCTTTTGTGCATTTGAAGGCGCTTTCTTAGGTTAATAGACGACCCAACATAACGCTTGCCATTCACCGAATTTACGATTGCATAAATGCCTGGAGACTGAGGATATGTAGCTATATTTTCCATATTTTTCTTATACTCTTTATCAGTCTATAAGTCAATGAAATTATACTTAAATACCAGTTATCTGCATTCGTGTCATTTTCTCTCTCATTGGAAACTCATAATGGACAAGATAACCCAAAGCATCAGGCAGATGATCAAGCCCCAAGCCCTTATCAGGCTGTGAAGTGTCGGCTTTATAAGTCAATCCATCAAGGCACTTTATAAGCTGTTTACAACGAGAATGAATAAGCAACCGTCTATCACCCTTTGCGTTTTTAAACAAGGCATTAACTTCATTGTTTCGATCAACTACCAAAGGGGAACCAGGCGGAGCCAGCACCCTGAAACCATGAGCCGCAAGAATACTAAAATCAGTTTGCCCAACCGGAGAACTTGTTTTCCGTGCTTTCCCTGTAGGATCTGGATAAACTTGCACTTTGCGTTTAGGATATCGTATCTGTATAGCATCGGCCATTAATTCAGTATTTCCGTTTGGAATTATAATTTCATCAATTATATGTAACTGATTTGTTACTTTGACCCCTATCACAGCACTCATGGGATTTACGTTAAAATCCATTCCCACAAGTAACTCCGCTCCAGTATCTTCAAGGCCTCCTGAAACATTAAGCAACCGGTCAAATTCATAATAAACCCGTCCGGTTAAACTTGCAAAACTCGCTAAATACTCCTGCTTATACGTTCGTTCATCAAGATCATGCTTTGCAGCTTCTAACTCTTCCAAGGGAACAAAGCCACCATCCTTTGTTGTAAATTGCCATGCTTTCCATCCTGGTTTGCTATCTGCCAAAATCCACAAATCATACAAGTGATTAAATCCGGCAGGCGTTCCGATAAAAAGGGCCGTACCAATTTTGTCAGAGAGGGACGGTCTCAACACTTCAGTCCATACCTCCGCCGCCATATCAGCATATTCATCAAGAACTAAGGTGTTAAGTCCCACACCCCGGAGTGAATCATAATTGTCTGCACCACGAAGGGATATTGTAGAATTATTAAGAAGGGTCAAGGTTAAATCTGTTTCGTTTTTGTTTTTTATAGCTTCTTGAGGAACAAAACCCCGAAGCATAGCCCAAGCAATCTGTTTCGCTTGCCTATAAGTCGGGGCCGTGTACCAACATATAAAATCCCGATTATGCCATGCAGCGAAGAGCAGCACCCACAAAGCAAGTACTGTTTTTCCGAATCTTCGCCCTGCTACCACAACCTTAAAACGGGCATCGTCAAAAAATATATTGTCCTGTGCTGCTGAAAGCTCAATCTCCATGTCTTTTTATAACCATAGGCGGGAAGTTATTAAATTCAATCTTTGTTGGTTCGTTATAACCGTACATAGCGTTTAATTCTTTAGTCGCTGATATTTGATCAGAGCTTCTTTCGTCAAAATCCTTGGCAATATCACCCAAAATAACAACACTTTGTTCCCGTGTCCATAATTGCTTTTTTGCTAAATTATCCTTTAATTCCTTAAGCCTTGACTTCACCTTGACATTGTCGGCAAGATGAGAAGCGTTTTCCCAGACTGACTTTTTTTTCTTATTTTTTGTACTATATGCACTACGATAAGCATCAGACTGAGACAGACCGTTTGCAATCCCTTGACAAAACTTTTCTTGCTTTGCTGTTAGTTTAACTTTAGCCTTTGATTTTGATACCATTTTTGCCCTATACCAAAATTCATAATAATTGTCAAGAGTCAGTTTTTTAGTTCAATATTCAACCTATTAGCTTTTTTATGCCTTTTAGACTCAAACCAAGCCTTAATTGTTCCAAATTTTTTCTTTTTCTGTTTAAGCGTCAATCTCTTTTCTCGTTTCAAAATTTATAATCCCCTTAATTTGCGATTTAACAGCCTTTTTAAATCAGCCCCTAATAGTTTCCTATCTTTTTCGTTTAATCGTCGCATTTACGCAATGGCTTAACGAGGATACTATTTATCACCATCCTTTCTAATTCGGTTTTTTGCCGTCTTGAACAACCGGCTGTCCGTATTCATGCCCACAATCTCGACACAAATAAACTTCAATCTTAATCAACACATCCTTACCTGATAAATTTTTAGGATTTAGTTTTGAAAATATCCGTAGCTTAGTGACAATATCAAAATATTGACCACCACATTTAGGGCAATTTTGTTCTACCGTGTCGTTTATACTAATGGGATTTTGTTTCTGTTGCGGCCTCATAGGAAATTTAGCAATGTTATTGTTATTCTTGTGATTCGTCATTTTGTTCCTCCCTTTTCAGCGTCCTTAAGTGTTTCGGTAATTTCTGATATAATTTTTTCAAGATACAAGATTCGTTCCTTCAATTTTTCATTTTCTTTTTCCAGTTCCAACAATTGATTGTGACATGCTATCCATCGATTTTTTTCTGTTGATTGCGAATGAGTACCATAAGCTTTTAATTCTTCCATGTTGCTCCTCCTTGAATTAGTGTTATATTAATAAGTTATGTCTGTTTTTTTCGTAAAATGCCCAGCTAATTGACAGGTAGAAAAAAATGTATCTTGTATTATATCAATACTTTACTTAAAAAAATGCCAGGTAAAGAGTGCTAATTAGCAGGTAGAAAAAAATGTATCTTGTATTATATCAATACTTTACTTAAAAAGGACAGGTAAAAAGTATAGGTTGTATTCCCCTTATATTAAATACCCTATATATATATATATATTTTATTTTTTATAATAAAGAAAGTAAGGGGCTTACCTGTCCTACCTGTCCTTTATATTAAAATCAGATACTTACACATATCTTACTTGGCCTTTACCTGGCTTTTACCTGGCCTTTACCTGGCCTTTTACCTATTTTTTGTCAATTTTCAAATTATATTGCATCAACTTCTGACCCAAATCTACCTTGTGTAAATTTTTTCCAGGGAATTTTAAGCCCAATTTTCTTCTCAAAAAACTTTCTACACGCCCTTTTGTCAGAAAAAACATAAAGACGTTTTTGCTTTTCACCAGATATTGTTTTTCTTTTGTCAGGATTTACATCTGAAAATTCAACTAATTTTCTACCAAAAATTGCTGGGACAAGAGGACGTTTTTCTTTAATTACTTTATCACAAAAATATATATAATCATTAAAAAGTTTTTCTCTTTGTATCCCTTCTTCGCCACCTAATGTCGAAAAATCACCAAGTAACTGTTCAAACCAAAATTTTTGAAATGATGTAAAATTATAAACCAATTGATTTAAAAGTCCTTCAGTCTTAGGCGCTTCTCGTAAGTTAAATTTTGTAATATCCAATGCTAATAAATCATATAACATTGCAGATATGCCACCTTTTTTATACATTTGTTCATCAATTTTTTTAAAATAATTATGGTTTTGCATTTGAGTATCAGCAACATTTAGAACGAGAAATCTCCGCTCATATCTTCCTACAGACACAACCCAGTCATTATTTGATGCAATAATACAATTAATGTGGTTGGCCATTTTAATAGCATCTTTACCTTTTAGTTCAATCAAATGATGCTTTGATGTAATAAGAGATTTAAGAACACCCGCAATTGTTTTGTCCCCTGCAAAAAATGCCTCATCAAGATATAACAAAAGACAATTTTTGAGATGCGAATTAAATCGACCGGTTGCTTGTGCCTGTTTTGTAACTAATTGATAATGATGACCAAATATTTCCCCAAAGATTTCAACGAAAACACCTTTTCCAACTCCCCTTAACCCCTGCAAAACAATTGCTGTGCCAGGTTTTTCCCCGCCAGGATCTTGAACAATACGTGCCATCCATGCCATTAACCACTCATAATGAAGTAGGTTATCATTACAAATATTATGGAATAAGTGTTCTTTATATAAAGACCAGTCCCCATTGACGGGTTTATATGTCAAACCACGATATAAATTATAAAATCTATCATCATTATTGTTTGGGTCAAAGACAATTCCTTGATATTCACGGCGTTTTGCTGAAGCCAACCAGGCATCTGCAATAGAAATTGTTTTAGACTGACCTTTTTTTCCATTATAATTCGGATTTGGTATTTTTTTATTGTAATACAATAATTTAAAATCATACAGAGATAAAAATTGAGGGTCTATATAACCACTAATATCCACAATTTCGTATAAAATCCGCACTTTATTACCAAGAATTATAACAGCATGTTTTTTATTAAATTCATTAATTAAATCCTCACCGGCTTCTTCTGTGCCAGACTCATCAATTTTGACAAATTCAGCATTATTAATCATACTAATAATATCTTTATGTTTTCCATCCTTTAATAAATCATTGATATCATGTTTGGCAGGTGTATCTTTCGGCCACTTAACGGTTTTAGTTTTTTCCCCAAGAATAATTGAAATTCTATCAAGTGCTTTTTGGCCTTCTTTGTCATTATCTAAAAAACATATTATTTGAATATTATCATCGCGATATTTTCGTAAAGATTTGACCTTTTTGGTATAAATTGAACTACCGATTGCCAGACAACAAGCGGACGGAAAACATTCCGCACAAGAAAAAGCATTAATAACAGATTCAAAAAGAATAATAATCTTTGCTTGTTTAATATTTTCTCCAATTTGAAAAAAACAACCCTCTTCGTTTTCTGAACCATATGTAAAAACTTTATCCTTTTTTTCGGTATCTGAATAAGACAAGCCGTCCACAGACAGCATTTGTATTGCCAGAACTTTTTTATCACCATCAAGTTCACAATACTGGCAGGCCACGGAAGACAACTCTTCCTGGTCTTTTAAATGATGTTTAACAAAACGTATTTTGTTGTTATTGTATGCTTTTAGAAATAGTTCCTTATTAATACCACGTCTTTTAGCAAGCCTGTAAATAGGATCAAGATTAGTATTTTTGTCATTAAGAATATTTTTCCACCTATCCTGCTGTGAATAAAGATTTTTTTTGGAAGGAATTTTTTCTTTTTTCTCTTGTGCTGGTTCCGGTTGAAGCTTTAAGGAAGGTTTCGGTTTATCATTAATACCAAATTCATCGAATAATTCAGGCAGGGTTTTGTTATAAATCAGCCTATAAAGATCGATAACGTCCCCACCCTTGGGTCTGCAATGGCGGCACCAGAATTTTTGCTCATCTGTTTTATATACCAGTCTATCTGTGCCGCCGCATAAAGGACATGGTCCACATTCACTATTATCTGTCTCTCTTTTGAGCCCAGGTGCCATGTCAGGGATTGAAGGTAAAATTGCTTTTAAGGCTTCGATTCCATTCATGACTTCACTCCTTCTAATATATATTGCAGTTTTTCTTTTTGCCCCATTATTAATATTTCTTCATTAAGATCAATTTTTTCCTTTCCAAAATTTTCTAAACCCATCCATATTACATCGCCTTCTTTGTCGGCCAAAATCATAAGCCTTTCGTCGGTATCAGTTTTTTTTGTATCTCCGTTTTTATGAAACATAATCCCTTTTTTTATAAGAATTTGATATTCTTTAAAGGGGTCCTGACAGGGTTTGATTCTCATAATAATCTCCTTTCTATTTATAAATCATCTTAAAATAATAACAGGGTATATAAGAGGAAGGTCATAGCTCCGCCGCCATATCCGGGAAATATGGTCTTATATACCCTGTTTTGATTTTAAAATATTTTTGTTTTTGAGTTCTATGACAACTCATAGGATTTGATAAAAACTACCTTTCACACTTTCCATATTATATCCAACTCTACCTGTCAAGATTATTCACATAATCATCATAATAGCGCCTCAATATCAAATATGTAACCTTTTCAGCCGATTGCCTGTCCCACATCGGCCATATATGGATATTCTGTTTAATCGAAAATGAGATCAAACTTCTGAACACAGCCTTGCTTGACATGTGTGACCTACTTGGTGGATTTGTAAAAATTCCAGCCAAAGAGGTTTCAATAACTAAACCAGCATAATTAAATTCACTCATTCGTATAATTTCTTTTTTGAATCGATCTCTATTTTTACCCATACTGGAAAAAAGGTCATTCTTTTCTTTTCTTTCTATTACGATACGATCAACAAAACCATCCAAACTGTAATCGCCAGTACTTAAACCAATAATTTTTGTTTTAGGCTTTGGGTTAATATTTTCAAAAGTATATTTTTTTTGTTCTCTACTATCAATTAGAATACAAAATTCTGGAATATTTGTTGTCATAATGATAATGAAGGTTGGAAATGTTTTTCAAGTTTTGCGCCTTTAGATATATTTTTTACAAGAGGTAATAATTGTAAGTTTTTTAAAGCCCAACAGCGCTGAAAATCAATATCAGTATATGACTTAAAATTGTGAACAGAAATTGGAATAATGTGGTCAATACTTAAGTCAGTTTTACCATTGATATAATCTTTCCAAGTATAACCTTTTGGAATGGTTTTTTTAAGACGTTTAATTAGTCCATCAATGGTATAAGGAACAAGACTTTCCCAATGCTTACCATTTTTACCTTTACTATTTTTTAATGATTTGCTCATACTGCTACGCATAATATTGTTTAATTTATAATTTGGTTTTAGTTTTTGCTTGGCATTCTCTTTTCTACTTATTTCTTTTGTCTTTACCGGATTAGCTTTTCTGCAAGTTTTATGATAAGCTTTTATTTTTTCTGAATTAGTTTTATAATAAGCTCTACAATTTTTTTTAAATATTTCTATATTATTTTTATAACGAGCTTTTCTTTTTTCTATGCTATGTTTAGTATAAACTTTACTCTCAACAATTCTACATATTTTACACCTACATCGTATTCCAAAACAATTATCTTTTCTTTTATGAAATTCTTTAAATGATTTTCTTTTACCACACACATTGCATACCCTTGTCAATTCAATCAATTTCATATTACACACCTTAAACGCAAAAATAGCCCAAGATAAAGGGTATGCAGCCCCAACCATATCGAGAATATGGCCTGCCTTGAGCTATTTTTATTTTTAAAGTTTTGATTGAGAACCCTGCATGATTCATTAGATTTGTTTATCTTTCATATTTTTAATATTCCATTTTACTTTAATTGTCAACATTAAAGATTATCTAATATTTTATCCTGTATCTTTTGGGATAAAAAGGTGCATCTATTATATACTTTTGTATTTTTAACAACCTGTCGAATAAATGATTTTTGACCTACCGAAATTAGTATTTTTATTGCTCGTGAGACAGTTGTATAAAGCATAGCTTTATTATAATGGAATGTAAAAGCTGAATGAACCGGAAATATTACTACAGGAAAGCCTGACCCTTGTGCCCGATGGGTCGTGATCGAATAGCTGAGTTTTAAATTATGATTCCACTTATTAACTAAAACCCTTCGCTTAGGGCTCTCAAATTCCACTATCATTTGTTTATTATTACCCTGTAAATCAATTATTTTTCCTTGATCACCATTCAAAACTATTTGTTTGTTCCCGCTGTCAACGTCAATACTGTCATACAAATTCTTACAATTAATTACACAACTGCCAAGTCTAAAACTTATAGTATTGCCATTATTGTTTTTAATAATATTTTCTTCAGGCTGCTGATTAACAATATTTTGAATTGATTTATTAAGGGCATCACAACTCAATATTGTTTTTGAATTAACAGGAGATAGAACCTGCACATCACCATTATTAACTTCATACCCGCGCTTAACCATATTTTCAGTAGCAAGCTTGACAATCGTATCATGTATCACCTGCGGAACACTGCATTCAATATGGATGTAATTGCTATTAGTCTTTAAATCGATCTTTCTGTCAGGTGATTCAGGTAACATATACCTTCGATCATCTGTCCGGATAGCAGTACACATTCTTACAATTTCGCCACTATTACGAAAAATATCTGTAAGTTCCGTGCAGGGTATGCATTTACAAGAGATAAGGTCATATAAAATGTTTCCGGGGCTTATCGAAGGCAATTGATTTGAGTCTCCGATTAATAATACTTTAGTTTTGTCATGGTCAATTGCTGATAATAAACTTGCGGCTAAATCATTCCCAACCATTGACATCTCATCTATTGCCAAAAACGTACAATCTAATTTATTGTCAGCATTATAAGAAAATTGGAATTGTAATTTTCCATTAATTTTGGTTGGGATGGGACGAAGCATCCGATGGATGGTACTTGCCGGGTGGCCTGTCATTTTACTGAGGACGCTTGCAGCTTTCCCACTGGGAGAACATAGTAATATTGAATGTCCTTCTGACTTCATATAATCAACTATGGTTTTTGTGATAGTCGTTTTGCCACAACCAGGACCACCGGTAAGGATAGATAACTTATTTTTTTTAACCATTTCCAATGCATCAAGCTGTTTGTTAGTGAGTTTTATCATAATAGTAGTGAAGGCTGAAAAGGTTTAATTAACTTAGCACCTTTTGACATATTTTTTAAAGCAGGCAATAGTTGAAGATTTTTTAAAGCCCAACATCGCTGAAAATCTGTGTCGGTATATGATTTGAAGTTATGAACTGCAATCAGAATTTTGTGATCAATTTGAAGATCGGTTTTACCATTAATATAATCATCCCACGTGTAGCCAGGCGGAAGTGTTTTCTTTAAATGTTTGATTAAATCGTCTAAGGTATAAGAAACAAGATTTTCCCAATGATAACCATTTTTACTATTTTTTAATGATTTACGAATAGAGTTTGACACAATTTGACTTAATTTAAATTTAGGGTTTATTCTACGCTTATTCTTCATGTAAGCAGATATTTTTCCTTTATTTGCTTTATGATAAGCCTTTATCTTTTTCTTGTTTGCTTCACGATAAGCTTCTTGATATACGACTAATTTTTCTTTATTGAATTCATAATAATTTTTATTATAAGTAGTTCTTTTTTCTTTATTTATTTCATAATAAGTCTTTTGATATACAACTAATTTTTCTTTGTTTGTTTTACGATAAATATCCATATAGGTGAATATTTTTTCTTTGTTTGTTTCACGATAAAACTTTTTACGAATAGCTATCTTTTTCTTGTTTGCTTCACGATAAACCCTACCATGATCAACTATTTTTTTCTTATTTGATTTTTGATAAGCTTTTATTTTTTCCTTATTTTTTTTGTAGTAAACCTCTTTTTTGGTAGCTAATTTTTCTTTATTTACTTCTCGATATATCTTTTGATAAGCAGCTTCTTTTTCTTTTGTCCATGACATAATATTAACCCTTTAAAACAACAATAGGATATACCAAAACGGAGGTCGCAGCTCCTAAACCACACGGGGAGTGAAGTTCTTTGATATACCCTATTCTAATTTTAAATTGATTTTTTTGAACTCTGCGACAGTTCATAAGAATTTATCCTTTTCATTATTTTATAATCATAATTGAAATATATGTCAAGATAAAAATTTAACTATACAATTTGCAATTAAGGACTCATCTTTTGCAAATTGGGTGAGTGTTAAAAAATCGTTATCCTTAACTAAAATTTCTAACTCAACAAGTTGAATAAGTGCATTTAAAACATCAGCCAGCTTTATCCCATTTATTAAACCCAAAATGTTTTTAGTAATTACACTTGATTTTAACCAAACATCTCCAGTATCACCCATTATTTGCTTTATAATATATATTATTCCAAACTTGATGCGCTCTGGATTATTTAATTTTATGCCACATTCTATCGCAATTTTATCCGCTGATAAAAATCCAATTCGGTTTATTTCAGTTAAAATATATGGTGTATTTTTAACGATCTCGTAAGCGGTTAGGCCATACAGGGCCACCAAATTTTGGGATAAATTACGAGGCAAACCTTTGACTCTTGAGAACAACCCTTCTAATTTAATAAGCAATTCTTGCCGCTTGTCGCCTTCTTGTAGCTGTTCACTGATTTCAAGCGCAAGTTTGTATGATATCCCTTTATTTTCATTCGTAATACGCTCTGGCGCCTTCTTGAGGATCCGAATTGTATGCTTTCCGTATTTCTCAATCAGCATATCAGCCAAAACCGGCCCGATGCCATTAACATGCTTTTCAAGATAAATAGCGATTGAATCAGCGGCAACTGGTTCTTTAACGCAATAACTATCAATTTTAAATTGCTTCCCGTATTTTGCGTGTTCCGTCCAATCACCTGACATTTCGTATGTAATGCCTGCGGCTGGATTGAATAAGTCGCCGGTTGCGATAAATTCAAGGCCGGTTTCAGGTTGGAAAGCAACTATGGTGAAGTCGTTTTCGAGGGACCGCCATATAACTTTTTTTAGCCTTGCTGTGATGTCAGGCATTCAATTTCCTTTTATAAAAGTCATCCAATGTGTTGTCTTTTTATGGTTTGTTGTATGTCCAAACAATGGTTTTTCCGGTGTAAGAGCAAGAACTTTTGACAATTTAATATCAGTTTCATTCCATTTGAAAATAAGTATTCCGTTTGGTTTTAAAACTCTAAAACATTCTTCAAATCCTCCGTGCAAATCTGATTCCCAATCAGGGAAAAGCCTTCCATACCTTTTTGCCATCCAAGCATTTTTGCCCAATGAATTCATATGTGGCGGATCAAAACAAACTAAATGAAAAGTGTTATCTTTAAATGGTAAAGCGACAAAATTACATATAATATTTGGTTTAATAACCCAAGGTTTTCTTCCAGGCAATGAAGATTCAAAGGTTTCCATTCTTTTATCTACATATAATACTAATGGATTGTTTTTAACAAACCACATTGCCTGTGTACCACAAGTTGCATCAAGTATCCTTGGCTTCATAACATCAAACATTCTATTTCCTCATCATAATTATCAACCTTAACTATCTTCCCGAATGATTCCCTCACATGCACAAGCGCCTTTCTATACCCCTTAAATTCAGGGTAGTATTTTTCATCAATCAACATTTTCTCATACAACCCAAGCTGCAACCCATATTTAACAACGTCACAATTTTTCAAATGTTCAATCGGTTCCAGCATATTCCCGAATGCACCTTCTTCATCAGTGATCTTATTATTAGTTTTCCAATCGATTATAATGCCTTGCTGCGCAGTATCATCGGCCATTAATAAATCTATCTGACCGGCAATCTCCATGCTCGGAGAAAAGACAATTTGTTCAGCAGCAACCAATCTGAACCGCTCAAGCAACTTCGGAAATAATTTATTAACTTGTTTACCCATTCTCAATAATCTATATGTTTTTGGAAGCCAGCCCCAACATCCTTTGCCCGGCCATCGTTCACATAAGGCATGTAATTCCGTCCCTTCCATTGATGATAGGGTTGCTTTTTCTTTCCATTGATATTGGATTTCATTAACAGATAAACCTACATACTTCGGTTTTTTCTTATCAACCATGCGTTGAGCCATTTTGAGAGCGTTAAAGGGGGGAGTGTAACTCTTAATAATAGTAGTTACAGAAGTAAGCAGATCACCCGTTTCTTTAATACGATACGAATGATCTGCTTCCGTGAAGATGCAAGTTAAACCGTTATGAGTAGCTGTTTTATCCGGCATGGTTATTACTATTTCTACGATTATTAGCTTGTACTTTTTTTGTAGCCCAAATACAATTTTCAGGTGAATAACCTTTTTCGTTGTTAACTCGTTCTAAAGTAAGTTCCGGCTTTGGTTTTAATCCCATATCTTCAAAAAAGTTTTCAAATTTTAACCAACGGTCACAGACTTTGATTCCCCGACCACCATAATATTTATAACCTGTATTGTTTATATTTAAACAACGTGCTTTCATATTTTGCCAAGTTGAATATTCAGAGGTGTGACACTTTCCATGAGTTGTAAAATTTTTTATAGTTGTTTCTCGGCGTAAACAACCACATGATTTTAAAAGTCCTCGGCGAAATCCCCTTTTTAATTCTTCTCCTTTTTTTATTAAATATTCACCACAACTACATCTCACCCACCAAAGTGATTGAGATTTTTTATCATTTCCGGCTTTTGCAATCACAGTTAATCTACCAAATTTTTGTCCTACTAATTGTAATGGTTTACTCATTTTATATATACTCCTAAAAACAAAAAAACTTCCTGGAATATGGTCGGATACGACTCCGCTCTATCCTTACGGAATAGAGGTTCCAGGAAGCTTTTCTATCTTGCAAGCTTAATTTATATTTCGTATTGTTTACCATGTTTTTTTATATATATAAAACAATTTAAAAAGTCAACCTAAATCGAGTCAATATCCGGTGTTTGATCTGTGATCTCCATGCCGTCGGCTGAATCGTAGCCATCAAAGGCTACCTTCCTTGCTTTCTTTTCAACTGTTGAACCTTTAGGAATATAACCTTCTTCAATATAATTAATAATAGCTTTCTTGCCGATGATTCCAGTTTTCCACATTTCCTTTGTAATCTTATCATCAGATCCACCAATCAGCCCAACCCGCTTTGCAATCAATATCCGGCGTTTTCTCATACCATCTTTTTCCATGCCTGAATATAACGCCACATCGTCAAAAATTGCCCGGCCCTCATATGCTTCGCCCTCATCACCCTGAACCACAACACCGTTCAGCTCCAACACCTTTTGAATTTCCCAGCGCAGATTTGCAGCGATGCAACTATAATTCGCAAAGTCTTTCTGTTTTGGTTCAGATCCCACGCATTCGCAAAAATACCGGCCCACGGCAACTTTGCCCATGCTTTCAGTTTCCTTGATGTCCTCTTCAGATACCTCTTCGTCAATGTCGATATCGTCATCGTCCCAACTTAAAGTTGATTCTACCATAATTTTACACTCCTTTTTTGATTAAATATTGTTTGATTTTAATTTTCTAATTCGATTCTTGCCTGTTCATTCGCTTCAATAAGCTCGGCTTTTTTGTTAGCTACATGGGCATTTATGACAGATTTAGCAAGATAAGGCGAAACATTGAATAATCTATGAGAGTTTTCACCAGAAGGAATACCAAGTTGAAGATCTTTCTTTTTGCCAAAAGCATTCCTTAGCTTTTGTTCGGCAGGTTCAAAATTATATTCCTTTTCAAGCCTTGCCATGTCATTAAGTAGTTTTTCGGCGGTTTGGATTTCGCGGTAACACTCCCAAATCCTTGCCGCTGTTTCTTGTGTAATCATCGTTTTACACTCCTTTCTTTATTAAATATTGTTTGATTTTTTCCGTCTCTCTATTATCAGTTGCCAACGTTCCCGGATATCCCAAAACCTGCTCGCCCGCATAATCAATGTTTTTCCGGCCATAAATGATAACCAAGTAAAACAATGACCGTGGGCTTAAAAAGGGACATCAGCAAGAGCTTTCAAGGTTTCAATGAATTTATCACCCTGCAAGGCAGTCATGTCATTAGCCTTTTTGACATCCTTTCCAAACTTCATACCTTTGATTAAACTTGCCCATGCTTTTTGATCGTTGATTTTTAACATATTGACTTTCAGATCAAGGATGACTTTGAGTTGGTCTTTTTTGATTTTATCAGACGCCGCTATCACCGCGGGTTTTGTTTGTTCAGATTCAATAGTTTTGGTAGGTTCAACAGGCATAACAACTTCAACATTTTCAACAGGCTTTACGGCTTTAGCCTTTCTCGCATGTCCAAGTAAAGGATCTTCTTTCTTTGCCGGTTCCGTTTTGACCGTTGTCTTGACTGCTTCGCTTCCAGCTTCTTTTGCCTTGTCTGCTTTTTTAACATTGTCTTTGCCACTTGTTACCTCCGTTGTTTCAATGTTTTCGGGAAAGAACTCCTCTGCAAATTCCTTCTCTTCCCTGTCGGTATCAGCATCAGATGACACAATTTTTCGGGCCTCAATTTCAATATCTCGCATGTTCTCGATTAGGCTGACACGTTCTTTTCCCATTTCAAGAGCTTTCTTTTGCAGTTGATCAATACCACCCTGAAATTCAACAGTAACAACATATATCGTTGTCGGAGCCCCGGTTGTAGGTATGATTGTTTTTTTCGGATTGATAACTAACCGCAAAGGAATAAATGACAACAGGCCCCCGGTGGCTGCTTTAATCAACATGAGTGAAGAAAGGATATAACGGGCAGAATTTATCGAAGTAGTTCTAAATTTATAACAACCGCCTACATTTGAACCTTCAATAATGCAGGAAAGAGTCCCTGATATCTTACATTTATCCTTACCTGTATATGCCCCATCCAATCTTTTGCAGGGACAGACCACCTCACGACCATCCCGTGTAACTCCTTTGATACCGTTACCTGAACATGACAATTTGCCATTTACATACGAAACATATTGAGTCGGGAACACAAGATCAATTTCATTATAAAGCAACCGGATAGGTATGCCTATAATATTCATTTCTTTATTATAGACCGCTGCAGGGTTGTCTTTGATGATTTCAATAATTTGATCATCAAGAATATAATCATCATTTTCATCACGTTCATTTTTGACTATCCGGAAATGATCAATTTTTTGTGGAAGACGGAATTCGTTGCCGTCTTTTGATTTGACCATATCCCCTTTAATACCGATTTTTATTTTGCCGACCTCCATGAGTCCGGGCATTAATCCTTTAACTGGCATAATTTGTTACCTCCCCCTTTTTTAGGTTTATTCTTTATCAAGGACTTCAAGTTCAGCTTTTGAAAGACTGCCTCCCCATCCAGAAAAACAAGCAAAGATCTCAATGCCTACCTCTTCAATGGCTTCCATTGCGGCTTGTCTTGGTGGCAAATCAAACCCCTTTGGCAATTTAGTGTCAATTGGAACAATTATTTTGCATTTCCACACCTTATATTTGCTCATTTTATACCTCCTTCTTACAAAAAATATCGTTTAATCTTCTGAAAAAGTTGAAAAGTCGCTTTGCAATCCTGTTGACAATATTTTCCGATCTCATCATGCAACCCTTCATTCCAGTAATCTTGCATCATCGAACCGTCCATGCCTTCTGTTTTGCCGGCCAGACCGAACATTGACAAAAAGAATCCTAACTTTCCTGCTTCAAACGTTTCCCAATCTGTTAGCACTCCACGCAGATCAATATGATTTCCTGCGGAGCTATATTTTTTCCGGTCAAATCGAAATGGGATTTCAATATCATGTACCGCTGAACGGAGTAACAAAATCCGGCTGTCAAAAGAAAAACAGTTGAAGCCGATTAAAACATTATACTCGGAAAGCTTTTGCCAATATTCACGCAAGAACATTTCTTCTGAAAGCGGTGTTTTATGTTCGTTACTTTCCAACATAATATAACCACAATCCTCATCGGACGCATACCAGCCGCCACAACAAGGCATAGCGGTCAAAGGATTCATTCCAAGTTTTGACCGTGCCTCTGCTTGTTTCGCTGCGATTTTATCAGGGTCTTTCAGGTTGCCAGTTTTGCAAAGTTCGTTCACAACCTCATCCGGCAATGGCCTTGCAATCGTTTCGATATCGTAAGCCGCAATCTTTTTTTTGTTTTCACTCATCTTTAGTATTTACCTCCTTTGCTGTCATGTTTAAATAATTACACAGCTCGCCTAACTGCTCTTCAGTCGGGTCTTTTGTACAGTTGATGATCCTACTCAGGATGCCTGCGTCAATGCCAATCTCGTATGCACAGCGGTCTTGAGTCCTATAAATTGTTTGAATTTTGTCCCTTAAAAGTTTTCGTGTTAAAGGTTTTCTCTCTGGCATTTCAATATCTCCTTTTTATTTTGTTTTTTGATTTTTATCATCTTCGAGAGGACACCAATCAGGTATAGTTGTAATAGGCACATCAATAGTTTTGTACCCAGAAATTCTACATTTTCGCTTAAAATCCGGTGTCATTAGCTTATAAGGACAAGCTGCACAAGTATCTATTTTTACGATTTTAGCCATAAGCCTTCTCCTTTATCCATTTATCTTTGCAATCATAAGCCACGCTCCGCACCATCCGGCAAACGCACCAAACAAAAAACCGGTTATAATCCAGTTGACCTTTGCTGAAATCAGCGGGAACCGGTAACAATCAATTTGCTGTGCTTGAGTTAAATTTATCAGGCTTGTTTTTTTCATTGTTCAATACCTTCCTTTTTGATGTTTTTCTGGATATTAAACTATTCAAAAAGGTCTGTCAATAAAATAATTATTTTTATTTTTGTATTGACAGGGTCAAAAATATATTATAGGTATAATTTAAAAGGTTCGATTTTAAACCGTCAACAATTAAACAGGAGGAAACAAAAATGGAAAATAAAAAAATACATAATGGGTTGTGGTATCTATTTCGTTTATCACTCTTTTTCTTTGTTTCTATTTGGCTTATTGTCGCAGTTTTATATACAATTCAAACTGAAAACGCTGAAAAGCAGGTCCTTCAGGCTGAAAAGCAGAGTAAAGCTTTCCTGGTTAATCAAGCGGCCAAAGCTTTCATTCAGGCTAAAAAGCAGGACAAATTTTCAGGTATTATTTTAGCTCAAGAAACACGAACCAAAATAAAAGCCGAGAGCCAAGCTATGAGGATAGCCGAGAGCCGAGCTCAGGCTCAGTATGATGCTCTAAATAAAACTCAAACCACCCGGATTAATTCTGATGAACAGATAATGAAATATTTTTCTGCCTGGGACGGGTCACACAGGGGCTTGACAAGATTTATCAAAAAAACCATGAATGACCCAGGGTCATATAAACACATAGATACTTTGGTTGTAGATAAAGGCTCTTATCTTATTGTAAAAACAACTTACCGTGGAAAAAATGGGTTTGGTGCAATCGTTAAAGGATTTATTTCAGCGATGGTTGATTTAAATGGCAACGTAATACAAATTCTTGCGCAAGGTTAGATTTAAATTGAAGGATAAATTATGAATGATGAAATCAAAGACATGATTGAGGATTAAATGAAATATATAATATTAGTAGTATTCGTTGCTATTATTTTGCTTGCCATTATCATACCTCTTGAAAATCAGCGTAGGCTTAGCGATTGCCGGTTTGAGTGCAAAAATTTACAGACCAGATTGACCCGATGCCAAGAACTTAGTGATTACGCTGAAGCCCTTGAACAATTCCTGCCATCTTTAGCATGGGCTCAAGTACGAGCATTAAATGAGGAAATTAAACAAAATCGGCGTTGGGAATACGAAAGACATGAGCAACCTTTGTTAACAGAAAAAGAAAGGAAATAAATGCCGTTATCAAACATAAATATTCCGACATATAAAGATATAGGGCTTGATGATGTAGAAATAATCATTAATAAAATTGCAGGAAGGATGAAGATTAAAATAAAGGATGACAATAAAATTATAGAAACTGAATGTCTCTTCGAGGATATTCGGCGAGCATGGAATACAGTAAAAAGTGATAAACATTAGTTTGCAGGGGAATTTAAAAAGGAGAAATATTATGGAAAGAGAATTTGAAGTAGGGAAAGATGAGGCGTGGTTCGCCAACATCAAGCGAACCTATGATGAATTTCAACATGAAAGCTTGGAAAGTATTCGGCGGAACAGAACCATCGTGGACAAAACTTTAAGTGATGCTCAACAGCACGATAACGCAAGGCAGGACGTTGCCTTACAGGCGCTCCAAAATGCTGTAGAAACAGCTAATATGGTCGGTAAGCAAGCAGTTCGTCACAGCGATGTTGCAATTGATCGTCAGTGGAATGTAGATGAAGTGGCTCATTTAGTAGCCAAGACGCCCGTTTTTATGGATGCAATGGCTGCCGCAGTGGCAAAAGATGCAATGAAAAAATAAACTTAACCCTCCCCTGCAAATTTTAGCTGCCCTGTTACCTGGATAGGCTGGGCAATAGGGCAGTTAATTACTCAAAACATTATCCATCTTCCGGCTTTTTAAAATAAAAAACTCCAGCCATTGATGCCATACCCATAACCGCTCCGATAAGAGTGTCCTGAACTTTCTCCAGAACAAACATCCCGATACATATCGCTATTAACGGAACAAGAAACGCAACCGATCTTGTAATTACTCTGATTAATTCATGTTTATTTTCCATAATTATACCTCATGTAATTTCGCAATCTTAATGCCAGAAATCAACCCTTCAGCAGTGGCCTGAATAAGCCGCATGTGTTCATCAGCAATCTCAATTCCAGTTTCAATCTTTATCAGCGCCACAATATCTCGCAAATCAGCCGCTAACAAAGGATCGTCAATCTCTGCGGCAAGTACGATTACCAACCTATCAATCACAATCCTTACAATATCTGGTTCTTCCTCAATCAAAATTGCCTTACTTAAAGCCAAAACCTCATGTGATACTTCAGGGTATTGTTTTTCTAATTCATAGCCCGCTCTTCGTCCTGCAATTTTCGCGATGATTACTTGACTTTCTGGGTCAATCTGAATTTGCGGCTGGCCCTGATCTGTGGCACAACCTACCAAAAAAAACAATCCAACTACGAATAATACACTTAACTTTTTCATAATAATTCTCCTTTCATTACCTTTCTAAAAAATTTATAATCAAGTCTTACATATTTACCAGGCTCAAATGATCCCCAACGCGAATCAATTCCTTGTTTTGTGTATGGTCTGACATCAACATGAATCCCAGGAGAATTCCAGTTAGGATAAACTCCTATGCCATTAAAAGCATCAAATCTTTCAGCGGCAAGATACATATCAATTACATGCAAGCCTTCTATATCCAAATCAGCAGCCATACAAAGTGGATGGTATCCGGGCTTTCCCTTTCGATATCCGCTATGAATATTAATTCTCCGGCCTGTATAATCCCTCATATCTTGTAAGGTACAAATAAGGATACTTGACATCCCAGTAGCATTAAATTCTTTAGGAGAAAAGTTTGGAATATCCTGCCACATTTCATAAGTCATCATTGTCTTTTACCTCCTTTCCAATCTCACTATAAAGCCAGGTTAAATCTTTTCCTAAGCAGGCAAGGTCATATTGAAGAATCTCAAGAGGAACCTTATCCTTGCTAAGCCCCGGATTGTAGTCTGCAAGATTATCAGCTATCATCTGGGCTTCTGTTACTAATTGAGCTGCTTGTTCTGCTATTGCTTTCATTTTGTCTTCAGTAGATGATCAAGCAATTTTTCTTCAACTTTAGTCAAGGTATCTTTAACCGGCTTTAGCTTAACACAAATTTTCTTATCTACTTGATCAAAATCAGGGCGCTTTGTGATTTCTTCCGCAATATAGATTTTATGATCATTCAACTCTTTTCCGTGAGAATTAATCTTTGTATATAAAGCGCCAATTGCCACAACTACAATTCCATTTGATATAATTGCTATTGTTTCAAGCATGGCTTATCCTTTTTAATGTTTTTACCTTGATATAATCAGGCTTTGGAATTATTTTTTTAATTGGTTCAACAATATCATTTTTTCCCATAAATCTATAATCAGCTAATATTTTCTTGTCTTTTTTATCTTTAATATATTTTGGCAAACCAACTGTTACTGCTTTAGTAGGCCATGCAGGATTTGAATTTTCGTCAATCTTATAATTTTCTGTAATGACTTCGAGCAAATCTTTATCTGATTTCATTTCATCATCAACAATAGTTTCTGATTCCATTTGCTCTATTTCTTTAAGGGATGGATTGATGACTATTATTTCGTGTTTAATTTCGTTATAATCCCCAAAGGGGTGAGGTAGAAGCAAAGGTTTGCCGCCATTTCCAAAGCAAGGATGATCGGGAGCTTGATACATAGAAGTTATTTTTTTAGTTATTTTATCTCTTAATATAAATATCCAATGAACTTCGCCGGAAGCTGTTACGTAACGTTGTTGAGCATATACTGTTCTCCCCGAATGAACCTTTATCCATATTCTTGTAGCATAGGAAGTTCCAATGACATTATTACCAACTGCGGAAAGATGCACTTCATCACTGGCTGAATCAGCATGACTTGATTTTATTTGGGGATAGAAACCGTATGTCCCCCCAGGCAATGTCAACAGTACCCCCGAAGTATTTGTAGTACTTACATTTCCCATACTTGTTTTAAGCTTAGCCTGCGAAACGCTTGCATCACCAATCGCTCCGAGCCTTGCATCATTACCAGCACATGCCTTTAATGCCGTTGTACCAAGCCGTCTAAGTCCGTAAGTGCCTGCTGCGGGATCTTTAATAGCGGCGGCAATCATGGCGCCTGTTATTTCATTAGACAGGTTCGTAATCACGGGTTTATTATTTGCAAAATCCCATACACTTTGCCAGGCATTATTAGCTTCATTTCTTAATTTCAAAATATTGGTAGTTTTATCAAACCACCACATCCCAGCAATTAAATTTGATGGTGTTGCTGCTCCAGAAAAGCCCGACTTTAATGCTGCAAAATTCTTTTCTATATTTGCCATATCTGTTTGCACCACATGGTCACTTGCAAAACAGTCATCTGTAAAATCTTGACTCATTATACCATCTCCTTTAAAGCCTGTTCGATTTCAGTTTTTTTAATCTGTTTCCCATCATATTCAGCTTTAATTTTAGCCGTTTTCATCTTGAGAACTTTTTTGAAATCTTCTTTGTCTCTGAATACCAGGCTCGTTGTTTGAATTATCTTTTCTCCGTCCATTACATGGATATATGCTACAAAATCCTTGCCTTGTTTTGTAATGTTGTCAAGTTTATATTTTATCATTTTAACTCCAATATGCGGCCTTAAGGTTTAATTCCTTAATATATAAATTTGCATCTGATTGTGGGTCGGTTATCTCTATTTCAACTTGAATATATCGTGCCGTAAACTCAGGAGCAAGTATCTGAAAAAAATCTACTTCATTTGGATATATACCGGTGGCTGTACCCCATTTAATTTTTGCAGCCAAAATAGCCGCAACATCAGGAGTTGTTAATTCATACCATCTTGTATTTGCATCTATTTTATCTTCCCATTTAGTTGAACCTGAAAAGATACCTTCCCAGGATGCTGCTGAGCTGACAAAAACTGTTAAAAAATCAGCCCAAATCCGCACTGTTTTTTCAGAACCAAGATCATATTCAGGGGAGGTCCAAACTCCATTTAATAAAACATCAACAGGAATGAATCCATCTTGCAATCTTACATAATCTATATAGGTTATTCTATCATTAGTAGTTTGTCCGAGCTGCCAAAGATAAAGCATGCCGTCAGTTGCGGCGGTTGCGCTTGTAAAAGCTTGACCTGTGGCCACTTTTTCTGCACTATGCGAGCTATCATGAAGATATATGTCCACTGTCTTGGCTGTGAAATCAATAACAAATCGCCATATTTGCCATTCTGATCCATCGCATATAACAAGATCAGTACCTATTTCGACCCAGGTATTATTATGAATAAAACAACCCTCAGAACTAAAACTATAACCAAATACTGTAGACGCATCTGATATATAGCCAACAAAGTCATCATCATTTGCACGTGTGCCCAGAGCATTATGTTTGACACGAATTTCAAAAGTAACTTTATCAGGCATACTTCCTATATCTCTATATCGCTGTGCCCAATTATTTGTTACTGCAGTATGAGTATGAAACTCAAAGCATCCTGCCGGATTAACTTGAGAAACCCCATTGATATTATCATTATCGACCCAATCTGAAATATCAGCGCAATCTTCATCCAATAAATCGCCGGTCACCAACCCATGACTGCATTTCAAACAATCGTCTCCATTATACAGTTCGTATTCTGTATTATTGTGGATTCCAATCCCATTATAGTCCCATGACCAAGTGTTTTTATCAGTATAACCAGATGGATAGAATATTGTGCAGGTAGCTGATACAGGAGTAGCAGCATAATTACCGCTGTTATCTTTGGGCGCACACCAAAATGTAAAGGTACCGGGTTTTACACCAGTTAATCTAAAGTTAGGAGTCTCATTAAAAGCTATAAAGATACCTCCTAACCATGCAGATCCAATTCTCAATTCATAACCGGATATATCAGGATTATCAACTTCATCCCCATAAACATTTACAGTATCTCCGGAAGCCACAGCCGTAATAGCAGACATGTTGGATGGTACATCTGTTTTACCAACTATCTGTTTTGAAACAACATAAGCAGAGTCAAAGTTTTCTTTGGCTCCGAATATTGAGACAGACCTTATTTTGATATAATATGTCTCCCCTTCTTCAACTGGGTCAAGTTGATAATCAGACGTAGCCTTTGTCATGAATTTGTAATCGCCGGAACCTATTTTAAGCCATATTTCAGCATAATCCCAAAACGGATAATCTGAGACTGAAGGCGGGTCAAAATCTATCTTCCATCTTGTAAAACTTCTATTTCTGTAATAGTATACTTCTTCTGCATGAGACACATTAATAACACCGGACACAGCAGCCCCAGGCTTAGGTAAATCTGTAACAAATAATTCCTGAGTATCTATATCGTAATCGTCATTATAAAGATCATCATGCTCTTGTAGTAAGGCCAGGGCAACATTGCCATCTTCCTGAAGTTGTGCGGCTTCTACTCTATACATAGGTTTAACAGCATCTGTCCAGCCAGGCATCCTGTGAGTTATTTCGATCAAATCCATTGGCTCAAGAGATATTCCTTTATTGCCTACCATCATACTTACTATATTGCCCCATCTTGCTCTTTCCAGGTAATAATAAGACATCGGGATGACTTTATCCAAAGAAGATAATCCAGACAATTCAATTGCAAGTTCTCTGTAATCTCCTTCTGTATCATAAGCATCGTCATCCTGAAATATTTTTTCATCTTGATGATAATTCTTGTCTGCACTAATAAATGTAGCTTTGACGGCGTTGGGTCGGCTGAATAATGTTGCAGCAGGAGCGATCTCCATTGTGCTTTCTTTGCCATATTGAATTATATCATCTTCTGTTATTTGCATACAGACAGATTCTTCCCTGGTATCTCTGAATTTTAGCTTGAACTTGCTATCAGAATATATTATTTCGCTTCGACCATTTGCAAGCAGCATGGCAATATTGTCTTCAACGCTCTGATCTCTATCTATGGACATGTTACATGTCCAACCATATGTATCATAATATGTTGCCGCATCTCTAAAAGAAGGCAAATCTATTCTTGTTGGATCAAGCTCTTTCCCACCTCTGACACTTCTTCTTGTAAGCAGATCATAAACGCAATATGCCAGATTGTTAGTATAAGCCATAGGCATGGAATCATAGTCATTTTCAGTGGCAAAATTCTTGAGTTTAAGCCCTTCCAAAACTGTCGTTATGTTGGGAATTGATACAAATTTATCTCTGTCATATTCAAATCGACAATAGAGATATGCTGAATATCGTCTGGGATCAGTCCAGGCTGGATAAGCTGTATGCAATGTTGCGCATACATTTTGAGTTGAAGAACCGCTGAAAAATTCATAATAAAAATTGTCTGCAAAATCCGATTCTGTATAAAGTTCATCATTGAGAAATATCTGATCAACACTGTCAACTTGGGCTATTTGATTAACTTCGCCTTCACCCAAAGATAGAATCATATGAAGATATTTATTATCTGTGCCTGTTGTAGTTGCAAAAATCAGGTTCCCGCCGACTCTTGTTTTGCCGTATGGTAGTCGATAAACTTCCGAAGTGCTGCGAGTATTAATAAGTCTGCCCTTATCATCTAATTTTGACGATGAAGGACTTTTCCTATTTACTATGCTTACACTTTGTAAAAGCGCAAAAGCAGTTATCCCTATTTTTGCAAAAGCAAAAAAGCCTGCCCATCCTCCTACTGCCAGAGCTGCTCCTATTCCTGGCATTAAATCAACCTCCGTGCCATTATAACTTGAAATCTATTTCCAAGAGGCGATACTATAACTCCTTGTTCTCTTGTTGATACCATTATATTATTATTCCCCACATAGATTGATGGAAATTTTGAATCTTTATATTCTATTACTATTATATCCCCCGGTTTTAGAAACTTAAGATCAACACCTTTTCCGGTTTTTTTCAATACTTCAATCATATCCTTGATTGCTTGATCGGGATTTATTTCCCAGTAAGGCATATAATTATTCATATTATGCCCATTATATTCAGTCTCAAAAGTGGTTAAGATAAACCCCGCATCTCTATAGATATTGTATATCAATTGTAAACAGGTACATTCGTCAAATGGTTGTCCCAGATATTTCCTCGTTATTTGCCCGAAGCCTTTTATTTGTTTGTTGTCCGTCCCCAATATATTTCCTTTTCCATCAAATCAGGCAGCCATCTATCTCCGCCAAAATTATCTGTATTGCTTAATGCTGTACATCTGGCATATCCCTGATCACACCATGTTTCAGCTCCTGAATATCCACATTCGGTGCCTTTAAAAGCCCATCTACAAGAAGATTGATGTTTCCGTAATGTTTTTTTATTCCAAAATATAAACTCGTTAACTAAAGTTATTGACGCTTTAAGCTCACTTAATTTCCATGTAGACACAAGTCCTCTAAATAATTCAATAGGCTGATCTATAATGACATTGTTACTATCAAAAAACCCAATCCATAAAATGCCCCATTTATTCATAATATTTTCATTCAGGAACACCGCCGACATTTGCAAATCAACATTCTGAATGTTGATCATAACCTTGTCTACAGAAGACTTAGCACTGTAATTAATAGTTGAAATATCAAACGGCATTGTCTCAAACTTATTGATATTCTTAACAACATAAATATAATCTATTTCAAAATCATCATCTACCCCGGTACCAAAATCAAATCGCAATTCTGTAATTGTGTTATTTATCCAATCATCACCACCGGCAGTCAAATCGCTCATATCAAGCGTTATAATCTGATATTCGGAAAAATCAGACGGTTGCGAAAAAGCTTTATAGTATGATGCAGAGCTACCATGTCCGCTTGTTGAGTAAAGCAATTTGCCATCCCAGGTTGCCCCCGCTATTCGTTTTATCCGGATTTGGACTTTGTAATAATCTCCTCCGCTAAAAGAGACGGCTTTTATTAATATGGGATCAACGGCAGTGGCTTCTATTGTAATCGAATTAGAATTTTCTGTAATGGTGAGATTATTTCCCGTAAAGCTATGTGCTGTGCTTTTAAAATTCCAGAATTCATAAATTTCAGTACTTATCCACAAATCAATATCACAATCCGTATAACGCAAAATCGTGTTTAATTGCAATTCAAGGAACCAAAACATTTTCCCTTGTTCTGCGGCCATTGCGGCTTCAATAAATAATGATAAATCTCTCATGCCGATGCCAATCCTTTAAGTTTTATACCATATACATAAAGATTATAGATAAATACTCCTCTTGGCAATTTATCTTCTAAAAATCTTACTCTCATTCTTAAATATCCTGTAAAGTCTATTGTAATAATTTTCCCTGTAGCAGGAGCTGCGACATCAAACTGAACTCTATCACTACTTGATGATCCTCCTCCGGTAAGAAAAGAAACATCGGAAGTTACATCAACACCATCTGAATAAACTGTTCTTGAAGACGTACTTCTTCCCGGAATATCAAATATAGTTGTAGAACCGTCTCCTGTCCCGCAATATTCTCCTACATGATTAAAAGAATGTCCTAACAACAAAGCCAAATCATAAATATAAAAAGCTTCATAAGCACCTGATCTTGCTATATAAAATTCCCATAATGTTTTTGCTTCTGCAACTGATATATTATCATATTTTACTGTAACATTATATTTTGGGTATAATGATTTCTTTCTTCTTTGTTCTCCCCTTCCATCAAAACCACTGATTAAAGTGTTAAATTCGGGTTCAACAACTAATGGATATCGTGGAGATGGACTTGATTCTGGAAAAGTAGCCATTTATATTGTCTCCCTTATAGTATCAAGTAATCCTGTTTTCCCTTCAAGGGCCTCCCCAATTACAGTTACAATACTTCCTGGATTTCTTTCTACAACTTCTGCAAACGATTTAGTATCTATTGCATTTATAATAATAATAGTATCTCCCCTTCCGCCTTCTGTTTTTACACCAAGATCACCACCCAGTGTTCTTGTTAAAGGCATAACAGCTTCAGGTCCGGCTTCGCCCATCAGTCCTGAACCTCTGGCAAAGGCAAACTGAGTCGGCTTGTTTATTATTTGGTTGGAATAACCGGAAATACCACCAGGAAATATTCCGCCTTGCGCGGCATATGTTATCGGACCTGTACCCCCAGGAACGCCTCCTCCTCCTAACCCTGATAACCAACCTAAAGCAGCTCCGAACCAACCGCCGCTTTTATCAAACATCGGTTCTATAAGAGATTGTTGGATCATCATTTGAGTAATCATTTTAGCGAAAGATTCGGCTATGCTTTTAAATGTAACTTCAGCGCCCCATAGCATATCGTTTAGAGTAGAACTGAAATTATTTGCCCAGCCCTGCATTGCATTTTCCATGTCATCATATCCTGATTCCCGTATTTCCTTTTCTTTTGCAGCTCGCCATAATTCTAATCCGATTAAATCATCAGTAAAATTTTTATAATTTTCATATTTTTCTTTAAGAGCGGCTAAAGCAAATGTTTTATCTGTCATTCTAATGGCTCTAATTTGTTCTGCTACACTTCTTTCCTGCCCTGTTCTATAAGATGCATATTCATCTAATCTGTTTTCTTCAGCCTCATAAGCAGAAAGCCAAATTTCATGTCTTGCCGCTATAAATGGGGTTAATTCTGCTAATCTCTCTCTCTCTCTCATAATTGCTTTCATGTCTGCATTCTCTGCCATTTCTTCAAGAGCTGCATAATACTCAGCATATCTTTTTTTCGTTTCTTCAGTTTGTTCATAACCCGGGTCTCTTTCCCCGTAATATTTACTTGGATCTTCAAGGGCAAAATCCAATCTGGTAGGAGTCCCTTTCGCAAGCATTTCTTGCATCTTTTTAAATTGATTAATGCCCTGTTCATC
>JAUWFS010000085.1:0-12843 GCA_030606805.1 Deltaproteobacteria bacterium
TAATATAATTCTTAATGTACAGTATATGCCGTATCTAAACCTTTTTTTCTCTTTTTGATAAGGCTTTAAAATCAAAGTTCTTTTGTGCCTTTGTGACTTAGTGGCTGAACTTTTACGAAAAACCTAAATTGTTACAAAAAAGTATTTATGAAAAAAAGTGAACTTATACATTTAAAGAACTGGTTTGCCGATTATGTGTCCAGTTATTACACCGCTGATTCAGAATATAACCGCGCTATCAGGTTAAAAGAGGAACATACAAAACGGGTGTGCGATAATATTGTCATGTTAGGCAAATCGCTGGGCCTTTCAGAGCAGGAGATGCTGTTAGCGGAAACAATGGCTTTACTGCATGACATCGGAAGGTTTAAACAATATGCTGTATACGGCACATTCAAGGATATGGATTCTGAAAACCATGCCACACTGGGATTGCAACAAATAGAGACGCATAAAATTTTGTCTGCATTTTCAAAATATGAAAAAAGACTGATTACAAAAGCTGTTGCATATCATAATGTCGCTGTTCTTCCAGAAGCAGAAGATGAAAAAACCCTGTTTTTTATACGGCTTCTTCGAGATGCTGACAAACTTGATATATGGAAGGTTTTTATTGATTACTACAATGAACGGGAAAAAAATCCAAATCCAACCATCGAACTTGGCCTTCCCGATGAACCTGTATGTTCGCCGCAGGTTTTACAGACTTTGAAAGAATGCAAAACAGTAAGAATAAATGATTTGAAAACATTAAACGATTTTAAACTGCTCCTGATAGGCTGGGCATTTGATCTGAATTTTGTCCCCTCATTCCAGGCCCTTCAAAACCGGAAGTATATAGAGCAGCTTGCGTCAATTCTGCCGCAATCAAAAGAGGTAAAAGAGGCAGTAAAGCAGGCGCATGATCATGTGATAAGATGCTCAGGGGAATTTTAATAAGGAGAAAAATAATGAAAGAAACAATTATTTTGCTGGTAATAGCAGGAGCCTGGTTCCTTTTACAGATGTATATCCTGCCTAAATTGGGAATTTCCACATGAATGAAAGATGCCTGTCAGTTGACAGACCGCAAGGAAGATACACACGGCAAAAAATCAAAGGGTAAAAAATAAGGATAAAAAATGCTATGGCGCTACTGGTTACAGGAGGAGCCGGCTATATCGGCTCTATTTGTGTTGAAGAGTTTTTGCTTCAGGGGCACAAGGTGGTAGTAATAGATAATTTGCAGGAAGGACACCGTGAAGCGGTTCTTCCTGAAGCTATCTTCTATGAAGGGAATTTTGGCGATCAATCTTTATTGAAGACGATTTTTCAGAAGTACTCTATTGATGCAGTAATCCATTTCGCGGCTGATACCAGGGTAGAATCTTCCATGACTAACCCGGATCAGTTTTTCAATAATAATGTGGTAAACGGGATTATACTTCTTGATGCCATGCGAGAGGCTAACTGCAAGCGTATGATCTTTTCCTCCAGCGCCGCCACTTTTGGCGAGCCTCAGTATATCCCTGTGGACGAGAAACATCCTCAGATGCCGATTAATCCTTACGGAGAATCCAAGCTGATGTTTGAAAAGATTTTAGATTGGTACCATATCGCCTATGGCCTCAAATTCAATGCCCTGCGATACTTCAATGCTGCCGGGGCAAGTAAAAGGTTTGGTGATGCAAAACGTCACGTAACCCTTCTCATTCCGGTAACCATCCAGGTTCTGCTTGGGCAGCGTGAAAAGCTGCAAATATTCGGCAACGATTACCCGACAAAAGACGGCACCTGCGTGAGGGACTATATACATGTGCTGGATCTGGTTCAGGCTCACATCCAGGCGCTTGAAAATCTGGATAAACATCCCAACGGCAAATATAACATTGGAAATGGACAAGGCTTTTCAAACCTGGAAGTAGTCAAAACCGTGGAATTCGTAAGCGGCAGAAAGGTTCCTTTCGAATTTGCTCCGCGCAGATCTGGAGATCCGGCAGTTCTTATAGCCTCTTCAGATCTGGCCCGTCAGGAACTACATTGGAACCCAAAGCATGCAAAACTAAAAGATATCGTCGCCTCAGCCTGGAAATGGCACAGAAACCATCCGGATGGATATAAATTTTAATTCTATTTTTTAAACCACATTTTTTCTTTATTTTTATACAAAAGTATTGTATCTACCAGATACAATATCTGTTATAAATTATGTATATAACAAATACATGTCAGGTGGTTCATGGAAATTTCGTTTCAGCTTTTACAGCAACATAACCCATGGTGGTTTCGTGAAGAACTGATACTGGACGATGAAAAGATAGCAGACTACGAGCGGGAAAGCTATCAGTACATTCCTCCTGTAATGTTTGAGTATCCCGAGGATACAGATGCAATTTTGACGCTTCGGGGGCCGCGGCAAATTGGGAAAAGCACAAGCATGAAGCTGCTTATTCGCAGACTTTTACTTGAATTACGAATACCCAGAAAGCATGTTTTCTATTTTTCATTAGACAGGATTGAAGATTTTAATCAGCTTTATGAATTGATTGACTGCTATCTTCGAAATATAAGGCCTGGGAACCCACAGCGCCTCTATATTTTTCTCGATGAGATATCATTTGTGCGAAAGTGGCAGCGAGGAGTAAAAGCGCTGGCAGATGAAGGAAAACTTAAAAATGTAACCCTCCTGCTTACCGGTTCAAATTTGCTTGATATTCGTAAAGGGGCCGAGCGGATGCCTGGTCGAAGAGGAAAGATTTCTAAAATCGATTTTGAACAACTGCCTATGACGTTTGTCGAATTTATAAGTTTGATCGAACCCAAGATTGAATTAACCGATATCGACAGTCTTATATATCACAAAGACCTTCTTTTACGCCGTTTTAAGGAGTATCTGATAACTGGTGGCTTTCCTCTTTCAGTAAACCTTTTTTTTTCCAGAGGCCACATTTCTTCCTATGTGTATCAGCTTTACTTAAGTTGGATTGAAGGAGACATAGGGCGTGCAGGCAAGTTAGAGCGGAATCTTTACCAGATAATGTCCAGGATACTGGCACATATATCTACCGGAATTAGCTGGTACAGCCTTAGCAGAGAATCAGGAATAGCCTCCCATGCCACAGTACAGGAGTATGTTGAGATTCTGGAAAGGATGTATGTGTTACGGTCTGTTCCGTTCATCGATTTATCAAAAAAATTGCCGATGTACAGAAAGAATAAAAAGCTCTATTTTCAGGACCCACTGATTTTTCATTGTTTTTCAGGGAAAAACAGCGGAATAGGAGACAATTTTTTCACGGAATGCCAAAGATTTTTAAACGATCCTGCGAGTGAATCAAAATTAGTGGAATCGGTCGTGGGAATGCATATTTTCAGATATTATAAGAATTGTTTTTACTGGCAGGGACAAAAAGAAATCGATTTTGTTGCCAAAAAGGGCAGCAAGCTGAAATTTTTCGAGGTCAAATATCAGGAGAAGGTCTTTGCCGGAGAGTTCCAATGGTTTACAAAAATAAGCTCTAAAAAGGATCATCTGAATGTTATCACAAAACAAGATATTGAGAATCGCAAATCAATATCCTTGCTTCCGGTTCCAATTTTTCTGATCCAGCTTGGGCAGGGAAATAAGTAATACTTCAAAAACGCCGGCAGAAATATCTTGACAGAAGCATATTCTATTCTTTTTATAACCATTAGTTAATTTTAGTTTAAACTATATCTTACAAAAAAATAATTATAGTGTGAAATCATGAAAAGAGATGATTTCCCGGGGCTAAAAGCCTTCTGCGACATGTACCCGGAAACGCACACACCATTTCTTATCAACTTGGGCAGGCAGGAACAGGATAAAAAATACAAGCTCATTCTGCCTTATGATCTAAAGATCGTTGGTTCGGCATGGGAATGGCGCTGAAAGAATCCGAGAACTCTAACCTGACCCTGAGGACCATGTTTTTTAGGGTAAAATAAATGAAATAGGGAATTTTTGTGCTTTCAATAGAAGAGATAAGAGAAATAATTGAAAAAGGTGAAACCGGACGGGTTGAATTCAAATCCGACAAGGAGAAAAATATAGATTTTGCCAAGGAAATTACCGCATTTGCAAACGGTCCCGGAGGGTATTTGCTGGTGGGTGTTGAGGATGATGGCACGGTATCCGGTGTGAGCAATCCTTTGAAATTTGAAGAAAAAATTTATAATATTTGTTCGGATTCTATCCGTCCGGTAATTACACCGGAGTTGTGGAAATACAAAATTGAAGGAAAGGACATATTCTGTTTTTATATTTCTCCAGGTTTTTCAAAGCCGTATGCCATATTGCAAAGAGGAAGGGAGAGATATTATACCCGCCGTGGCACGCGGATACAGGAAGCTGGCAGAGATGAACTGCTACGGTTGTTTCAGACTTCAGGTCAGATCCACTACGAAGTGACGCCAATTATAAAAGGGAGGTATGCGGATCTTGATTTTGCGAGAATTGTCGATTTTTTCAGACATAATCAGATCAATAAGATTGATATCTCGGGTTGGAATGGTGACAAAACTGAGAGGTTCCTCAAAAACAAAGAGGTTCTGGTTGAATATCAGGGGAATCTATGTCCGACAGTTGCGGGAGCATTGTTGTTTGGAAAAAAGCCTTCTCATTTGCTTGGTTACTCCGGCATCACTGTTGCTAAATTTGCAGACACTGAAAGAGACTATAATTATGTGGATTTTCGCCTGGACAAACCGATTATGAACACATTTTTTGAACATGGCGAAAAGGAAAAGTCCGGCCTTATAGATGAAGCATTGGAAAAGATAAAATCGATTATCCTTGAAAAAAGCAGTGTAGTGCTTAAGGGGGCTGTAAGAGTAGTGGACTATCCCTATCCGGAGGAGTCTATTCGGGAGGCTGTTGTAAATGCCGTTGCGCACAGGGATTACACTATATCAGGCATTGATATTCGGGTTGATATTTATCCGGATCGGCTTGAAATTGAAAGCCCGGGCAAGCTGCCGAATACGATTTCGATTGAATCGATCAGACTTGGGGCAAAATACTATCGTAATCAAATTCTTGTGCAGTATCTGAAAGAGGCAGGATTTATGGATTTGCACAGTTTGGGCATTCCTGTCAAAATACTGAAACTGTGTACCGAATATACCGGCAGAGAGCCAGACCTGACCGAATCGGAAAACAGTTTCAAGGTGACTCTTTATCCAAAGAGAAAGTCAACTGTCAGCAAGGTTGAAGAGGAAATACTTAAACTGTTGCGGACAAGCGCTAAGCCAATGAAAACAAGAGAAATAAGCGTTGCGTTAGGGGTGTCGAAACGCACCATAATCAACTGGATAAACCGCCTGATAGACAGGAATATGGTGGAACCAACATCTGAAAATCGAAATGATCCAAACTGCAGGTACAGGCTTAGATATTAACTGTGCATGCACAGTTCCTGCACAGTTAAACATGAAATGAGACCTTTGAAAAAGGCTTCCGCCAGAGTACCTTGGCGGGCAGACCACCTGCCCGCCATCGCTCTTGCCCAAAGGAGGTTGTTGCCGCAGGTCAAGACGTCCGCTCAGGCGAGGCGGGCGGGTCTGGACTCCGGTTTTCACCGGAGTGACGACTTTTTACGAGATTGTCAATTTTGATACATTCGTAAAAAGTTATATTCATCCACTATGTCATTTCGACCGAAGGGAGAAATCTTATGTTTTCAGCATGTTGCGCAATAAAGATTTCTCGTTCCACTCGAAATGACAGATTAGAAAGACTTTTTACGAGGCCATCAACCATCGCTCATTTAGAATTTTCCCTTGACTTGTACCCCTATTGGGGGTACATACTAAATATATGAAATACAATATCGTCATAAAAAAGAAAGTGGCAAAAGGGTTAAGAAAACTTCCTGTGTGGGTACAAAAGAAAATGGCAATATTGGCCAATGACTTAAAAGATAAGGGTCCGGAACAACCAACTTGGCAGAACTACAGCAAACTCAGCCATACAGAATACCATTGTCATCTGGGAACGTCTTGGGTGGCTTGCTGGAAACATCAAAACGAGACAACAATTATAGAGGTGTATTATGTTGGCAGTCGTGAAAAAGCCCCATACTAAGACCACGCTATTCGAGATCAAAGGAAATATCCCGGCTGGAATCATGGAATATCTTCATCGAGAATTTGGACAGAACGTTGAGATCGTTGACGAGAATGAAGAACTTGTAAATATTTTTGATACACACTGGTATAAAGCCATCAAAAAAACCATAAATCCAGGAGATACTCTAAGAATTTATCGCCAAAATCTTGGACTAACCCAAACGGAGTTAGGGCAACAACTTGGGAAATTCACACGGCAAAAGATTTCTGACATGGAAAACAACAAGCGTAGCATTAGTAAAGCTGTTGCCAAAAAACTTAGCAAGATATTTGACGTTCAGGTTGAGAGGTTTCTTTAACATGCTGAGCAAGCTTTGAAAAGCGAATTCGCTGCAAAATGAGCAACAAACCAAGATGCAACCATGTTGATGATGTTTTCAACGGTTCTATTTGCCGTTTGGAAACGGCAATCATAAAATGATAGGCAAGGCTTCAAAAAAATCCCCCTTTCTTAAAAGGGGAATACAAAAAGATTATCTGCAAATAACATGGACATAAATACAACTACAGACACGTCGCCGCAATTTGGCAAACAAAACACAAGAGAAAAAATATTCAAGATCTTAAAACTGAGTGTCCCCATACTAATGGGGATATTTATATTCTTTAACCCATTCCCTCACACAACTACTATTAAGGAGACCTGCTTTTACGGCTCTGTCATAATTATCCTCATTTTAATCTGCTTCAAAAAGATCGAGTTTTCCTTCAAGTCGCCACTTACACTTCCTTTTGCGCTTTTTACCGCCTGGGTATTCATTGGTCTTTTCTTTGCGCTTGATAAAGGAAGCAGCCTTCATGATTTTCGTGCACATCTTCTGAAATATCTGGTGCTTTATTATATTTTAATCAATTCTTTTAATTCCAGAAAACAGCTTGTTGGCCTTTCGTGGATTATAATTATCTCTGCCACTATATTTTCAATAGGAGAAATATATTATTTTTACTTCATGCTGGGCAACAGCCTATCTACAAAGCTTGTACCAGGACTTCCCGAAATATCAGTTAACCGGATTGGTTTTATTACAGTGACTGCTGCGCTCTTTTCTCTGCACCATATAATTATAGGGAGTAATTTATATGTAAAAACAATTTCCTTTATATGCCTGTTCCCACTATGTATTTTAAGTGTTTTGACACAGGCACGCAGCACCGTAGCAGCCCTGTTCCTATCAGTTATTATATTATGTTTCAAAAATAAAAAAATCCTGATTGCCTGTCTGGGAATAATATTAATTGTTATCTATATAAGCCCTCTCAAAAACCGTTTTATTCATGCTAATCCGATTACCGGCTTACGACTTGATATAAATTATACGACGTTTGAAGTTATAAAGGATTTCCCGATAATTGGCATAGGCTTCGGAATGGGAACTTATAAAAATGCAAATATCATTGACCTGACTGCGTACAATAAAAAAGTCCCCGTTAAATACAGACAAAAATCCATCCATACTGATCCCCATTCAATGCCATTTAGCATAGCGGTGCGAACCGGTTTGATCGGATTTACATTATTCCTCTATATATTGTTTATATCTTTTAAGATCTGCTGGAACTGTTTCAGGCATGGGAAAGATGATTCCATTAAAAGATGGGGAAGGTGTGTTGCATCTGCGTTTGTGACTGTCATTATCATAGGAGTTTTTGAATCGGGTTTCGATCATGTTTCAGAGGTTGTTTTTTATACGATACTTGCCATGATGACCATTGTATGGAGACTGGGCAATGTCAGCTCTGAAGATTCATCTGTAATCAGTTGATTGCCTATTCTTAGGAAGAAATTACAGTTTTACAATTAAGATGTTTAATTGGAGTATACAATATGGCAACTACTGATACGAAAACAAAACTGATAAAAATTCTCCATGACACCAGGGCGACCATTTGCACAAAAGCCGGTCACCATTTAAAGAAGATTAAGGAACATTCTAAAATCCTTGATAAAGTTCTTATTCAAGACAATAGTATTACGTATTATACGAATAACTTTGAGAAAGATTATTATGGACATTGCGCTCAGATCAAATTTTTCCATCCTGCGACCTATTTGTATGTTCTAAGAGATGTATGGGTTGTCGGTTCTGAAGGCCATCTGTTTTTTGAGTCCGATCAGCTATTTTCCGTATGCTCATCCCTCAAAGGAATAAAAGAGCGGAAAATTCGACGGCCGATAAAATTGCTTGCTCAGGTAATTGAAGAGCCGGTATTTATTCTTTCCAGCCGTGCTCCCGGCAATAGGGGGCACTTTTTAATTGAGCACCTTCCTCGATTGGTGGCAAGTATGGATGCAATAAAACGATTTGGGGGGTGCAAGATTTTAGTTACCCCAATGCATCGGAAGTGGCAGCTCGGTTATTTTCAAAAGTTGGGAATTCCTGATTCAGAAGTAATAGAAGCCAGTATAGGATCGGTATTTTGTAAAAGAGCATTTTATGTTCCCACGTTGTGCAAAGGAGAAATAGCTACAGTCAGTCGTGAAAAGTATTACCAATTTTTGCGTAAGTGTTTTATTGGCGGTCAAAAATCTTCCTGCAGAGGCTTGCCTGTATTTCTAAGCCGTAAAGATGCTCCTGATCGAAAATTCAGCAATGAGGATGCCATTTTTTCTATTGCGAGAACATTTTTTCCGGAAATGCGGCGAGTTACGATGTCAACTTTGTCTTTGAATGAACAAATCAGATTATTTCAAGAAGCGCCCGTTATTATTGGACCGCATAGCCAGCCGTTTCGTGATATATTGTTTTCCAGCAATTCACTGGTCATTCAATTGATTCAAGGTTTTCGAGATACATCAAACGAATATTATCAATGGGCTCAAAATTATAACTATGTAGGCGGCATTGGAAAAAATCTGTGTTTACCTCTATTCAGTGAAATCGAGTTTAATACAAATTGCGACTGGATATATCCTGAGGATAAATTCAAGAAGGATATGTCTCAATTAATATCGCTATTGGATAGACAGAAAATACTTTCAAATTATGTCTTATGAAGTTTAAATCTTCTTCAAACAGGATGGTAATAGCCAAAGTAATGGGCGGCTTAGGCAATCAACTATTTATTTATGCCGCAGCAAAACGGTTGTCAGTTATTAACGATGCTTCTATTAAGCTCGATACAATTTCAGCGTACGCAAAAGATGGATATAACAGAGCTTATAGTCTGAATCATTTCCGAATCAATGCAGAATATGCCACTAGCGAGGATGTATATGAATTAGACTTGGGGAATAGGAGAAATCTTAGATATCACTTCAATAAAATTCTTCCTTTTCGATATAAGTGTTTTATCAGGGAAGATAAACTTTTTGATTCGCGTTTACTTAATTTGAAAATAGCTAATAAAGTTTATTTGGATGGATATTGGCAAGATGAAAACTATTTTAAAGATATTGAAACTATCATTAGGAAGGATTTTGAGATAGTTTCGCCTCATGATCACATAAATATCGAGCTGGCAAAAAAAATGTCTGAATCAAACGCTATTTGTTTGCATGCAAGGCATTTAAAATATGAATATTTGCTATCAGCCGAATATTATGATCTGGCAATAAAATATATGGCAAAAAAAGTTCCAAATCCTCATTTTTATTGTTTTTCAGATGACATAGAGTGGATTAAAAACAACATAATAATAAATTATCCGGTCACTTATATTTCGCATAATGAAGAATCCAAAGATTATGAAGACTTGTGGTTAATGACGCAGTGTAAACATTATATCATTGCTAATAGTACATTCAGTTGGTGGGGTGCATGGCTGAATTCTAATTCCTCTAAAATAGTTATTGCGCCAAAAAACTGGGGGTATCGCGCAGCTATTCCAAAAGGGTGGGTTGTTTTATAATGTTAATCGGTTCTCTGCGTTGATGTTTTCTATTTTACTTTTGTTAATGAACAACGATATGAAGAGTTATGATTAGGGTAAAATTAACGATGCCATACTGGCCTATAGAACGACAGTCTCCAAATCATAGTGGAATTTAGGACAACTGTCATTTTATAATTAACCAACAAGTGTCAGAGTGTGACTACTGGGTTGTATGCGAAAGTCTTATTAATCCTGAAGAAACTTTGTGCCCGAAAGAGAATACCATTCTTATTACTTATGAACTGCCAACATTAGGCAAGTATAGGTCTCTCTTTTTAAAACAGTTTGCTCCAGTCATAACTTGATAGTATAGGAATTTCCTTTTTTTGGTCAATTTTATCAAGAGGTTGCTAAATAATAACCGTTTATAGCTGATAAGCTCAACAGCTATCAGCTCGCACCGAAGATGCGCTAACTTGTCATAAAAACATCAGACATAAGAATCCTATTTTTCAGCAACAGGGATTACCCTGGCATGTGGGAAGAAGGCAGAGAAACCATGTAAATTTGTCCTGGTCAAAGGATTACGACGAGCTTATTTCTATCGATCGGTTCCAAAAGGATAAAGAAATTTCAGTTATTTCTTCGTCGAAAGATGGTAGTGTCGAGCATAGACAACGGCTTGAGTTTATAAGCATCCTGAAAAATTATTTGTAAAAGTTAATATCTTTTTTAGGAAGGAAATTGTTAATCATTGAGTAAGGTAATATTCAACTTGAAAGACACGAGCTTTGCGCATATATCTAGTACAGTCCCCGATAAAATATCCAAGTATATTAATTGGGACAGATCTTGTGCAGATCGGAGAAGACCTACCTTTTACACAAACGAGCAGATCTTCGACTGTGATACAAACCAAGAGAAGTCTTATGGCATTCTATATGAATCAAAGGCTTTGATAAAAGACGTTTACAAAAGAGCCCCACGGGTCATGGCTAAGTTCCGACACATTTTCACCTACGATCCCGACCTGCTGCGAATAAATTCGACCATTTTCAAATTGATTCCAGGTGGTGGAATATGGATTGGTGCCCCTTACGGCGGCGGAACAATTGAGATCAAACCGAAGAATAAGCTCGTATCAATGGTGTCGTCGAGAAAAAAGTCGTGCTCATTACACCGCTTTCGCTATCGTTTGGCTAGGAAGCTAGCCAAGACCCAGATTGTAGATGTTTATGGTATAGAAAAATGGGCTCATATCAACAGTACTCTCGATGACTATATGTTCTCTATTGTGATCGAGAACAATGCCATTAATAACTATTTTACGGAAAAATTATTAAACTGCTTTGCAGTGGGAACGGTTCCCATTTATTTAGGCTGTCGGAATATCAATTCATTTTTCGACACGGATGGGATTATTCAAGTTGGGAAGTGGACAAACTACAAACGGCTGGTTACAGGGCTGGATCGTGAAGCCTATTACAGTCAAATGGACGCTATTAAAAGAAATCATGATAGGTGCAGACAATATGAAATACTTGAAGACTTTATCTACGAGAAATACTTCTTGGGACAACCACTAGTAAGGCCAGCTATGCAATTGAACTGACCGGAACAGGTTTTGTCGTTTGCGCTGCCTTTTACATCAGAATGAAATAGAGGCTAACAGTTTGATTTCAATAATGGGTAATATTAAGGCAAAGCTCTTAAGAATAAGTATTAAAGATTTTTTTATGGTTTTTATTCGATCCCTTAGTGACAAAAGGCTATTTCGCGAGTGGGCACGATCGGACAGGCCCTTTCCTCCACCTGGGCGTATAAGACCTTTAATTCAGCAGGAGCGTATTGATGAGTATAATAAATGGATTACAGCCGGAAAGCCCGTACCACCACCTCATATCGTTAAGCAAGGAATAGTAAAATACTATGCTGAAAGATTTCAGCCTCATATTTTAATTGAAACTGGAACGTTCATGGGCGAAATGGTAGACGCTTACACCAGTATCTTTGATCAGATATATTCTATAGAACTTAGCAGAGATCTCTTCTTGGGAGCATATAATAGGTTTTCAAAGCAAAAACATATTTCCATAATCCATGGAGACAGCGTTGATATCTTGCCAGAAATTCTGCTTAAAATTGATGAGCCTTGTCTTTTCTGGCTTGATGGTCATTATTCCGGAGGATTCACCGCCAAGGGGAAGAAGGACACTCCGATTTTGCAGGAAGTAATGTCAATATTAAATCATCATATAGATCGCCATATTATTCTTATAGACGACGCAAGGTGCTTCAATGGCCAAAATGATTATCCAATAATACAGGAACTAAGAGATATGATTTTATCTTATCATCCTGATTGGTCCTTTGAGGTTAAGGACGATGTAATACGAACTTGTAAATGCAATGCTCTTTAGATTCAATAGGTTGGTTATAGATATGGTAAGTTCTAATGCAAAAGCCAGGACATGGTTGATATTAGCGCACTGTTTCAACATGGATGGCCGGGCCGCCAGCCAGACAATTACCGACCGAATTCCTTCGCTGATGGCAAAAGGGATTGTGTCTGTGGTCTTAAGCGCTCCTACCGGCGTGAAGGATAATCGATTCCCACATTTTCAGATCTTTTCGCTGGCGCCTTCAGGAATTTTGTTCGAATTAAGGCATATCATAAAGAAAAATTTCAGGCACCGTGTTGTAGAAAAATTTCTAAAAGCCATTCTAACTATCGTATGCCTTCCTTTTTACATAGTTGAAAAAATTTTCATCCATCTCGACAGCCATTGGTCCTGGTTTATCAGCGCTTCGGCAAAAGGGTATTTTCTTGTCAAAAAGTATCAACCAGAACTGATTTATTCGACTGCAGGCCCATCCAGTACTCATGTAGCTGGTTTTATT
>JAUWFS010000117.1:0-10355 GCA_030606805.1 Deltaproteobacteria bacterium
ACCTGCTGTCGTCGGAAATTGCCACTCTTATATCCGGGCGGTACGTTGAGATACCGGTTTACGCCCTCGGCTTTGAAGAATTTCTGCTATTCAGGGGTATTGAAAAACAGGATACAAGCAGAGAATTTGCCACCTTTTTAAAATACGGAGGGTTCCCGGCTATTCATCATTTCGACCTGGAGGAAGAGGTCGTCTATCAATACATCAGCGCACTTTACGACACCATCCTTTTAAAAGACGTGGTCAAAAGAAATAATGTCCGCAATATTCATCTGCTGGAAAATGTCAGCCGGTACTTGTTTGATAATATCGGAAACATATTTTCCGCCAAGAGAGTCGCTGACTATATCAGGTCTCAAAGAATGAGCGTCGGCGTAGAAACAGTCCAGAACTACATTACGTATTTGCTGTCAACCTTCGCTGTTCATAAGGTTTCCCGGTACGATATCAAAGGGAAGCGACTGCTTGAACTGCACGAAAAATATTACCTTGGCGACATCGGCATACGTCATGCGATTTTGGGCTTTCGAGAAGGGGATATTTCCGGTCTGCTTGAAAATCTGGTTTTCCTGGAATTAAAGCGAAGGGGCTACAAGGTTTTTATCGGCCAGTTCGGTAATCAGGAAATCGATTTTATCGCGGAAAAAAAGAACCGGAAGATTTATATACAGGTTGCGTATCTGCTGGCGACACCGGAAACCATAGAAAGGGAATTTTCCGTTTTATTGCGCATAGACGACAACTATCCCAAGTATGTACTCAGCATGGATACTGTTTTTGGCAATGATGTCAAAGGAATACAAAGGATAAACCTTATTGACTTCCTTCTCGGACACGACAGGGCCGATAGCCTGTGAGGCCGAGGATAAAGACCCACCAAGTACTCTAAATTATAAATTCAGTGACGTATTCCGCAACATCTCAATAACTTTTTCCATGTCTGGTGGAATAGGGGATTCAAAAGACATTGCTTCTCCGGTTACAGGGTGCGTGAATTCAAGCCGCCATGCATGAAGCATCTGCCTTGGCACGAATATTGGGAGGTTTTTCGCAGCCTTTTTGCCGCCATAAACAGGGTCGCCTACAATAGGATGGTTAATTGCAGCGCAATGAACTCGGATCTGGTGTGTACGTCCTGTCTTTAGATCAAGCTCAAGAAATGTTACACTATTAAAGCGTTCGATTACTTTCCAGAATGTTTTGGCTGAACGGCTTTTTCGGCTTACAGTTGACATCTTTTTTCTGTCAGAAGGATGCCTGCCGATTGGCAGTGAAATTGAGTCTGATTCAGATTTTACAACACCATGGACTAACGCAAGGTAGAGTTTTTTTATCTTTCTTGACTTGAATTGTGCCGCAAGATTTATATGCGCTACGTCATTTTTTGCAGCCACCATGGTACCCGAGGTATCTTTATCGAGCCTGTGAACAATTCCCGGCCTGAGTTTTCCTCCAATGCCTTCAAGCCCTGGGCAGTGATAAAGAAGTCTGTTTACCAGTGTCCCTTTATTATGACCGGGTGCGGGATGAACAACAAGCCCAGGTTCCTTATTTATTACTATTATATGCTTATCTTCGTACAGTATATCTATATTATGGGGCTCGGGTTTTGCCGAAACCGGTTCAGGAGAAGGAATATTAACGCTGATGTTATCACCGGTTTTTACCCGGTAGCCGGGCTTTTTAACTTTTTCTTGAACCAGTATTTCTCCTTTTTGGATGAGGCTGGCCGAGAAAGATCGTGAACAATTGGAAATGTGGGACGCAACAATTACATCAAGACGCCTGCCGGATTCGTGTTCATAAACAAGAATGGTAAAAGCACCTTTGTAGGGCATTGTTGTGAGGAAAAATATTTATATAGACTTTCAGATAATTCATTTCACAAGGCCAGAAGGAGGAAGGCGTATTAGTTATACGTCGACGACTGATAACGCAGTGAAATTATTTATCTGAAAGTCTATAGAGGATCATTCAATAGAGACTCAATCTCCGTCATTATAGTCTCTTCGTCAGTATTTTTGGCTGTTGAAAGTTCACTTAATAACAGTGTCGTTGCTGTATCAAAAAGCTTGCGTTCTCCAAAGGATAGATTCTTTGTTATTTTTAAAAAATAAAGATCTCTAAAAACTTCTGCTACATCATAAAGAGAACCGGTTTTTATTTTATCCATATATTCTCTGTAACGGCGGTTCCATGTCTGGCTATCAATAAGGGATTCTCTATCTTTTTTTATAACTTCGTAAACTTTAGGGATTTCTTTTTTGCTTATTACATCTCTCAGACCGACTGATTCTACATTACAGGTTGGAATCATTATAACCATGCTCTTTTCAAGAACTTTAAGGATATAAAAATCATGTTTTTCGCCGTTTACAACTCTACTTTCAATAGCTTTTATCTTTCCAACTCCGTGGGCAGGATAGACTGCAAGATCACCCACTTTAAATTCTCGAATTTTGTTTTGCTTGTTATTTTCTTTTTTTTCTTTAAGCTTTTTTAATTCCATTTTCAAATACCAAATAATATTATTACGAATAAGGATAAAATTTTATATAAACAGATAATTATATCTCTTACTAGTTGCTGTTTTTTAATCTATAATAATCTGAAAAATATTTTTATATCATTAATAAGCCACATAATCAACAAAAAAGGATTGGCAAATAAATGCGCCAATCCTTATGGCTCGGTCAAAAATAACTGTCAGCATAAATATTTAGTAACTATTCAGGTTGTCAGGTTCACTGTTCACGGTTGGCTACTATGTGCTTTTCATCGCTTTCTGACCTTGAACCGTGGAACTTTGAACCTGAGTACTTATTAATTTTTTGTCATTAAATATGTTCATAGCTTTTTTTGCGCCCTTGCAAGTAGTTGCAACCACTGCATCACAGGCTCTCTTGGTTATTGTATCTAAAAGCTTTTTTTCATTTGTACTGAATTTACTTAGAACATAGTTCGCAACATCGATTTTTTCTTCAGAACGCCCGATACCAATGCGAAGTCGAACAAAGTTGTTGCCGCCCACTGTTTTGATTATTGATTTTAAACCTTTGTGTCCCCCATGTCCCCCATTTTCTTTAATTTGCAATCTTCCAAAAGCAAGGTCTATGTCGTCATGTATGACAAGCATATCCTCAAATGGTATTTTGAAGTAGTTTAAAATTTTTTGAACCGGTATGCCACTCAGGTTCATAAAAGCCATTGGTTTTGCAAGGATAACTTCACAATCTTCAATTAATCCACGTCCAAATAATGCATCAAACTTTCTTTTTTCAATTGAAATGGAAAAGGATTTCGCAACCTCATCCAGTACCATAAATCCTGCATTATGACGGGTCTTTACATATGCATCACCGGGATTGCCCAGACCAACTACCAGAAGTACTTTCTTTTGAGGCATAAGGTAACTTTATTCTTCGGTTTTAGCTTCAGGTGTTTCTTCTCCTTCAACTGCCTCTTCGGCCCCTTCTTCAGCTTCTTCTTCCACCTCTTCTACTTCAGCCTTCGGGCTGACTATTGTTATGACAGTAAAATTAACATCCGCTTGAATCTCAATATCACCTTCGAAAGGAATTTCTTTAACGTGGATTGAATCTCCAATATCAAGGTCTGTGATGTCGATTTCTATTGTCTCAGGAATTTCAGTCGGCAGACAAAGTATTTCCAGTTCACGCCTGATTATCTGCAATATTCCGCCTTCTTCGACACCTCGTGCTTTTCCTTTGACTACCACAGGAATTTTGACCCTGATTTTACGATCCATTGATATTTCATAGAAATCAATATGCTGATAGTGCCGTGAAACCGGATGGGTCTGCAATTCTTTGATCATGGCAGGCCTTGAGGTATTTTCGCCGTTGTGGATAGTTAGATTCAAAAGAGCCTGACTTGCGGTACTCTTTTTTAATGCTTTTCCAAGATCTTTTATGCTAACTGAAAGCAGGACAGGTTCTGTCCTGGGACCGTAAAGAACAGCCGGTATTTTTTCTGCACGGCGCAGAGCCCGTGCTTGACCTTTACCTACAGAATTTCTTATATTTGCTTTAAGTTCAATTAATTCCAAAAAAATTTCCCCCTTAATAACGCGTTATAAATTTATAGTATAGAAAATCCCATTTTTTGTCTAATGAGGTACTATAAAATAGATGGGTAAAAAGTGCCTAAAATACCTAAAGTGAGCTAAATTGCCTAAAGTTGTGGTACGCCTTCGGCGTGCTAAGTATAATCCAAAACTAAAGGAGCTTACCACCCCCTCGTGCTGATGGCTTAAAAAATATATAAAAATGGCATTATTCCTTAACTTTAGGCACTTTAATATACTTTAGCTCACTTTAGGCACTCATGTCCGCATCGAAGGTGCGATAAGTTATACAAAAAGTGATGTCACTGAATCACCTTTATGGCTGCGTATTATTGCTTCCCCAATAAGATCGGCAACTGACAGAATTTTAATTTTATCACATGCGCTGGACTTACTGTTAAGAGGAATAGTATCTGACACAATCAGAGTTTTCAAAGGCGAATCGGCTAACCGTTCAACTGATTCGCCGGACAATACGGGATGTGCACAACATGCATGTATTTCCTTTGCGCCTTTGTCGATAATGGCATGAGTAGCTTCAATTAATGTTCCTGCGGTGTCAACCATATCGTCAAGGATGATTGCGACCTTTCCTTTAACATCGCCTATTACAGCCATAGCTTTGGCCTTATTCGGTGCCTCCCTGCGTTTATCGATAATGGCCAAATCAGCATGCAGACGTTTTGCAAAAGCCCTTGCTCTTTCGACTCCTCCGGCATCCGGAGAAATTATTACAAGATCCTCTTGAAAATTGGTTTTTATATAATTCAGGATAGCTGAAGCAGCATAAAGATTGTCTACGGGAATATTGAAAAAGCCCTGGAGTTGACCTGCATGTAAATCCATTGTGATTACCCTGTTCGAACCGGCAACTGTCAGCAGATCTGCCACAAGTTTGGCGCTGATAGGAACTCGTGGTGCAACTTTTTTATCTTGTCTTGCATAGCCGTAATAAGGTATTACAGCCGTTATTATGTTTGCTGAGGAACGCTTGAAAGCGTCTATCATAAGAAGCAACTCAACAAGGTTATCATTAACAGGCGGGCAGGTTGACTGAACAATAAAGACGTCTTTCAATCTTACGTTTTCATTGATTTCAATCTGTATTTCACCATCGCTAAATGTTTTTACCTTGGCTTTTCCCATAGGGACATTAAGATAATTACATATTTTTTGTGCAAGTTCGGGATTTGAGTTGCCCGAAAAAATTATAAAATCGTTCATTTAAAATTCCATTTCGCTTCGTAATTGGGGCGAAGCCCCTAAGTTCAATCCTGAATATCTTGTAAATCCTGTCAAAACAATAATTTATATAATATAGAATCTGGCTGGGGCGGGAGGATTCGAACCTCCGAATGCAGGAACCAAAGTCCTGTGTCTTACCGCTTGACGACGCCCCAATATTGTCAAATAGTTGAGTATAAAAATATTTGTTGATAATTCAGAATGTTATAATTTCTAAAACAACAAATGCCCAATTTTAGAGCAAAATCTATAGCCGGTCAAATCAACATATCAGCACAAAACAGTTCCCACTTATTTTTTTTTGAAATAAGATGATATGCTTTTTGGGCTTTATCAGAATCTGAAAAAAGGCCAAATACAGCAGGACCGCTTCCTGACATTAGAGCCCCTTTTGCACCATAATACAGTAAAGCTTTTTTTGCTTCAATTATGTCAGGATACCTTGAAGTTGTAACAGTTTCAAGATCATTGCATAAATTTTGATCTACTTCAAAAGTTTCGTTAGAACAAAAATTTTTAAGTTTTTTTTTGCATTTTGTCAATCCCAAATTAAAATTTTTATATATATCTGAAGTTGATACGCCAATGCCAGGGTAAATAACTAAAACTTTAAAAGGATCAAGCTTTTGGTATGCTTCAAGTTTTTCACCTATACCGGAAGCTAAAGCTGGTTTCTGAAAAATAAAAAACGGGACATCAGCCCCTATAGAAAGCCCCATGTCAATGAGTTCATCGCGGGAAAAAGGACAGCCATAATATTGATTAAGTCCTAAAAGTATAAAAGCTGCATTACTGCTGCCGCCACCCAATCCTGCCGCCACCGGTATTTTTTTATCTATCAGGATCTTAATATTTTCATTTTTACTCAGTTTTTTGAAAAAAATATTTGCGGCAATAACAGCAAGGTTTGAATTATTTTCCGGGACGTTAGGGCTATTGCAGACTACAAAGGTTTTATCGACTCCAAACTCAATTGAGACTGTATCGTAAAGACTGATACAGCACATAAGGGTAAAAAGATTATGGTATCCGTCCGCTCTTTTTCCCGTGACCTGCAAAAAAAGGTTTATTTTTGCAGGCGAGAGAATCTTTATTTGTCCGGTATTTATAATATTGATTCCGTCTTATTTTGTCAGCATTACAACATCAAAACCACCATTAACCCTCTTAATGAACATTTGTATGGGGTCGCCTTTTTTAAGTTTTTCGATTCCATTTTTATAATCTTTTACTGTTTCTATCGGCTGATGGTTTATTTCTTTTATAATATCGCCGACCCTGATCCCGGCTTCCATTCCCTGGCTTTCTGATTCAACGTCTATCACAATAACGCCAACTGCTTCAGTAATGTTGAAATGTCGGGCTATTTCCATGGTTAATTCAGAAACACGGATGCCGAGTTCATACTCATTTCCTTTTGAAGGTGTGAGGCCGGTGATCCTATCATCCTCTCTTTTTACAATTTTAACTCCGATTTTTTTTTCAATTCCGTTACGTAATACTTTTATATTAACTGTATCTCCTACACTTGTATCAGCAATCAACTTGCTGAGTTCACGAGTATTTTCAACCTTTTTACCATTTACAGAAAGTACAATATCTTTTGGCTTTATTCCGGCCTCGTCAGCCGGATCGCCAGGGAATACTTCAGTTACAAAAACACCTTTTCCTTCTTTAATTCCATAATATTCCGAGAGTTCTTCGCTGAGATCCTGGATTCCTACACCAAGCCATCCCCTTGTGACCTCGCCGCTGCTTTTAAGCTGGTCTACAATCCTTTTTGCAGAATTTATAGGAATTGCAAATCCTAATCCCTGGCCACTGGCAATTATAGCTGTATTTATTCCTATTACCTCTCCTTTCATGTTAATAAGAGGGCCTCCACTATTGCCGGGATTTATTGAGGCATCTGTCTGTACGAAATCATCATAAGGTCCTGAGCCGATAATACGTCCTTTAGCGCTTACAATGCCTGCAGTAACTGTATGCTCCAGTCCGAACGGGCTACCTATAGCCACAACCCACTGACCGACTTCCAACGCATCGGAATCACCCAATTTTACAACAGGAAGGTTGTTCTTTGATTTTATTTTGATAAGGGCAATGTCAGTGTTGGGATCGCGACCAACGATTTCAGCATCAAACTCTTTGCCGTTTTTAAGCTTTACCTTGATCTTGTCTGCGTCTTCGATAACATGATTGTTGGTAACAATATAACCTTCTTTATCAATAATAAAACCGGAACCTAAACTTCTCTGCTTAAATTCCTTCTGGAACTCATTGCCGAAAAATTTGCCGAAAAAGTCATTTAAAGGGTCTTGTTTGCCAAAAGGGCTGTTGAAAAAATGTTGATAAACACGGCCTCCGCCCTTTATTGTTTTGACGGTTCTTATATTGACAACAGCAGGGCTTGCCATTTTTGCAAGGTCGGTGAAATTTTCCGGTATCTGATAGGAGACTTTTGTTTTTGCCTCAGAGACTTGTGCCGGGTAAAAAATTGAAACCACCAGAAAGGCTGAAATAATAGATATGATGGTAAAAAAGGCCTTTTTACCCGTTGTTTTTTTTACATTTTTACAATCGTTCATAAAATAATTCCTTTTTGTATTTTCTATAACCTATCCCTGTTTGTAACAGTTTACGATTAACGATTTAAAGTTAACGGTTACTAAAAACATAAAACTGTTAACCGATAACCGTGAACTGTAAACCGTTATTTCTGTTCTTTGACATAAATTATCCTGAGATCATAAAGAATATTTTTCAGCAAATTCTCTTCTTCTTTTGATAAATTCCCTTTTGTTTTTTCTTCAAGCATACCTAAAATATCTATTGTCTGTTTTCCCATGGAAAGATTTTTAACCTTTTTGCCTGCGATAGGGCCTTCCATAACACCAAGGTGTAACAAAGCAGATGCGTTTAAGGAAACTATAAAGGTTGCAAAATTTATTTCCGGCAAAGGAACTTGGGGCTCTTTTTTTTTTTCTTCTTCTTCTTCTTTAGTTTCTTGTTTTGGAGGCTCTTTTTTTTCTTCTTCACTTTCTTCAGCAAAAATTCTCCGGTCTTTTACAGTAAAGCCTGATTTTTCTTCCGACATGGCTAATCTCCTTATTAATTATCCGCAATCCATCAATCTTAAAGTTCAAAGGATATAACACTCTTAACAAGCGGCAGGGCATGTAATTTTTCAAGGACATCATTGGGGATTGGTATATCAGTTCTTAGAAAAATAATATTTCTTTCACCCTCTTTTTCCTGGCCGACCTGCATCTTATCTATGTTAATATCATTTTCTCCGAGGGTAATGCCAATACTGCCTATGGCGCCCGGCTTATCAATATTGTTTATAAGAACCAGATGTCCCTGCGGGACCATTTCAACCCTGAAATTATTTATTTTAACAACTCTCGGCTCTTTTTTGCCGAATAATGTTCCTTCCACTGTGGTAGTTGTTTCAGGACTGATTGCGCGTACAGTTATCAGATTTAAATAATCTTCGGATTTAGAATGAGTTGTCTCTGTAACTCTAATACCCCTTTCCTTTGCAAGAACAATTGCATTGACGAAATTTACATCATCCTTTACCACAGGAGTAAGCAGCCCTTTCATTATAGCCCTTGAAACAGGTGAAAGGTCAAGGCCCATAAAATCTCCTGTATAATCAATAACTACTTCATTTATAGGCCAGCTTGCAAGCTGTGCCTGAAGGCAGCCAATCCTCTCCGCAAGGGTTAAAAAAGGCCCAAGCTTTGCCATGAGTTCGCCGGTAACAGAGGGAATATTTACAGCATTTATTATAGTTCCGTTTTTAAGATAGTCAATTATCTGTTCTGCGACAGCAACCGCAACATTGGTCTGGGCTTCCCGGGTAGATGCTCCGAGGTGCGGAGTACATACCAGGCGATCCATTTCAAGGATGGGTGAGTTGAAAGGAGGCTCGATTTCGAAAACATCCAGGGCTGCTCCAGCCACCTTTCCCGATTTCATGGCCTCATAAAGATCATCTTCTTTAACAATACCACCGCGAGCACAGTTTATAATCATAACGCCGTCCTTCATCTTATCAATAGCATCTTTATTGATAAGGCCGGTGGTCTCTTTAAGCTTTGGAACGTGCAGAGTTATGTAATCAGATTTTTCGTATAATTCGTCCAGAGAAGCATATTTAAATCCTGCCTTTTCTATAAGTTCCGGCACAACAAAAGGATCATATATAATAACCTGCATTTTGAGTCCGCGTGCCCGATCAGCAATAATTGAGCCGATTTTACCAAACCCTATAACACCAAGAACCTTGTTATACAGCTCTCTGCCCTGCAAATTCTTTTTTTCCCAGCGTCCAGCCTTCAATGATGAAGTCCCCAATGGTATATTGCGTGTTAATGAAAGCATTAGAGCTAACGTATGCTCAGCAGTGGTAATAACATTGCCACCGGGCGTATTCATCACGGCTATACCTCTTTTCGTTGCCGCCGGTATATCCACATTGTCGAGACCGATACCTGCACGGCCTATGACTTTTAAACGGGTTGCCTTTTGCAGAAGATCCTCTGTTACTTTTGTAGCGCTTCGTATAACAAGACCGTCGTAGTTACCTATGATTCCTTTGAGTTCATCTGGAGACAATCCAACATTAACATCTACTTCAAACCCTTCTTCTTCCTGAAACATTTTAATCCCTGCTTCGCCGAGATTATCGCTGATCAAAACTTTCATTATTTTCCCCCTAAAACGAAAATTAAATAAACTATATGTTTTTTACAATATCTTATTATTAATAGTATGTAAAATATTTAATTTAAGCCATAAATCAATAAAGGCAACTTATTTTTGCTCTAAGTGTTGTTGTCTAAGTGTTTGACATGCGTAGTAGTTTATATATATGTAATTACTCAGGTTCAAGGTTCAAGGTTAAAAGCCGACTAAACCTAAAACCTGAGCAGTTACCAAAATCCTTAACAATGTTGTTATGAAATTTGATATGGCTATGTTATCATGAATTTAAATTTATAGGAAAGGATAA
>JAUWFS010000050.1:0-17058 GCA_030606805.1 Deltaproteobacteria bacterium
GTTCAATGCCTAACTGTTGCAGCCTGTAATCAAGAAGGATCCTTGTTCCCGATCCAGCCTGTCTGTTTACAAACACAATATCGTCGCGACCAAGATCTTCTATACCTTGTATTTTCTTTGGATTGCCGGGAGGCACAATCAACCCCTGGTCTCTGAATACAAGATTGACAAGCCTTATACTGATATTCGGCAAATATTTCTTTATATATGATATGTTATAAGAACCGTCTTCGGTGTCTAAAAGATGTGATCCGGCCAGGTGACATACACCTTTTTTTATCGCCATCAATCCGCCCATGCTGCCGACATTGCTTGAAGAAAGTGTAATACTGCCGTGTCTTGACCTTATCTGGTCGGCCAGGGTGTCAAGTGAGTTGTCGTGACTTCCAACCGCAACAATTGTATTTTTTATATAAGACACGGGACGCAGGAGTTCTGCATCAACCTTTTCATAAATATTTAATCCTTCTATATGATTTGGAATCCGAATGATACCATCTGCTCTGGTTAAAGTGGTTATGCAGCCCGCACCTCTCGGCAAAGGAGTTGCCACAATCCTGTCACCAACAACACCAAGCTTTACGCGCAGGAATTCTTCCACTCCAAGCTTTGATGCGATCTTTCGTGTGGGTTCTACCTGTAGTTTTGTCCGTTCATTGTCCACCTGGTCAAGCATTCTGTAAATCAGAGGACGTACAAACTGCTCAAACGCCACGATTGATGATACCTGATATCCCGGCATGCCAAATACAGGCTTGTTATTTACTGAGCCTATTATTACCGGTTTTCCGGGCATTATTGTTACACCATGGACATGTACCTCTCCCAGATCGCTGATTACGCTTTTTGCATAATCTTCTGATCCCGCGGATGATCCTCCCATAATAAGGACAATGTCAAAGTCGCTATTTATAGCATCATAAACAGCAGCCTTTATTTTTTCCATATCATCTTTAATTATCTCATGCCTTATAAAAGAACCGCCGCAGGATTCAATAAGTTTGCCAAAGACAAACGAATTTGTTTCAAGAGCCTGACCCGGCTTAATGTCTTCAATTACAGCATTTCGCCAGTCAACAAGTTCTGAGCCTGTCGGAATAATAAGCGCTTTTGGTTTTTTCTTTACTGGAACTGAAAATATGCCTCCGGATAACAGCGCCCCCAGGCAATAGGGGGTAATAACATGGTTTTGTGGGAACAACAGTTCTGTTGCCACTATGTCTTCTCCCATCTTGCGGACGTTTTGCCAGGGGTATGCCGGTGCTTCGATTTTTAGACTGTTTTCATCTATAACATTTATATGTTCAACCATAATAACTGCATTTGTATTTTCAGGAAGCATATTTCCGGTATTGACAAAGAATGCATTTTCCCCGACTGTAAGTTCCATTGGACTTAATTCGTTTGCTCCAAATGTATTTTCAGCTTTGACTGCAATTCCATCCATAGCGGATGCGTGAAAATGAGGTGATGAAAGCTTTGCCGTTACCGCCTCTGCAAGCACCCTTCCTACTGAATCGGAGGCCGAAACAAATTCACTCGGAAAAACTTTATCTGAAGGAAAAAGATCAAAAAGGATTTCACGTGCCTCTTTCAGGGTTTTCATCTTTAAATATATATTGCGACTGTTGTTCATTTTTTTATACTGGAATAACCCAGACCTTTGAGCCTTTATCCAGTCCCTCTGTATTTATTCCTATCTCGATGAGGCCGTCGGCCTTTGTCAGATTGCTTATGAGCCCTGACTTGCCAAGAACCGGTTCAGCCCACTTAATACCGTTTTTCTCAATCAGCCTGACACGCATATAATCTATACGTCCCTGAGCGGATGATATATTTCTGCTAAGCAGTGCGGGTATTCTTAATTCCTTTTTATACTTTAAAGAAAGACCGCTTATTTTTTCAATAAATGGCTGGATGACAATTTTAAATACTATCATAGCCGATACAACATGGCCAGGCAAACCCCATATGGCTTTATCACTGGTCTTGGCCAAAATTGTCGGTTTACCGGGGCTTATGGAAATTCCATGGACCATAATATCTGAGCCCGGCAAAGAGGAAAGCACTTCTACTGTCAAATCCCGTGTTCCAACAGAACTGCCTCCTGAAATCAAAACCATATCCGAATGAGCAATCGCAATAGAACACTTCTCTAAAAGAGCGTCAAAATCATCCCCGACGATTCCATAAGTGACAGGGATGCCACCTGCTTCACGTACCAGGCTGAATAGAGTATAAGTATTTATATCGCGAATCCGGCCTTTGTCAGGTATATTATTTATCGGTACTATTTCATCTCCAGTAGAAATAATACCAATAACCGGTTTTTTATATACTTTTACAGAATCCTTGCCGAGAGCGGCAAGTAATCCTATTTCCTGAGGCCTTAGCCTCTGGCCACACGAGAGTAGATTATCTCCTTTTTTAATATCTTCTCCTGTTGCTAATACATGCCGGCCAGGGGCAAGACTTCTGTATATTTCTATAGTTGCTTTATCTATAATTTCCGTATATTCAACCATTATAACGCTGTCTGAACCATCGGGCAACATTCCTCCTGTAGAAATTCTCGCAGTCTCGCCGGAACTTATTGAAAAGCCGGCAGGTTTACCCATATCAATTGTACCTTTGACTGTCAGATATGCTGGATTTTCTTCAGTTGCGCCAAAAGTAGATGAAGCTTTAACTGCATAGCCATCCATAGTAGAACGAGCAAAATCAGGCAGGTTAATGTCGGAAACAATGTCAACAGCAAGGATTCTTTCAAACGCTTCATGCAGCTCAACAAATTCAGTCCCAACATTGGGAAAGACGGCAGAATATTTGAGTGTATGTTCTAAATCAGTTACTTTGAAAAACTCTTTCATAATAATTTTTTTATAGTAAATTAATAAGAAAATAGTGAGCTAAAGTGCATAAAGTATGTTAAAGTGCCTAAAGTTAAGGTATTCTGCCTATTAATATATAGGTTACTTGAGCTATTAATGCATATCAGAGCAACTTTCTTCTATAGACTTTCAGATAATTAATTAGCACGCCAAAGGCGTACCACAACTTTAGGCATTTTAGCTCACTTTAGGCACTTCTATGTTGTGTAATCGTACAGGTTGAAAAAAGTGTCAACTACTTTTGACCTGTTTTAAAAAATGCCGGAGTTATATATGGGAAAATGTATAAATCATCCTGACCGAGAAACAGAAATTATGTGTTCTAAGCATAATATATATTTGTGCGAGGAATGTTTTGTATGCCGTGATCCTGAAATATACTGTAAATTCCGGTCATCATGCCAGATATGGTTTATAAGTCAATCACCTGATGAAAAATGGGGCGATGGCGAAACATGAAAACAAATTCGCGCTAAGGGCTTTTGAGCAAGCCCTTAGGAACGGGGAAGGGTTATGCTTTAGGAAGTATTCTGTTTTTTATCTGATCAAGAGACTCTTTAACGGTGTACAGTACTGTGAATTTTTCTTCCAGTGTTTTGACCAGTTGAGCCAGTTTTTCATGTTCCAGAGGCTTAATGCGAATGTAAACATTTCTGTAGCCTTTATCTGCAAGGTCATAGCTGGTTACAATGCTGACCATACGACCACCAAAGCTTCGAATTACATCGCCTACCTCTTTCACTGATCCTGGTTTATCTTCCAGACAAAAAGCAAGTTGAACATTGCCTTTGTAAACCCCTGAAATATATATCAGCGCTTTAAATATATCTGTTTGAGTAATAACTCCTATTAGATTGTGCTGATCGTTTACTACCGGGAGCCCTGAAATTTTGTTTTCAAGCATCAACACGGCTGCAAATTCGACGGTCTCATCCGGTTTAACATAAACAACGTCCTTTGACATCGATTCTTTGACTTTAACCTCAGATAAAAGATAATTTATTTCATATATATCTAATGTAGTCGCTGTTGATGGACAGGCTTCTTTTAAATCAGTATCAGTAACGATTCCTACCAGTTTACCCTTTCGGACCACAGGAAGACGACGGATATTGTTTTCTTTCATGAGAGTATAAGCTTTCATCATAGAAGTTTCCTCGTCAACTGAAATTACCTGATTTGCTATCCATCCTTGAACCAGCATAATATTTCCTCCGTCCTTCTTAGATGATGATGATGATAGAAAACGAATAGTTTTAAAATTAAGTGCCTAAAAAAAGAAGTGCATAAAATGAGCTAAAGTGCCTAAAATGCCTAAAGTTATGGTACGCCTTCGGCGTGCTATAGATTTTTAGGGCTTGGTTATAAGTTCACATATAAACAAAGTGAGCAAAGTTGTATGGTAAAAAAATAAAACCGGCAGCGCCGAAGGTGCATTCCTCAACTTTAGGCACTATAATATACTTTAGCTCACTTTAGGCACTTTGTTCCTTATGTTCCTTAGCTTAAAGACTCATAAAGCTCCATAAAATTGCTGCCGCAATTGCTGAGCCTATAACACCGGAAATGTTAGGCGCCATTGCATGCATAAGGAGAAAATTTGTTGGGTCCTCTTTTTGTCCAACCATCTGAACAACCCGTGCGGAATTAGGAACAGCGGATACTCCTGCGGCGCCTATAAGTGGGTTGATTTTTTTTCGCAAAAAAAGATTCATAATTTTTGCGAATATAACTCCTGCGGCTGTTGCAATAGCAAAGGAAAATGCGCCCAGCGCAAAAATGCCGATAGATTGACGAGTCAAAAATACATCAGCCTGTGTGCTGGCGCCCACAGTTACACCAAGTAATATAGTAACGATATCGATTAAAGATGTTCGAGCAGTTTTGGCAAGACGTTCCACAACAACACATTCCTTTAAGAGGTTTCCAAAAAACAACATTCCGAGCAAGGGCAAGGCGGCCGGCGCCAAAAAACAGCAAAGCAAAAAGCCGACAATGGGAAAAATAATTTTTTCTCTCTTTGATACTTCTCGGGGCTCTTCCATCTTAATAAGTCGTTCTTTACGAGTGGTAAGAAGTCTCATGATAGGAGGCTGGATTACCGGGACCAGGGCCATATAGGAATATGCCGCCACAGCTATCGGCCCTATTAGTCTTGGAGCAAGCATAGCGGTAAGAAAAATCGCAGTAGGCCCGTCTGCACCTCCAATAATACCGATGGATGCAGCTTCATTGGGGGGAAATCCGATTGCAAGCGCTCCCAGAAAAGTAGTGAAAATACCTATCTGAGCAGCAGCCCCTAAGAGCATTAATACAGGTCGCGCAAGCATTGTGGAAAAGTCGGTTAATGCACCAATACCTAAAAAAATCAGCGGCGGATAAATATCATGTGTTACGCCATAATATACATAGTTCAAAAAACTTCCGCTTTCATAGATTCCAAGACCAAAATCCTTGATTATGGGAATATTGCCAATCAATATGCCAAAGCCTATCGGCACAAGCAAAAGGGGCTCATACTGTTTCGCTACTCCGAGATAAACAATTATTATACCAACCAGAAGCATTATTATATTACGGTAGTCGACTAACGCAAAGCCGGTATTAGATAAAAATTCCATGAATAGATCAGTCATTGATTAACTACTACTCCTTTTTTCTTCAACCCGTGTGTTCCAAATAAAATAACCGTTTTCATCAGGTATAATTAATTCGCACTTAAGTAATTCATTAATAGTTGAATGTGGACGGGAAAGCCCGCATTTTCCCGAAAGATCAAGAAGTTTTGGAAGCGGAAATGGTTCGCCCATCCATTCAATTAAAAGCTTGAACTGACGTGAAGCCCTTTGAACGTCTTGAGGTATGGCCAGATCTGAGACTGACGGTGTCTTTTGATCTTTTTGTTGTGTTTTTTTTACACGTTGATAAGATGTATTTTTTTTATCCCATAGTTCGATTAACTTGTGAATCTGGGAAACTGCAAAAGATAGAAGTATAAGACTTACAAAGACTATCGAGATCCCGATAACAGAAATACCAAGTCCATCATGGGCTATTATTGCTTCAAAGCCAAACAATTAATGTCTCCTTTCCCCCAAGTCCCTGTCATATAAGGCATTCTTTCCAAAACTATTTCATTGATTTTTCGCATGATTGTGTCGCCAAGAGCCGAATTGCTTTGAACAAGACGCAAAAACTCCTGGCCCTGCATCAACAGCACCAGACCATCCGTAAGGGCAACTGCTGTGCCTGTAAAGCGGAAAGGAGCAACAACTGTTGACAGGCCGATAATATTACCTTTATTGTGCAGGGTAAACGAGCGTTCTTCGTTAAAAGAAAGCATAAAATTGCCTGATAGAATAATGAAAAAAGTACTGGCAGGCTCACCCCTTCGCGTTAAGACTTCTCCCTCAGTGACCTTCATCAGGTGCATTAATGGGGCTATCTGTTCCAGCTCGCCAAAATTTAGATCCGTAAAAAGATCTAATGATTTGAGAGTTTGGATGTCGGTTGACATCATTTGATCCTTTCATGCTTCGTGAAAAATAAAATTCTTACGAGTTCATCAAAATTAGCAGCAAAATTTCTATAAACAGAAATTTGAAAATTCAAATATGAGATTAACCAGAGGCAGCGGGCAATTAAATTTAAGAACGTCTGAAACTCGCGCATAAGTGAGCCTAAAGAAAAAATTACAGCCGGATTCAAAACATGTATCAAATCAATCAGAGGATTAAAAGCAAAAAGTCTTCAGGATACCTATTTTAATATTATAGGCTCTCTGAAGACTTTTTGCAACGGCTTCAAAAAAACTAGTCTAAAAACATACTTGAATCCGGATCATCTATCCCTTAATGTGTTTTTCATATAAACACCGCGTATTTTAGATACAATCATATTTATTTTAGTAATATATACTTTTTTAAAAGTCAACAAAACATCTTGTTAGTAACTACTCAGGTGGATAGACTGAAGCCTGAAGTCTATCAATTATCACAAAACAACTCGCTTGAAAAACAAAAACCACGTAAAAGAATTTTTTAAATTGATTTGACCTATAGGCAATGATATGTCCTGATTTGGAATATTTGAGTGTTTGCAGCATTAAGGGCTCGGTCAAAAATAATATGAGTTAGTATGACTTCAAATTATTGTATCCTCATTGTCGGCTATATTTTTGGTTTTTACATGGCCTGGAATATAGGCGCAAACGATGTGGCCAACTCTATGGCTTCTGCTGTAGGGGCCAAGGCTATAACAATACGCCAGGCAGTATTTATCGCCGGTATATTGAATGTTCTTGGTGCAATCTTTATTGGATCGCATGTTACAAATACGATTCGTAAAGGTATTGTTTCAGCCGAAATTCTTGCAGATCCTCACGTGGCTTTGATTGGAGCTCTTTCAGCTTTGCTTGCTGCAGCTTTGTGGGTCAGTTTTGCTACCTGGAAGTCCCTTCCTGTTTCAACAACCCATGCGATTGTCGGAGCTATGATTGGTTTTGGAATAATGGCAGGTGGTTTTTCAGTAATTAAATGGGGCAAACTGGCAGCAGTTGTAATAAGCTGGATAATTTCTCCTTTTTTCAGCATTATTATTGCCTTTATAATATTTAAGATTATTGTCAGACTGATAATTTCTAAGAAGAATCAATTTACTAAAGCACTTAATTTATCACCTTATTTTGTCGGTATAACTTTATTTGTCATTATTTTATCGTTTCTGTTTAAAACTCCTCTTGGCAAAAAGCTTTCCATTGAAACTCCGGCCGCATTAGCTGTTTCACTAATTCTGTCAATTATTTTCGGTATAATATGTAAAAGCCTCCTGTCCCGTTTTATCAAGAAAAAATCGACAAATACCGCAGAAACTATTTTTAAACGTATCCAGATCGGAACATCCTGCTATGTTGCTTTGGCGCAGGGTGCAAATGATGTGGCCAATGCAATAGGGCCTCTTGCAGTAATATATTTTATTGTAAAAACAGGAAATGTTGGAGCCACCGTGCCCGTACCTTTTTTTCTCCTTTTTTTTGGCGGAATAGGCATAGCCAGCGGCATAGCAATGGCCGGCCATCGTGTAATGGATACAATAGGTTCGAAAATCACTACGTTAACTAATACCCGAGGTTTTGCTATCGATTTTGCTGCTGCAACTACAGTGCTTGTTGCTTCAAAAATGGGACTTCCGGTTTCTACGACTCATGCAACAGTAGGCGGGGTGCTTGGTGTTGGGCTTGCGAGAGGTATTGAAGCAGTTAATTTTCGTATAATATTTAAAATTATGTTATACTGGTTTTTAACGGTACCTGCTGCGGCTCTTACCAGTATGGCTATTTTTAAAATACTTCAACTCATTTTATAAGGGATAGACTTATGCGTATACCATTTATGTCTATGTTTATAGCATCTCCATTTGATGGATTGCAGGAGCATGCGGAGAAGGTAAAAGAATGTGCATGGGCTTTTCAACAGGCTATAGAGTGCCATATTTCTGAGAAATGCAAAACTTTTGAAGAATTCAGGCAGGATGTTGTTAGAATGGAAACTGAGGCAGATGCCATTAAACGGCGCATTAGAGGGCATCTGCCAAAGGGCACTTTGATGCCGGTAGATAAGTTCCAGTTATTCAGGTACTTGAGAGAACAAGATAGAGTTCTTGATGCAGTGGAGAATTCTCTGAACTGGTTATCATATAGAAGCGAACCAGGTATTCCGGAAGAACTTCAAAAGGAGTTTTTTCTTCTTGTAGATGCAAATATTGATCCTATCGAAGAATTGAGCATTATGGTATTAGAGGCGAGAAAGTATTTTAAAAATTTTTCAGAAAAACAAAGGACTCTTGTCAAGGATATTATCCGAAATCTTCGCCGGCAGGAGCATGAAGCAGATAAAGTCGAAGCAATGTTAAAAGCTAAGATACTTAATATGGATATTGATCCTGTTACAATATTTCATATGATAAGGTTGGCTGAAATAATTGGATCCATTGCAGATCATGCTGAAAATGCCGGTGATATGATGCGGGCGATGATAGCAAGATAGATTTTAAATTATTCCCAAAAACTCTTTTCGATTGAAATGACACTTTTGTTTCGTATGCTTGAAAGCCATGCATCATAAGTTTTAAACATTTTTTGTTTGAGCAGTTTTTCTTTTATCTTCTCTTTTTCTTCTTCAAATCCATTAAGTCCGGGTTCTTTTCTATCCCTGAATCTGATAACATAATATCCTTTTTCTCCTTTTACCGGGGCTTCCGGGAGCATATTTTCATTTGAAAGCTTGAATGCTGCCTCGGAGATGTTTTGCTCGAATCCAATATGTGGTATGGAACTATCCCGCTTAAAAAAACCGGTGGCAGTTGCGGTTAAATTAAGCTTTTTGCATTCTGTATCCCATTTTGTATTTAAGGACTTGGACTTGTTATCTTTTAAAGCAATCAGAAGTTCGTTAGCATATTTACCTGCTTTCTCGTCCTGCATTTGTTTTATTAAATCAATCCTGATTCTCTCTTCAACATCCTTTAGTTCAGGTATTTTTTCAGGTATTTTTTCGATGAGCTGGATAATATAATATCCATCTTCAAAGTCCTGTATATCGCCGATTTCCATAAGTGAAAGATTAAATACATATGATGCAAATGCTGAACGATTTTTTATTCCTGTTGTATCCGGGCCCTTATTTTTTGTAAAGGAGTCAGTGGTAACTATGTTAAGGCCTCGGGCTTCCGCATTTGTTATCAAATCATCACCTTCAAAAGAAGCATCATAAACTGCTTCGGCTTCTTCATATGCCAGATTTTTTGCTTTTTCTTCTATAAGTTTATTCCGTATTTTATCCTTTGCATCTTTAAATGAAACACAAGTGTCTTCATTTACCTTTTCAACCCTGATAATGTGCCATCCATACTTAGTCCTGACGGGTTCGCTTATTTCACCGGCTTTCATTTGGAAAGCCTTTTCAGCAAAGGGTTTTACCATTGCATCCTTTTTGAATTCTCCCAGATAGCCGCCCCTGTCTTTGCTTGGGCATTCAGAATACTGTTTAGCCAGTTTCGCAAAATCTATACCCTCCCTGGCCAGTTTAAGTATATCAAAAGCTGCTTTCCTTTTCTTTTCGACTGTTTCAGGATTGGAACTCTGATCAACTTTTATCAGAATATGTCGTGCTTCTATAGTTTTTTGAGTTTCAAATTTTTCTATATTGTTTTCATAATAGTTCTGAATCTCTTCATCAGTTATTTCAACCATTGACTTATATGCATCAGGATCGAAGTGCAGAAAACGGACTTTAACCATTGCATCAGTTTTATAAGATCTTTTATTATCTTCAAAAAAAGAATTTATTTCATCCGGAGTCGGATTAGTATCGTCATATCTGCCGGGCTCAAAAACCACAAAATCAATGTTGACTGATATATTCTCCCATTTAAACCATTCAATTGCTTCCTGCTCAGAAACTTTAACATTGCTTAATATAAATGATCTTAATTTTTCAATAATAATTGCCTTTTTCTGAATGAGTTCGAACTGTTCGGGAGTTAGTCTGTTTTGATTTAAGACATTCTTGTAAATTTGGTTGTCAAAATTACCATTTGTCTGAAATGCTTGTATTTGTCTTATCGTATCTGCAAGCTCGTCATTTGTGACCCTTAAATCAAACTTTATTGCTTCCTGAAGCATTAGTTTCTTATCTATCAGACTATCTATAGCCTGACCTTTTACATTAAGCATTTTTATCATATCGTCATTTAAATTATTGCCTAATCGCTGATTTAATTGTTCAATAATGTTATTGTATGCTTCACCATATTCATCTAAAGTAATAGCTTCACCATTGACCGATGCAACTCTCGCTTTCTGTTGTGAGCGGAAGCTTCCAACTCCCCAGAAAACAAATACAACAACAATTGCACCTAATATTATTTTGATTAACCAGCTAGTGGCACTTTGCCGCAGGAATCTGAGCATTATTTTTAACCTTTAACCTAAATTGAGCGATTTTTGACTCGATCTGCACTGATCTCTTGCGCATAAAAGATTCGCAAAAATCCTCGACATATCCACGGGTATGCCTGCGGTTTTTGCGAATCCTTATGCATCAAGATCTCAGCACATTTCATCCCCAAAAATTGCTCAACTTAGGTTTAAATAATTATTGTAGATGGTTTTTCGTTTTTATCCATTTTTGTTCCAACAGACTCGGAACAGAATGCACATAAATATTCATATTTATCACCTTCCTTAAGTATCAGAAGGAGGCGTTTCCTGACAGGCACTGCACGTTTGCAACGAGGACAATATAGTTCTGTTGCATCAAACTCTTTGAACATTTTTGTCCGTGTTTTCATGTTAACTGTTCCGGATTGTTTTGCAAATTTATTAATCTGCATTTTTGACCTTTTTAAATAATTCGTAACATTTAGCCTGTTGAAAAAGAATCTGGCAGGATAACAGGATAAACAAGATTTGTAAGCGTTCACGGAACATTGAAATTAGAAATTAGAAATTTGGCCTTCATGCTTTTGTACTGTTCTTCCCAATTTCAAGTTTCAAGCCGTGAACGGCTACAATAATTTAAATCCTGAATATCCTGTTAATCCTGTCAAAAAAATAATAGCGCGTTAACGTGTTACCATCATTCTTAAAACCAGAAACAAAGGGAGGAGAAAATGACACTCAGGAAAATTTCTATTATTGCAACAATTTGTTTTTTCAGTATGGGGTTGCTCATTAGCGAGGCAAACGCCTTCGATGGAAAGTATAAAGTAGGCGCCGTTTTTTCCGTGACTGGCCGCGCCTCTTTTTTGGGTGATCCGGAAAAGAAAACCGCCACGATGCTGGCTGAAAAGATCAACAATGCCGGCGGCGTTAACGGAAAAAAACTGGAACTTGTTATTTATGATGACGAAGGGGATGCCACCAAGTGCAACCTCGCGGTAAAAAAGCTTATTACCAGGGACAAGGTCTGTGCGGTGATCGGTCCTTCCTTGAGCGGACTCTCCCTTGCGGTTATACCGGTTGCTGAAAAATATAAAACCCCTCTGGTCTCCTGTGCAGCGAGTTACAAGATTGTTCACAATAAAAAGACGGGCAAGCCATATAAATGGGTTTTTAAGAGCCCCCAGTCGGACAGCATGGCTGTTGAAGCCATTTATACCCATCTTAAAAACAGAGGAATCAATAAAATTGCCATCATAAGCGTAACCTCCGGATTCGGGGCCAGTGGACGTTCAGAGCTGATCAGGCTTGCACCCGAATATAATATGAACATTGTTGCCGATGAAAAGTACGGGCCAAAGGATACGGATATGACGGCCCAGTTGACCAAAATAAAGGGCAAGGCCCCGGCCGCTATTGTCAACTGGTCCATCGGTCCCACACAGGTTACAGTGACTCGCAACTGGAGAGATCTGGGAATGGCAGGTATTCCGTTATATCAGAGCCATGGCTTTGGCAGCCGTAAAAATATCAAGCTGGCTGCAGGAGCTGCCGAGGGTGTTTTCTGCCCGCTTGGCGCCTGTAATATTGCCGGACTTTTACCGGCAGACCATCCTCAAAAAAGTGTAACAATGGATTATCTGAAGAACTATACGGCCAAATACAATGAACCTCTGAGTTCATTCGGCGGGCATGCCTGGGATGCTTTGCAACTCGTTGTGGACGCCCTGACTGTCGCAGGCAATGACAAGGCCGGAATACGGGACTACATCGAAAACACAAAGGGATTTGTGGGCCAGCATGGTGTGTTCAGTTTTTCGCCGGACGACCACAACGGTCTGACAAAAGGGGCCTTTCACATGGTGATCGTGAAAGGCGATAACTGGGCGCTGGTTGACTGATGGAAAAAATTACGCTGGCAAGCCAGCTTTTACAATACCTCATTACCGGGCTGACCGTGGGCAGCGTTTATGCCATGGTGGCCGTGGGGTTTAACATTATCTATAATGTGACAGAAATCATCAATTTTGCCCAGGGTGAATTCGTCATGCTGGGCGGATTGATAATGGTTTCCCTGCATGTTGCCATGGGGCTGCCCCTTATTCTGGCTTTTCCAGCTACAATTGTTCTGGTAACGGTGATCGGGATACTTATTGACCGTCTCGCTATTCGTCCTATACGTCGTCCGTCGGTACTTACATTGATTATTGCTACTATTGCAGTGTCCATCATAATCAAAGGAACGGCTTCGTTAATTTGGGGCAAGGACCCTTTTGATCTTCCTGCGTTTTCCGGCCGCAATCCAATCACTTTTCTGGGAGCCGTGGTTCAACCCCAGTATTTCTGGGTTATCGGCTTTTTGGTCATCACAGCCATTGCTCTATCCATATTCTTTAATCGGACCATCATCGGCAAGGCCATGACCGCCTGCGCCGACAATGCGGATGCGGCCAGTCTGGTCGGCATCAATGTCAAGCAGATGATTTTGTTGTCCTTTGCTCTTTCAGCAGCTATCGGAGCGGTTGCAGGTATTGCCATAACCCCGATATCCCTTATGGAATATGACCGTGGGGCCATGCTCGCGATAAAGGGATTCGGCGCGGTTATTCTTGGCGGGCTGGGAAGCTTTCCCGGCGCTATCCTCGGTGGACTGATCATGGGAAGTATCGAATCATTTGGAGCAGGTCTTATTCACTCGGGATACAAAGATGCTTTTGCGTTGATTGTGCTTCTTATTATCTTATTCTTTAAACCAAACGGGCTTCTGGGCAGTATAGAAATCAGCAGAATCAAAAGGTTTTAGGCATGTTACGAATCGCCAAGCTTCCCATTGTCATCTTTGCTATCTTCATTATCACATTTCCATGGATTGCAAGTCAAATTCCCGCTATAGATCATTATACCGACATCATGGTTTTTGCAGGAATTTACTGTCTGATCACCATCGGTCTCAGCCTGCTGATGGGTTATGCTGGTCAGATATCGCTTGGGCATGCGGCTTTTTATGGTATTGGTGCCTATGTATCGGCTATTCTGACCGTCCGGTATGGCTTGAACCCATGGGTCTGCATGTGTATAGGAATGGCTGTTACTGCGGCGGTGGCGCTTTTGGTGGGAGCGCCCTCCTTGAAATTAAAAGGCCATTATCTGGCCATGGCAACCCTTGCTTTTGGGATTATTGTTTTTATTATTTTTAACGAAGAGACTGAATGGACCGGCGGTCCGGACGGCATGGCCGGCATCCCTGGTTTAAGCCTGTTGGGGTTTGATTTTAGCTCTGTTGGAAGGTATTACTATCTGGTCTGGGGTATTGTTTTAGCTGCCTTTGTCTTTACCGTCAATGTAATTCAGTCAGGCGCAGGCCGGGCCTTAAGGGCCATCCATGCGAGTGAACCGGCAGCCAGTGCCATGGGAGTTGATGTTTTCAGGTTCAAGATACTGGTCTTTGTCTATTCGGCTGTTTTGGCATCTTTGGCCGGCAGTCTTTATGCTCATTATCTTAATTTTGTTAATCCATCTACCTTTGACCTTTTCTTTTCGATCAAGCTTCTGATCATGATCGCATTAGGCGGGATGCATAATATCTGGGGCGCTGTTATCGGGGCCGGCCTGATTACCTTCTTAAGCTATGAGTGGCTCTATTATTTTGAGGAATTTGAGGTTATTGTTTATGGTGCCATCTTGCTTCTGGTCACCATTTTTTTGCCCAAAGGACTGGCAGGGGTGCCGGGAATCGTAAAAGGCTGGTTCAGGGAATAGAAATTCGATGAATTTTGTTGAAGAAGAAAATATTTTGGAAATAAATCGAGTGGTCATGACCTTTGGCGGACTCATGGCTCTTAGTAACCTTAATTTCCAGGTCAAGAAGGGAAGTATTAAGGCGATTATCGGACCCAACGGTTCCGGCAAGACTACTCTTTTTAATATTATTACAGGGTCTTTTCCGCCAACAAAGGGAACGGTTAGGTTCAAAGGCCGATCCATTGAACATCTCAAGGCCCACAAGATTGCGGACCGGGGCATTTCACGCACCTTTCAGACGGTTGAGCTGTTCGGCAATATGACGGTCCTGGAAAATGTCATGCTGGGATGCCATACCCAGGTTCGGACATCCTTTATGGCTTCCGGGTTTGTTCTGCCGCAGTCCAGACGGAAAGAAAAACGGATCAGGGAAAATGCATTGAAGATTCTGAAATTTATCGGGCTTGCTGATAAATTCAAAGATTCGGCGGACAGCCTGCCCCTGGGTGAACAGAAATTATTAGAGATCGGGCGGGCACTGGCCAGCGAGCCGGAACTGATTTGTCTGGACGAACCCGCGGCCGGTCTCAATGAGACAGAGACCCATGTGGCATCTTCCTTGATCAAGGCCATCAATGCAAAAGGGATGACCGTTTTACTGGTGGAACATGATATGAAGGTGGTGATGAATATCTCGGATGAGATTTTGGTGTTAAACTATGGCCAGAAGATCGCCGAGGGGTCGCCTGAAGATGTCCGGAACAGCCCCAGTGTTATTGAAGCATATTTAGGAGTGGAGGCATAACCCGGATAAACCGGAAAAAACAAATAACAAATAGCAAATCACAAACAAATCACAATAACCAAAATTCAAAATTCTAAACAGGTTTTGGTCATTGAATGTTGGAATTTAAAATTTATCTGTTTTTTGTGCTTATAAGAAAATTGTTCTTTAAGTGTAAATACCATATGGTAATAACCAAACCCTCTGGGCGGGACAACACATTTTGGTTATTGGAATTTGGAACTTTTTTGTTATTTGAACATTGGAATTTGGAATTTAGTTGATATTTGGTGCTTGTGTATTGATTTTTTGCCACAAAAAGCACAAAATTTACAACTAAGGAACTAATATGCTGAGAATTAAAGGACTTAATGCCTTTTATGGAAGTATCCGTGTGCTTAAAGATATTTCCATACAGGTTCCCGTGGGAAAGGTGGTTTCCATCATTGGAGCCAACGGGGCCGGCAAGTCGACTCTCTTAAAATCTATCTCCGGCATAATGAAGATCAATGGGGGGCGTATTCTTTATAAGGAGCGGAATATTGCCGGCATGCCGGCAAACCGGATCGTGGGTATGGGCATCTCACAGGTTCCCGAAGGGAGACAGATTTTTGCCCACCTGACCGTCCGGGATAATATCAATCTCGGGGCCTATCATTATTTTAAGCGGAGCAACCGGCTTGAGATCAAAGAGAGAATGGAGCGTGTTTATCAGATGTTTCCGATCCTGGAAAAACGCTCCAAACAGATCGCCGGCACCCTTTCCGGCGGTGAGCAGCAGATGCTGGCCATCGGCCGTGCCCTGATGGGACGTCCCGAACTCCTGCTTTTGGACGAACCATCCATGGGCATAGCTCCCTTGCTGGTCCGAGAGATCTTCAACGTCATTAAGCAGCTCAACCAATCAGGCGTCACGGTTCTGCTTGTGGAACAGAATGCAAGGGCTGCCCTCAAAGTGGCCTACCACTCCTACGTGATCGAGAGAGGTGAAATCGTTTTGGAGGGTTTGGCCGCCGAACTTTTGGACAACCCCAAGGTAAAGGAGCATTATCTGGGGGGATAACAGAGCGATCCTTCCAGAGTCATTATTAATTATCACGCACGTGCAGCGCAGGCGCTTGCGCCGCGTGAAGCCGCAAAGACCGCAAAGCATAAAAACCTTAGTTAATTCTTTGACAATATAAGTTAAATTAGTTTATATTATTAAAAATTAGGGGCGCAGGGTTGGCTCACACAAGTGCGTTAAGAAGGGTAAAAAAAACCAGCATAGCAAATATTGATGAACTCGTAAAAAGTCGAATTCAGTGTCCGCCAAAGGGCTCTGGCGGATCGACCGTAGGGAGAAATCTTATCTTTTCAATAGGTTGCAGACTAAAGATTTCTCGTTTCACTCGAAATGACAAGTTTAGAAGACTTTTTACGAGTTCATCAATATTGGAATGCGGATGAATTTTGACCTAATTTTTAATAATATCATATCATGCCTTGACAGTAAATTTTAAATATTTTTTGCGCCTTTGCGCCTTTGCGTGAGAAAATGAATTTGGCATAGATTAGGTTGCGATTATGGCAAAAAACAAAAAAGTTATTCAATTAGTCTGGGGCATTGCCCTTGTTTTGGCTGGAATAGGAGTATTTTACAGAATACCCCAGGTTATGCCCAAAATAGAGCAGATCAAACAGTTTTCTTCGATAATGTTTTT
>JAUWFS010000179.1:0-7083 GCA_030606805.1 Deltaproteobacteria bacterium
GATGAGTAAATATGAAATAATTATTTTTTGGAGTGACGAAAATAAATCGTTTATTGCCGAAGTTCCTGAATTGCCTGGATGTATGGCAGATGGAAAAACGTATCAAAAAGCCCTTTCAAATGCTGAAATTATTATAAATGAGTGGATTGAAACTGCAAAAGAGCTGGGGCGTGAAATTCCGCGAGCTAAAGGGCGATTAATGTTTGCATAACCTTTAAGGATTGAGACAACTTGGGTGCTCTGTCATCCTTTGCGGGAACGCACAGAGACGTTGGTCGGTATCATCGAAAGGACAGCTCGGCATGAACCCATTCCTGTCGCTTCGTAACTATGAGGAGTTTGTTTACACCCTCCCTCTCCACAAACACATTTTTCCTGATATCAAGCATCATCGCATTCCCGCACCCGATATGAGTTTCACCCAACCCAATTTGCCGGCTCTTATTCGAGAAATCGAGGAGTTGCTAAAGGAATAAATCAGGTAGCAGGCACAGTTAGCTTCAGGGATATGAATTCAGTCGAAAAGAGACGGGTATGGGAAAAGTGAGTAAAAACGAAGATGTGTATATAATCTAGATAGTTGTACGAAATTAAAAAAGGCCGAAAAAAGGGGGGTGGTTACAGGAAACTTGCAATTATTTGTTATTGCTGATAAAAATTGTTGTTTACGATGGGAAATAAGGTGGTGAAGAGATGAAAAAAGAGATAAAAAAGAGAGGTTACAGAAAAGGCTATTCTAAGTATCTGTATTTATTGGCTGGAAAAAGGGCGCCATCTGAAACTGAGACCTGATGAATAAGGGATTGAGACATAAATTTATCCCCTTGCTCGGCAGTCATATCATTAGCTTCTGAAACTGAGACCTGATGAATAAGGGATTGAGACGGAATAACTTTCATGCCTGGCCGATTCTGTTTAAACTCTTTCTGAAACTGAGACCTGATGAATAAGGGATTGAAACTTTTACTTGTGCCTGAACGGAAAAATAGACAAAAAACACAGCATATGGAAAAAAAACATGAATTAAACTCAATGGAAGGGTTGTTGGAAGCCAACAGGTTTCTTAACAGTGTTTTGGATGGTATCAAAGACACAATTATGGTTGTTGACAGGAATTACAGGATAGAAGAAGTAAATGAATCGTTTGTAGGAAAAGTCGGCAAACCAAGGCATGAAATTCTTGGCAGATCTTGTTATCGACTTCTTCACCATCTGAACAAACCCTGTGTGCACAATCATCCTTGTCCGGTGAAAGATGCATTTAAAACAGGAAAAACTGCCGAGGTGCTTCATATATATTTTGAAGGGCCTAACATTGCATATTCCAGGATCATAGCCTATCCAATATTGGATGACCGGGGCGAGGTTTCACGAGTGATTGAATTGGAAAGAGACGTCACCGAATGGAAAAAAACCGGTGACCATTTGTATAATATGCAAAAGCTGGCATTCCTGGGAAAGTTGGCGGCTGATCTGTCCCATGAATTCAACAATCCTCTGGCGGTAATCCTTGGGTTTGTTGATCTTCTTTTAGAAAAAACAAAACAGGGCACTCAGGGCTACGAAATTCTCAAGACCATAGAGAGACAGGCATTTAATTGTAAACGGATTGTTGAAAACCTTATAAGCTTTGCCGCATCTCCGGACGTGACCAAGTATTCTACTGACGTCAATGCAAATCTTGAAAGGGTAATTTCTGTGGTCGTGGATATTTTACATACGGAGAAGATCGTTATAGAAAAAAACCTTGCAGCAGATCTGCCAAAAACAAAAGGAAATCCAGGGCACTTACGGCAGGTCTTTATGAACCTGATTACCAATGCTGTTGCCGCTATGCGCGGAGGAGGGCTTTTAACCATTTCTACCAGACACAATAGCCCTAAAAACAGAGTAGAGGTTCTTTTCAAGGACACAGGACATGGTATTAAAACGGAATACAGAAACGAAATATTTGATCCTTTTTTCACCACAAGAGAGGTGGGGGAGGGGGGAGGCCTGGGTCTTTCTGTCTGTTATGGTCTGGTGTCCAAAAACGATGGAGAGATAACCTTTGAGTCAGTTACTGAAGAAGAGGATAGAGAAAACAAAGGCACCACCTTTACTGTGTCTCTGCCTGTCGTTCCTTGACGTATTGGTATTTTTGTGACAAAAAATGCCGGTGAACTTAAGTGCCTAAAGTTAATGGAAATTCCTATACTATAAATTTATGACTCACGAGTAAGGATAAAATGAAGAAAGAAAAAACATATTTCTCCGAGAAATACTCTAATATAAGAAGGGCAATTATCCTTGTCGGCATTCTTGTTATGGCGCTCCTCGTGGTTGCATTCTGTCTGAGCATGTTCTCTGCAGGGCAGATGAAAGAGATCATCTCTAAAGATTTTAACCGGCAGCAATTGGTATTAGCAAAGTATGCCGCCAATCGGATGGAAAACAGCCTGGATTTTATTAAAAGAGAACTTTCGCTGTTAAACCTTTCTCCATCCATTCAGTATCTGGAGAAGGTATCCTGGGCCAGTCGTATGAATACCACCTTATCTGCTGTTAAGGATAACGGTGTCCTTGAAATAAGATTTATAGACCACAAAGGCAGAACTGCCTATATTGTTGATGAGCGGGGGATGTCCCATGTGATACAGGGTCGTTTTGCAGATACGGACTATTACAAATGGGCCAGTCTAAAGAAAAATAAGAACAGGATTTATGCTGGTGAGATTACACGAGAGAATGAAGAATATCCCGGCCAACTTGTTATGCGCTTGGCCGTAGCTACTTATGAGCAATCCGTTGATGAGGCTTATCCTGTGGCTACCGGAAACTTGTCCGGAGTGCTTTTTTTTACGATAGATGTTACACGTTTAGTTGAAACTGCCGTCAAAAGTATAAAATCGGGTAAGACCGGATATGCCTGGGTTATAGACAATAAGGGTATGTTTTTGTACCATCCGCACAGAGAGTTCATCGGAGAGGATGCCTTTAATGTTCGTGCCATGAGAAAATCCAAGATCTCTTTTTCCCAGATTAATATGATTCAAAAGGAAAAGATGCTCGAAGGTAAGGAGGGAACCGGGCGGTATACCTCGGGGTGGCACGGGGGCATAGAAACCGAAATGAAAAAACTGATCGCATATGCGCCTATTCATCCTCGGACGCATTCTCAATTCTTCTGGTCGGTGGCGGTGGTCGCGCCCTTAAGCGAAGTTGAAGACGCTGTCCATTCGGTTTTTATCCGCCAGTTTTATATCCAGGGCAGCATTTTTCTCGCTATTATTTTGGGGAGTGTGTATATCATAAGTTTTGAGCGACGCTGGTCCAAGACACTGGAAGCAGAAGTAATGAAGAAAACACAAGATCTAAAGAACTCGCTTGAAGAACTGAAAAAATCAGAGGAGCAATACAAGACCCTTGTAGAAAGTGCAGAGGACCTGATCTTTACTGTAGATGAAGAGGGAAATATCCTGTCCATGAATAGATGCACTGCTAATTTCTTCAGAGACTTCCCGGACGATCTGATCGGCAAGACTTTTCGCGACCTTTTTTCTGAAGAAAGCGCGGAGTTGCAGTTGCGTATTATCAGGAAGGTGTTTAATACGGAAAAGAACGTAAACGTAAAATATCCGGTGGAAGTCGGGAACCGTGAGTATTGGTTTTCCAGCAACTTTGCGCCCCTTAAGGATGAGGAAGGCAAGGTGTTTGCTGTTCTGGGAATTTCGAGGGATATTACAAAGGGAAAGAAGCTGGAAGAAGAACAGATGTATAATACAGAAAAGCTGGCCTCTTTGGGAAATTTGTCTGCCGGTGTGGCGCATGAACTAAATAATCCCGTGGCGCTGATCCTTGGTTTTAGCGATATTCTTTTGGAAAAGGTGGAGCCTGACAGCAAGAGCCATGAGATTGTCAAAACCATAGAAAGGCAGGCGCTCAATTGTAAAAGGATAGTTGAAAGCATTTTGAACTATGCCAGACACCCCGAGGCAATTGAGTACTCTGCTGATGTCAACGAAAACATTGAAAAAGTGATTTCTGTGGTTAAAAATATTTTGGTTACAGAAAAAATTACTTTAGAGAAGCGCCTCACAAAAGATCTGCCAAAAGTAAGAGGAGATTCAGGACACTTGCAGCAGGTCTTCATGAATTTTGTTACCAATGCTTTTAGCGCTATGAAGGAAGGCGGGGTTTTGACTGTCTCTACCAACCTCAATAGCGCTGGAAACAAAGTAGAAATTCTTTTCAAAGACACAGGACATGGTATTAAGCGGGAATACAGAAACAAGATATTTGAAGCGTTTTTCACCACAAAAAAGGTGGGAGAGGGCACAGGCCTGGGTCTTTCAGTCAGTTATGGTATAATAAACAAATATAATGGAGACATAAGCTTTGAGACAGTGGCTGAAGAAGAGGACATGGAAAGAAAAGGCACCACATTTAAGGTGTCTTTGCCTGTTGCTTCTCTGGACAGTGAACACCAGACTGATCAGGCCTAAGGGCTCGCTCTGCGGATATAACTAACACAGGAGGTAAGAAATGGCTGCACAAATTTTGGTCGTTGACGATGAACTTGATATGCTTGCGCTTCTTGCTATGATTATTGGGGAAAAGACCGAGCACAAAGTTACTACCACCAATAATGCCTTAGAGGTGCCGGAATTGATTAAAACAGGAGATTATAATCTACTGATTTCTGATCTCAAGATGCCAGGGATGGATGGTGTGGAACTTATCGCTGAGATTAGAAAAATAGATAAACATATTCCAATACTCATCATCACGGCTTACGGTTCTGTTGAGTCGGCAGAGGAGGTTATACGTAAAGGCGCCTATGATTGCATCACCAAGCCCTTCCGTAAGGAACAGATATTGATCTCTATTGACAGAGCATTAGAGTGGCAACAGATGAAAAAGGAGCTGCGCCAGCTAAAAGAGAAAACACTTACCAATAATCCCTGACCCTTTTTTCCATAAGCGCTAAATTATTTTGTAATTTGAAAAATGAACGTCCAACATTGAACATCGAACGTCGAATAATGATGTCGCTCCGCTCTGCCGGTTTATAAATTGGCAGAATACCTTATTCAAAATTCGATGTTGGACGTTCGATGTTTGATGTTCATTTTTTTCAGTCCCTCCTAAAAGGGGTGTTTTGCCTCAACTCAAAAAACGCAGCCAGGATATCTGGAGTGTACAGCAGTCTATTTCTCCTTGACCTGTTCAAAGACCCGTCCAGGATGGGCTTGCAGTTCACGGATCCTGCTCTCCTGGATTTTTTGTTCGTGGGCCTTTTTCTTCTCATAGGCCTGGCTCATCTTTTCCAGCAACTCATCAAAATCTGCGGGTTTCATGATGTAATCAAAAGCTCCGAGTTTCAGCCCATCAATGGCCGTTTCTACAGTTGAGTGGCCGGTGAGCATAATCACCTCCATGAGCGGCCTTATTCTTTTCATTTCCTGAAGAGTTTCCACACCGTCCATACCCGGCATTTTGACATCCAGTATTACCACATCAAAAAGTAGTTTATCCAGAATCTCCAGTGCCTTTTCCCCGCTTTCAGCACCGGTAACATTAAGTTCTCTCTTTTGAAGACGTTTTATAAATGTTTCACGAAAATCATCCTCATCGTCAACGATCAAGACCCTGAAGTCTTTCATTGTTACCACTCCTTGTTTTTATTCTGTTCAGCAAACTTCAATGCCTTGCTGATGTCTTTCAGCTCTTTTCCATTGTATAGCTCTTTCAATAACAAAAAGAAGCGCTTTCCCAAGATTTATTGAGGAAGATTCATGGACAAGCAATGATTGTTTCATAATGATGACTGGTCATCCTTTTATGCTTTCCCAATTCCAAGAGCGCATATTTTATTATATAATGAACTTCGACTTATTCCAAGAATCCTGGCGGTTTTTGTCTTATTGCCCATTGTCTCTTCCAGTGCCTTTAATATAGCTTTTCTTTCCGCCTCCCGGCCAGCGGCCTTGATTACGGTTTTGAACGGTTCCAACTGCTTGGTTTTACAGGACATCATTTGCCTGACAGGCAATGGCAGCGAAGCTTCATCAATAAGTGGACCGGCGCTTAAAAGTACCGCACGTTCCATTACGTTTTCAAGCTCTCTGACATTTCCATGCCACGAATTTTGCATAATGGCATGCATGGCATCCGGTGTGATATCTGAAAGCTCCCTGTCGTAAATTGTGGCATATTTTCGCATAAAGTGATATGCCAGCGCTGTGATATCAGACCCTCTTTCCCTCAACGGAGGCAGATCGACAGTAACTACAGCCAACCTATAGTAAAGATCCCTTCGGAATCTCCCCTCATGCATTGCCTGCTCAAGATTTACGTTTGTGGCAGCTACCACCCGCACATCTCCTTTAATGCTCGTAAGGCTGCCTACCGGCCTTACCTCTTTTTCCTGAAGCACACGGAGCAGATTCAACTGCACGGCCGAAGAGATAGTTCCTATTTCATCCAGGAAAAGCGTGCCCTTGTCTGCAGCAATAAACAAGCCTTTTTTATCTTGAACCGCCCCTGTAAATGCCCCCTTGACATGGCCGAAGAGTTCACTTTGCAAAAGATGTTCCGGGAAAATACCGCAATCCACAGCAATAAAAGGCTGGTCCCTCCGGCTGCTCAAGTCGTGGATAAGCCGGGCGATCAACTCCTTGCCGGTACCGCTTTCTCCCTGGATCAGGACTGTCGCCTGGCTATCTGCCACCCTGGCAACGAGTTTCAACACATCCCGCATGGCTTTGCTCTTTCCGATAATTTTTTTTACTCCATCTTTGTCTTTCAGCTTCTCGCGGAGTCGCTTGACCTCATTACGAAGTTCGCAATATTTTAAGGCCTTGCCTGCTACCAGAAGAATATCATCTTTGCGAAAGGGCTTGGTCAGATAGTCGAATGCACCTGTCTTCATAGCCTCAACCGCAGATTCGATAGTGCCATAGGCCGTGATTACAATAAAAGGAATGTCCGAATATCCGGCTTTTACCTCCTTTAACAGGTCCATGCCGCCAAGGTCAGGCATCAAAAGATCAGAAAATATTAGATCAAAATCATTCTTTTCCAATAGACTGATTGCCTCGG
>JAUWFS010000038.1:0-18969 GCA_030606805.1 Deltaproteobacteria bacterium
CTGCTTTGTGAAGATCTTCAAGGGGAATAATCGTCACCTTTTCATCTTTTCTCATGGCGCTTACAACAATTCCGGCAGGAGTTTTTTTATCCCTGTATTTTAATATAATCTTCTGTGCTGTTTCGAGCTGCCGGTTTCTTCGTTTACTTTTAGGGTTATACAAAACAATTACAAAATCAGCGCTTGCAGCAGCTTCTATACGTTTTTCAATAAGTTCCCAGGGCGTCAAAAGATCACTTAAACTTATGGCTGCAAAATCATGGCTTAAGGGCGCTCCAAGAAGAGAAGCGCCGGCGCAGAGCGCGGGTATTCCTGGAACAACTTCAACTGTTAGTGCAGATTTTTCGTTCAAGGCCCTTTCCTTTGAAAAAGGAGGTATTACCCTGATATTCTCCTTTTTGCATATCTCAAAAACAAGCCCGGCCATAGCATAAATCCCTGGATCACCGCTCGAAACAATTGCGCATGATCTTCCTGTGAGAGCAACATCAATGGCGGCTTTCACACGTTTAGCCTCTTTGGTCATTCCAGTGCTGATTATATTCTTATCTTTAATAAAAGGGCGGATCAGCTCTATATAGGTGGTATATCCTGCAATAGTATCCACCGATTTAAGAACATCCGTTGCCCGTTTGGACAAATGATCATAACTTCCAGGGCCTATTCCTACGGTATAAAGGGTATTCTGGCGATGGCCACTGTGACATTTCGGGTCGAATGTTTTGGCACAATCAGTTTTCCGTTTTTTGATGCAAGAATCGCGGCTGCTTCGCATACGCTTTTTACTCCTGTATGTTTTTCCACCATTTCGGATGGTGATTTAATACCGTCTGCTCTGTTTAACTCGTCTTTGTCGAAAAAACTAATGGGAAGCTTGAGTTCTTCTGCAAGCGCTATCAGTCCCGGTTCATCAGCTTTTAAATTAATCGTTGCCAGGCTTATCACGCTGGATATTGCCAGCTTCGATTCTTTAAGCACTTTTTCAAGAAATTCTTTAATCTCCTCCATGGTTGTGTTTCTGTTGCATCCAATTCCTGCAACAAGCGATCCGGGTCTTAATATCAGTATTTTTTTTGAAAGATCAGCCAGCGCGTCATCTATAAATACACCAATAGATACATCGGGGATATCTTCATTTTCCGTGTTTTGTCCTTTTTTAAAATCCGTAAGAATATGTGCCGTAAGAATATATGATGGATTGATACTGTCACGAAGCAGTGCGTATGGATCGTGGAGATAAAACTTTTTCCCGGTAATAAAGGCCAAGTTTATATTTTTTATAGCTTCCGGGTTTTCTATAAAAAGATTATGCTGTTTTGCCAGCACATCGATAGCAGGCACCTGGTTTACATCCGTAGCTGTGGTTATTACAGGTTCAGCCCCTATTAACCCGGCAACCTTTATCGCAAGGGAATTGGCGCCGCCCAAATGACCGGAAACAAGACTTACGACATGTCTGCCGATTTCATCAAGTACCACAACTGCCGGATCAGTTGTCTTGTTTTGGATACAGGAAGCAATAAGCCTGACTACTATTCCTGTTGACATTATAAAAACATGTCCTGTGTATGCATGAAAGTCGCCGGATATAGCATCAGAGAGTCTTTTAAAATAAGAAGCCGAAATATTATTTATGTTCAGATCAGCAGAAAGGTGCAATCTTGCATCAGGCAGGCTTTCTGCAATTTTCCGGGCAAGCAGCACACCTTTGGGTGTAATGGCCCATAAGGCGATCCTGTCATTTTTTTTCTTTCTAAACCCGTGTGAAAAATTCTTATCATATAGTTTTGATTTGTGTTTTTCTTTGTGTTTGCCGATATCCAACGCTTTTCCGATGATAATAAGAGCCTGTCTTGTTATCTTCTCTTTTCTCACTATTGCTGGCAACTCTCCAGGACTTGTAAAAATAATCTTTTCTTCAGGCTGACTGACACAATAAACAACAGCGCATGTCGCATGTTTTCCATATGCTTTTTCAAGAACCCGCGCCACTTTATCAACCATGGATATGCTAAGATAAATCGCCATGGAAGCTTTATGCTCTGCAAGTGATTCCAGGGCTTCATTTTCAGGCACAGGTGTTCTGCCGGCCATACGGGTTAAAATAAGTGTCTGTGAAATTTCAGGCAGAGTATATTCTATCCCCATAGCGGCTGCAGCGGCAAATGCAGCAGTTACTCCGGGAATAACTTTACATGGGATAGATTTTTTATCCAGCTTTGCCATCTGTTCAAATATCGCGCCATAAAGGCTCGGGTCTCCGGTATGAAGGCGAACTACATGTTTTCCTCTTTTATACGCTTTTTCAATTTCATCAATAATCTCTTCAAGATTCATGGAAGCGCTGTTTAAAACTCTTGTTTCAGGTTTTGTCCACTTTAATACAGTCTCAGGCACAAGAGAACCTGCATAAATCACAAGATCGGCATCAGCAAGTGCATGTTGCCCCTTAACTGTTATCAATTCAGGATCACCAGGTCCTGCTCCTGCGAATATTACAGGATGCCGGACAGACTCATCTTGATTTTGGATGTTTGATTCGGTTTTCATATTCTATTTTCCAATAAATAATGTCTCACGCAAAGACGCAAAGACGCAAAAAAAAAGATGAGCGATTAGCTCTTAGCAATTAGCTCTTATTATTTCAGATGGTTACCAGCAATTCGATTTTCACCCATTGGGTGAAATGTTGACAGTTAGCAATATATTGAAATTATTGTGCTAACTGCTAAAAGCTAATTGCTAAAAACTCAATTTAGGTTTTAATATCTTCTTGCAGAAATTATCCACACAGGATTCAATGCTTCGAGCCGTTCTCCCCATGGCATATCCTGTCCCCGATGAATCTGGACTAAAACAATATCTGTTTTAAATCCCTTGCTTTTAATTGTTTTAAGGGCAGCTTCAACATTCGACAGAATAACGGTATTTATAACCATAACTCCGTCAGGCTTTAGATACTCTGAAGCTGTATCTATGATTTTCACCAGGTCCCTGCCACCACCACCGATAAATATCCGGTCAGGCTCAGGCAAGTCCTCAAGACCGTTCGGAAGAACAGCCTGCACAACCTCCAGGTTTTTTACACTATATTGCTTTTTGTTTGCCTTTATATTGTTGATCCTGTTCGGGTTTTGCTCAACTGAAAATATCTTGCCTTTTTTTATAAAAAGAGATGCTTCGATCGAAATAGAACCGGAACCTGCTCCCAGATCCCACAATATATGATCATTTGAAAGACAAAGCCTGGAAATTGTAATAGCGCGAACCTCTGATTTTGTAATAAGACCTTTCTGGTCTTCATACCGGTTATCCGGCATACCGAGGTGAAGATCCTTATTCCCTTTATGCTGAAAAGGATGTGGTTTTAATACAATCAGGTTGGGCTGTGAAAAATTCATATCCGCAGCCTGGCCGGGTTCATACCAGTCAAAACATTCGGATTCAGTTCCAAGCTGCTCAAAAATGCACATTTTTATGTCTTTAATCCCTTTTTCAAGCAGACGTCTGGCAAGCCATGCAGGATTTTTTTGTGAATCTGTGTAAACAGCCACGCTTTTGTTTCTATCAAGTCTGCTGAAAAGTTCTCTTTCACTATTCCTGCCATGCAAACTTACGACCGAAATATCATTCCAGGGCTCCTTTATCCTGGAAAAAGCCGCAGCAACAGTAGAAATATTTGGATATATCACAACATTGTCAGGCCCAAGGGATTTGATCAGCAAGGAACCTATACCGAAAAACAGCGGATCGCCAGATGCAAGCACTGCAACATTTTTTTTGCGCATCTTGCTTTTTATATATCGAATAACACCTTTAAGATCTTTGCTGATCTCCTTTTTATCTGCTGCATAATCATTGAAATACTCGAGATGCCGTTTTCCTCCTACCAGGATATCAGCATCTTTTATCAATTTCAGGTGCTTTGCGGTAAGATCTTCGGGAGTAAGTCCCATTCCGATTACAGATACCTGTTTCATGTTTGTTTTAATCCCCATCCGCATCCGCAGATTACGCAGATTTTCGCAGATTATTTAAAAATCCAATCCCTAATGGCTCGGTAAAAATAAACCACGAAGGACACGAAGGGGCACGAAGTGTTCTTCGTGTTTTTCGAGCTCTTCGTGGTAAAGAAAACATAATAAAAAATCTAATTCATCCTAAATAATAGTAAATTATCCCTATGATGACAAGGCTCACAATCCGAAAACCCTGGCCCATAATCAATAATTGAGTCCCCATTTTCGGAGAAAAGATTCCAATATACCTTGGCAACTGATGACGCAGAGCACGAATAGGAAATGCAATTATATTTCCGATCAGCAGGGCTAAAACAGTTTGTTTTGTTGTGATTACTCCGGCATCAAGAAGCGCCCCGGCTGCCGCAAATCCTGAAGTAAATTCAGCAGCAAAACTTAAAATCACAACTGAAAGGGCTTCAACAGGCATAAAGGTTGTGACAAAATAGCCCGCAAGCCATTTACGCGCCAGGTTAAAAATACCCATCTCATTTAAAACAAAAATAAGAACATAAACAGGTATTACATAAACAGCGATCTTTGCAATGCGGCCGGGCAGTTTCTTTTTTACATTCTTTACTATTTCCCCTGGTCTTTTATTGTGCTGCGCAGGAAGTTCTTTTTCTTCTTTTTTTAAATCGCTCTTTTGAATAGACGGTCTTATGTGCCCGTAAATCAGAAAAAGCACTGTTCTAAAAAATGCAGCAGCAAAGGTTATAATGAAATAGATAACTCCTGCCATTTTTGTAAGCGGCAAAACAATAAAAAATGTTGTTGGAAGGTGAAGAAAATAAGCTGGAAACTGATTGACGAAATTGGATAAAAAAAGCTGTTTGCGACATATTTTTCCTTCTTTATAAAAACCCAGAAGCATTGCATTTGCAGCAACACCTGAAAAAAAAGCTGTTGTAAAAGCAGCGCTGCACCTATCGCCAAGATTGCCAAATTTAAAGAAAGGCCTGGCAAATGCAGCAAGGTTTTTTGTCCAGCCCGAAGCTTCAATTATCTGCCCTATCACAAGTCCTGCGCCGATAAAAAGCATAAGACGAAAAAGCGGCCATAAAAGTCTTGATATAACTTTTTGACAGCTTAAACCATCAGTTATATATATTCCAGAAATCAGTATTACAGCAGAAATCGTCAAAGAGACAGTTAGAGACCAAAATTCTGGTTTAGCTTTTTGTTGAGTCATTTTTTTTCTGTTTTGCAATAATAAGTGTCCAGTAATTCGGCTGTCTTTTACTAAACTCTTTGATATCCCTTACGATTTCTTCTTCAGGAAGCCCGCACTTTAATACTCCCACACTGTAATTATATAGCACGGATTCATTAAGTGCAGAATCTATATCCTTAATATTTCGGTATGCTTTGAGAAAAACAACAGATTCCGGCTTGACTGAAAGCTCCCGCAGATGGTCTCCACCCCCGGCTCCGGAAACAATTAGAAGTGATTCTTCGCCTTCCACCAGTGGAACATTCAGGCAGGAAGCCGCTGCCTGGTATGAGGTTATACCTGGTATGGTTTTTACATTCAAAAATAATACTGACTTTCTGATATGTTTTAATATATAACCATAAGTGGAATAGGTCATGCAATCGCCTAAACTTAGAAAAGCAACGTCTTTCCCTAATTCAAGCTCTTTTATAATTATCCCGGCATTATCTTTCCATGCCCTTTCAGTCTCTTTTTTATTTCTGGTCATGGGGAAAAAGAGCATTTTTACTAAAGTTGTTTCAGGAATATGGGGTCTGGCAATGCTTACCGCCAGGCTGTAACTGTTTTTTGTAGAAGCTGCCGCAAAAACCACATCCACCTTATTTAATACTTTAGAAGCCTTTAGCGTGATCAGATCAGGATCACCCGGTCCAACCCCTATGCCGTATAAGGTTCCTGCTTTTATTTTGTTCATTTATAATCCTCGTGATCCATTTATATAGGCTTTAAGATGCCAATAACGCACCCAAAATCTTTTTATATAGGCTTTAAGATAATGATTTTGGGAAGGCCAGAGGGAGGAAGGCGTACTCGTCGTACGTCAACGACCGATAACGCACCCAAAATCTTTATCTTAAAGCCTATATCAGTTTTGCCAGGGCATTTACCACACTTGCAGCAATGTTTGAACCGCCCTTCCTTCCAATATTAGAAATATAGGGTTGGTCCATTGCGATGAGATTAGCCTTTGACTCTGCAGCATTTACAAACCCCACTGGAAGCCCTATAATCAGAGCCGGTTTTGCCTTTTTCCTTTTTACGAGTTCAATAAGCCGCAAAAGGGCTGTGGGAGCATTTCCAATTACATAAATGCCATTTTCCATATCCGGTATAGCTGCATCAACTGCTGCTTTCGCCTTGGTAGTTCCTATTTTTGATGCGATCCGGCCTACTTCAGGATCAGTCATAAAACATTTAATTTCCGTGCCGAATCGTTCAAGATCGCTTTTTCTGATTCCCACTCTTGCCATGTTGGTATCCGTGATAATATTTTCTCCGTTTTTTATAGCCTCCAGCCCCCTGGCTATGGCATATTTGTGAAAGCGAACAGATTCCACATATTCAAAATCTGCAGATGTATGTATCATCCTTCGTACGATATACCACTGGTCAGGTGGAAAGTTATGCCTGCCGACCTCATCATCAATTATCTTAAAACTTAATTTTTCAATTTCTTCCGGTTTCATGATTTTAACATCTTTCTTGTTTATGGAAAGGAAATGGCCTCTTCACTGAAAACATCAGGATAAAGGATTTTGCCGATTTCATATATTCCTTTAAGAAGCCTTAAAGTCGGTCGCGATACAATCATCTCATCGATAATATATATTTTATTTTCTTTTATTGCCTTTATTACTTTAAAGCCCGGCTCTTTTTTAATAAGAGATATTGTGGGGCGGTTCATAGCGCCGGATTGCGCAAGATAAACATCTATTTCACAAGCTTTAGACAATATGCGCTCCTTTCCGTAGGCAGCTATATTTGTGCCTCTTACCGATTTTGCATCATTGGCGATGTTTATTCCCCCTGCTGTTTCAAGCGCAAAGATCGCCATTGAATTGGGTGAAAAAGTTTTCATTTTGCTGTGCATAGCCTCAAAATAGACTCTTTTTTTTCTGTCCACAGTCTTTGTTAACAATTTAAAAACAGACACGCTTTCCTTAAAACCCCTGATCATCTCTGATGCTTCTTCCTGTTTTCCTGTAAGGATTCCAAGCGCCATCCAGTAATTGAACATATCATCAACTGTGCCAGGCTGCAAAGATGCGACCGTGATGCCGCTTTTTTCAAGCCTTGCCATAAGGTCAGGATATCCGCGATCAATCATTGGTCTTATCAAAACCAAATCCGGACCGGCTTCTAAAAATTTTTCCGGATCATCATGATATGAGAAAACAGCCTTTTCCATAGCTTCAGGAGGAAAAACTTCATGCCTCGAAACACCGATTATTTCTTTATTCAGCCCCAATGCAAAGAGATTTTCAGTATGTGCGCCGTAAAGAGAAATAATGCGCGAGAACTGCTTTTCAACCGGAATCCTCCTGCCGTTTTGATCAACAACAGCCCTTTCACCTGTAATACTAAAAGGTTTTGTATAATCCTGAGCATAAGCTACGACTGATAAACAAGATAAAATAATAGTCAGTACTTTTATATATCTGGAATAAGAAACATTCATGGGCATCCTTCATTTCCTGGGTTACACTTTTTTGATGTTGGTTGTCACCTGGTTCCCATGCTCCAGCGTGGAAACCCATATTGTATGCATTCCCACGCTGGAGCATGGGAACGAAAAAATCGTATAAAAGTAGTTGACACTTTAGAAAACTCACAAGTGAAATAACACCCCCCTTAATCCCCCTTTGAGGGGGGAAGGGGGTGTTATTGATGTCCGATATTTTATAAAAGTGTAAACAAATAATGAAGGGTGCCGAATTATATTATTTATCTTAGTGTCTTAGCGCCTTTGTGGCTGAATTATTACTTATTTTTTAAAAACAACCTGCACGGAATCGGAATAGGGTTCAAAATATACTTTTGCATCTACATTAAAAACAGATTGAAGAGTATTCTGGTTTAAAATTTCATCAGTATCTCCATGGGCAACAATACTCCCCTGTTTTATAAATAACAGATAGTCGCAGTAGATTGCCGCAAGATTAATGTCCTGCAACACCGCAATCACAGTCCTTTTCTCTTTACTAACCCTTTGCGCTGCAATCTTGAGAAGGGTTAAGGAATAATTAATATCCAGATTTGAAGTCGCCTCATCTAAAATCAGAACCGGCGTATCCTGAGCAAGTGCCCTGGCAAAAACCACCCGCTGTCTCTCTCCTGAGCTAAGTTCCGTAATAAAGCGATTTTTGAATTTACAAATTCCGGTTTTTTCCATAATGTCATATACAATCTTGTAATCTTCCGGAGACGGAACAGAAAACCTTGGAATGTATGGATATCGTCCCATCAAGACAATTTCTTCAACTGTAAACGGAAAGTTAATATAAAAATTCTGAGGTACCAGAGCTATTTCCATTGATAATTCTTTTTTTGAATATAAAGAAAGATCTTTGCCTTTATAGGCGATGTTCCCGGATACAGGTTTCTTGTGTTTTGTAATAAGATCGACAAAGGTAGTCTTTCCACAACCATTTGGACCTATTATCCCATAAAATTTCCCGGTTTCGATGTCGATAGTAAGGTCGTCTATTACCATCCTTTCTTTATAAAAAAATGACAGTTTTTTAATTTCAATTGCCATATTCAACTATCTGTCTCTGCCACTTGCCTTTTTCGAAAAATATAGCAGAAAAAAGGCCCGCCTATCAATGCCGTAAGCACACCTATTGGAATTTCACTGGGAAGGATAGCTCTGGTTACTGTATCGGCACACAATAATAGTATGGCTCCGGCCAGCATTGAAACAGGAATCAGTTTCCGATTATCCGGCCCGGTTAAAAACCTCACCATATGAGGAACCAGCAGTCCTACAAACCCTATAATTCCCGATACTGAGACACAGATTGCAGTTATCAGTGATGCAGTAACAAGAAGAATAAGGGTCAATTTTCCGGTGTCCACGCCAAGGGAAGAAGCTGTTCTGTTGCCGAGAGACATTAAATTAAGATCTCTTGCATAAAAAATAATGATTAAAAATCCGAAGCATAAAAATAAAGATGTCATAAAAACATCCGCCCATGTCCTTGAAGCAAAACTTCCCATAAGCCAGAAGATAATTATTGAAACCTGCTCGTCAGCCACATACTTTAAAAAGCTTATTCCGGCTGACAAAATAGCGGCAACTATTATTCCGGAAAGAATCAGGTTGTTGGATGATAAACCTCCACTGGCAGATGAAAGATAGATAACGAAAAACAAGGTGCCGGCCGCGCCTGTGAAAGCAAAAACTGGCACAGAACAGTCGCCCAGGCCAATTTGATCAAAAAGTACGATATTAAAAAAAAATGCCAGAGAAGCTCCAAAGGCGGCGCCTGCAGATACTCCCAGTGTGTATGGATCAGCCAGAGGATTAAGCAGGATGCCTTGAAAAACAGCGCCCGATACTGCAAGTCCTCCTCCTACCACTGAGGCTGTTAATATGCGCGGCAAACGCACATCTATCACAACTACAGGAAAGATTTTATCCATTTGTTCAAGAAGACTTGTCTGTCCGGATATTTCAGCAAAAATAATTTTTGCCACATCAATAAAAGAAAGATGGATGTATCCCATACATGCGGAAATCACAATTAACCCGCACAAAGCCATAATCAACAGCAATATCTGGATTCCGATTGCCTTTTGAAGCCTGTTTTTGAAGCCGTGTGATTTTCCCTGTGTTTTTATTGTCATCTTGTATGGAAGCCGTTAAAGAAAGCCGGCAGTTGGTAAAAAAACTGCCGGCTGCTTTTTTAATGTCATTCTTTTTTCAAATTAAAAATGCGCCAATACTGTCTTTAAATGTGCGACCCAGATATCAACAATGTCATTATATTCAGCCGTTCCTTTAAGCACAGGCACGCACTTTATCCCAGCCTTTGTAAGTATGCTCTTCCATGAATCATCTTCATCTCCCGCCATGTCATTTCGGGCATGATCACCTGCCACCGACATAAAGGGCATAAGATATGCTTTTTTGATTTTTTTCTTAAGAAGTAAACTTTTAATATCATCTATGGTTGGCGCACCTTCAACAGTACCCACAAAGATATTTGGGTCTTTTTGCTGGAAATGATACATCATGGCAGCGTAAAATGCATTTCCCGGATGGTGAGTACCATGACCCATTAGCACAACCGCATCTTCTTTTTTCCTGTCTTTTGGTATATTCTTGATAATTACTTCCGTTACTTTTACAAGATCATCTTCTTTTCCAAGAAGGGGGTAGCCTACAAGAATGCGCTCAAGGCCTCCTGACATCTGCCCAAATGCATGAACATTCTGTACAAGTTCGTGGTATTCTTCACCGGCTATGGTGTGCAAAGACTGTACTGCCACATGCGTAAATCCTTCATCCATCATCTTTGCCAGAGCCATCTCAGTGGAATCTAATTGCTTGCCTTCTTTTGCCAATTTATGGCGTATGATATGTGAAGTATATGCCCATCTCACCGGCACTCCCGGAAAAGTATTTTTTACCCTTGTGTCAATGTTTTTAAAAGAAACCTGCGCTTCAGGCATGCTGGAACCAAAGGCAACCAGCAAGATTCCTTGTTTCATGGGTTGTTTGTGCCTGTGGCCTTCGGCTGCAACAACAGCGGATAAAGTCATGGTTAAAATAAGAGAAAAGACTAAAATAGTAATTTTCATTTTCATAATTAGATCCTCCCTGGTTGCTTTTAATAGTTATTTATCACTCACACAATTGGATCTCACGTCCCGTGAGCCTGAGCCCGGAATCATTGACGATCTCAGCAATCATACAAACAATGTGCTTCATGCCCTTTGTTGTCAGCAACAACCATGCATCCATGACATCGAAATGGCCGGATATTGAAGAGACAATCTCCACCTTATCTGCCTTGATCTTTAAGTTTTTAACCGCTTCTGTCATATCAAAATCTTTTTCTATATTTTCTTTTCCAACAACATAAACAATTACCCCTGTCTTCATTTTTATCTCCTTCGTGTCTTAGAGCCCGAGCCCGGGGCAAAAAAAATCCCCGAATCGAAATTAATCAATCCGGGGATATCCCTTTTTTTATCCTCAAAATCCAATGGTGCGCTTTTAAAAGTCCACGAAATTCACACCATATGTTACAGACAGGTCTTCTGGCTCTCGGATCCTCCTACTTGCCGCGCCTTCCCTCCTGGCTTTTGCCGGGCAGTGGCATCAATTGCGGCGTTCGTCCCCGATTACAGCGGCGGGCCCGCTCCCGATTTGCACGGGATTCCCTATTAAGCCCCATGGGGCATCATATAACTTTATTACAATATGTAAAAAGCCTCATCAATGTCAAGAAAAATTTGAATTTGGGTGGACTTTCCCCCAGAAAAATACGGTCGTAGGCGAGGGGCTGTCTATTTTATCAGTCGCAGCGCTTCTCTAAATTCAGGGGTCCCGGCTCTTGCAAGCAATTCGTAGATAAGCATCTCGGTTGATGTTATTGTAATGCCATTATGCCGCATTCTGTTTAAGGCAATCTCCCAATCATAACCAGAACGAGATGATGTAGCATCACTTACAACATGGATTGTGTAGTCGGACATTGCATGCAAAGCTGTTTGTGCCACACAAATGTGTGCCTCAAGACCAGTGATAATAAGGGTATTTCTATTGAGTTGTCGTATGTGTTCACTGAATTCTTCTGATTTAAAACAACTAAATGTTATTTTTGAGATCGGCGGGATGTCCGGTATTTCCCCTTGTATTTCCGCCACGGTTTCCCCGAGCTTTTGCTGCTCGGTGAGGACAATAGGAAACCCAAGAATTTTAGAAAACTTGATAAGCTTAACTATATTTTCGATGACTCGGCCGGCTTCTGCGATAACAGGCACCAGTTTTTGTTGGACATCAATTATAACTAATGCACAATCTTTGCTGCTCACCAATGGTGCAACGGATGGATTCATTTTTTTAACCTCCTTAAGACACTCCCGCGATTCTGACAAGTTGCCCCAAAGTCTTTATACCGTTTTTATTCAATATATTGATAAAACGTTGAAAAAGCAATGCCGCAGACAGAGCGTCGCCAAAGGCGGTGTGACGATCATTGGCGGTAATGCCGAAGTGTACGGCTATGGCGTCAAAGCGTGTATCATGACAGCTTTCATGAGCTATGAGTTCTACATCCTCCATGCGCCTGATCCAGGCAGCAACCAGGGCAGTATCAATAACACGGTTCTGAACAGGAAATCCAAAACAACTTTGCATGGCATAATTTAGAAACTTCATATCAAAAGAGGCGTGATGGGCCATTATGACATCGCACTCTATATAAGCCAAAAACTTCAAAAGAATGTCCGAAATGTGCGGCCTGGCACTTGCAATGTCCGGCGTAATGCCGTGAATAAAGATGGAAGAGGTCGGAATAGAGCCTTTGGGATCGATTAACTCGTAAAAGGCATCTCCCAGATGAATCCTGCCTCCCGTCATCTTGACTGCTCCGAGGGAAAGAAGTCGGTCACCTTCTTCGAGGTGGAGACCGGTTGTCTCTGTATCAAAGATGACAAAGTGGTTGTTTGAAATGAGTGTCTCAGGCTGATATGCCTCTTTGACTTCCAATTGTTTGCGAAGGGCTTCGGGCATTTCGTCCCTGCCTGTGTGCCGGGCATACACCTTTCGCAGCTTTTTAGTTTTCAGGAAGTTTAACATGTTTTTTTAACTATATGCTTTCCGGAAAACGCACTCTTAATTCGCCTTGCAGGTCTCTAATCACATGAAATGCCTCGATAAGGGATTTTCTCTGAAGTTTGGACAGGGCTTTAGGGTTGATATAATCAGTCGGTTCTATTTCCTTTTCCTTTTGCATTATGTGGTGATTTATTTTGAGGAACATAATGAAATTAAACGCCTCCTTAATATCTTCTGCCACATCTTTGGAAAGCAATTTCTTGCGGGTAATAGCTTCCAGTCTATTCAAGGTGTTGGTAGCGTTGATTTGCTCACTTAAGCTGAGTACACGAATGGCATCGACCACAGGCACCAGTCCGCTCATTTTTAGATTGAGTTCATTCTTGTAGTCACCGGTCTTTTCAACCACAAGCGCCCTGAGAAAACCGATGGGCGGTCCGTTATAAAGAGCGTTGGTGCTAAGATGTCTTAAAAAAGCTCTATTCTTTTCAATGTTGTGATTCAAAAAAGTCTGAAGTTTTTGGGCCAGTACAGCCTCGCCTGCAAGGGGGCGAAAATCGAAAAAAATTGTACAGTTTCTCAGGTCTTCAGGCGATGCTTTGTTGATCCATGATGAAAAGTAATGTCTCCAAACTGTTTCCGGCTGGCACCATTGTGGGTTGCTAGCCATAATGCCTCCTTTGCATAATGGAAAGCCACAGCTTTCCAGGCCGGAAACAACACCTTGAGCTAAACGAAGAAAGTACTTGTGGGTATCCTGCTCTGAGCCAGGCTCCGGATCAGAATAAATGATAGCATTATCCTGATCTGTTCTCAGTGTTTGCTCTTTGCGGCCTTCACTGCCCAGAGCAAGCCAGCAGTAAGGAACAGGAGGATGCCCTATACCTTCTTCGCTCAGGGCTTCTTCTGTTAAAACGATAATCTTTCGTGTCAGGTGGTCATTGCACTCAGAAACAACGGCTGCAATCTCTTTTGAGGATGCACCGGAGCTGAGAAGTCTTTTGACCATTTGGTCCATGGCATTAACCAGCCGTGCAACCCCTTGAACGGTTGTCTGCTTTTGAATGTCATTGATTACAGCAAGGGGATTAGATCCCTGGAGTATGATCAGGTCATGCTGCGAGATAATGCCTGAAAGCGACATTCCCTCAACAACACAGATATGATGACAATTAAACCGGGCCATTTTAAAAAGGACGTTGAAACATAGTTCCTCTGGTGCAACGGAAAAAACAGGTGCACTCATGATCGTTCTGATTGGTTCGGATCCTGTCTTTCCTTTTGCAAGAATTCGATCTGTCATGTCGCTTTTGGTAACAATCCCCTGAGGGCGATTCTGAACATCAACCACAACAATGGAACCACACCCCTCACGGGCCATCAATTTGGCCACAAAAGAGGTTTCCTGATAAGGTAAGCATGTTAGCGGTTTCCGTTTGACCAGGTCGCCGGCCGTGACATTGAACAAGTAGTCGTCTGATCGGAAGATCACTGTATCCGATACCCCGCGAGGCGCAAAAATACCCGTCCGGGCCTTTTTCAGCCGGTACGCAAGCCTGGATACCTGGAGGGCAAAATATTCGTGAAACCCTGCATGGTTTTGCATCAGCTCATCAAAGGTCTCCCTGGGAAGTAAATAACATACCGTATCTTCGTATGCCCTGACATTGAATTCAGGGCCTGTCCTGTTGATAAGGGAAGCGCTTCCGAAAAAATCGTTCTCGGCTTTATATTCCAGGAGGATATCCACACCATCCTTGCGAACAGTTTTCTCCACTGCGCCGGTCTGAATAATATAGAGATAATCACACGAAGAGCCATCCTGCTCAAGGATTAAGCTCTCTCTGGGGAAATAATCAATTGATATTTTTTGGGGAAGGCCGCTTAGAACTTCCTGGGGAAGCTCATTAAAAGGGATAATGCCGCGAAGAAACTCAATAATTTTGTTGTAAGGAATTTCAACCATTTTCTGTTGTTTGTTGTGTTTCCTCCAAAAATTTAACTCTTTCTCGCAAATCCGGGGTCTTGGGTTTATTATGAAGAAACCTTTCCATGAAACCCGGCCCTTTCCCCACCTCAGAATCAATGGATAAGGCCTTTTGGTACTCAAAAAGGGCTTCTTTGTGTCTGCCCAGATGATCGTATGCAATGCCGCGATTTGCATACGCAATGGCAAGTGTCCTGTCGTTTTGAATCGCCCTTGTAAAATCGACAACAGCTTTCTTATACTGCTCCAGGCAGATATAAGCAATACCACGGGTCAGATAGCCCTCAGCCTTTTCAGGCTCCCTGGAAACAGCCTCTGTAAAAAGATCGGCCGCCTTTTGGTACTTCTTTTTTTCCAGAAGACGATTGCCGTCAAGCAAAAGAGCCCGATAAACCTTTTCATGCTGGTCTATCGGGCTGCTTTGCTCGTTGCATCCAGGGCAGAGGAATACAACTACTGTCAGGACGATAACACTCAAAATATTCATTATCAGGTCAGTGGTTCGCTCCATCTCCTTACCCTTCACAAGTAAGCGTTCACGGTTATCGGTTTACAGTTCACAGTTTTATGTTTTGATCAACCGTTAACTGTGAACTGTTAACCGTGAACTGTTACCTTCACCGGAATCAGAAGTTGTAGAACGTCGACAGGGTGTAACGCATTCCCGCGTCGGTGCTACTAAAACGCTCAGTTTCCACGTACATAATTTCCGCGCCGACCTTTACCCCTTTGGTAACTTTATACCAGGTATTTAGAAACGCGATGGAATTCTTGGTAAACTGCCTGTCGTTTAAAGTTCCTCTCATTGTTTTCATGTCATCATTCCTGGGATCGTCAATACCATATCCAGCGGAAACAGTGATATCATCGGTAGCATTTGCGGTCAGGCTGATAAAACCACCTATTGCTTCTATTTCCTTTGGATTATTCGGGTCACTATCGTTTACGTCCATGTCATAGCGGAGAAAGTCTTTACCAAGAGCTTCTCCCCAAAATCCTTCAGCCTTGAGCAGAACGGGCCCCAGATTTAACTTGAGTTCTAATGCAGCCAGCCACCGGTCTATATCCTTACTAGTATGTGCAGTATATTTAGTGTCGTTTTCCGTATAATCATAGATGTATTCGCCGGTCCGGTAACCACCACCCAGGGCAACGAGGTTACCATCTCCGAAATTATAGGCGACCCGGCCAAGAAACCAGGGCATCCTCTCTTCATCTTCAGTATCCTCACGGCGGTGCTTCATCGCGGATAAAAGGAGTTCCACGTCGCCCAGCTCTTGGCGAAGCGTAACCTGGGGCACACGCCACCACACGTTGCCGGCAGCGCTCAGGACACCGAAATCAATGGTAGCCGGATTCTGCTGGGCCACAGGAATCCAATCCTGTCCAGCCCGAAGGCTTGTGCCGGATGAATTGTTTGCCAGATCTATATATCCGACGCGCATTCGGGGGATCAGGTTGCTCCCTGAATTGGTGCCGTAAAAATCAATTTCAAAACGGCCCTTAGCTGTCCAGTTTCCATCTGTATGGCTTGTCTCAAACCCGAAACGGGTATCCCTCGGGTTGAAATTTACAGAATCATTTGAGGCATCTTCCTTAACTACACCGATGAAATCATTATATTTCTTGAATTCAGATGTGTCATAGTTGAGATCGAATTTTATCCGTCCATAAAGGCGCATGTTGTATTTGGTCCATACGCTTTCAGCTTTGGACAATATGCTTTCAGTTTTGGACAATACATTTTCAGTCGTGGTTTGCTTTTTCTTCAGCTCCTTAATCTCTATTTCCAGGCGGTCCAAGCGTTCAGCATCTGTTTCAGCTAACGCTGTCATTGACATCAACGAAAAGAAAACCGTAAAGACCAGTGCAATAAGACTATATTTTTTCATAACTTTTTATTCCTCCTTCTGAGCAACATTTTTTTCTAAGTAGGGGCACGATGCATCGTGCCCCTACAAGTCAGGCACCAAGTAATTTTTTCCCTAAACCGACTTTCGTGCAGGTCCAGTTCCTTCAGGCACCTTTACGTCCCCGATATCCTCGGCCAGCACATCTACTTCACCGGTAATGTTTGTGGACATCTCCAGCTTGAAAGCCAGAAAGTACATCATATAGCAGCCTAATGCCCACCAGATAATCTGCCAGATCCATATGGACGGCATGCCCCAAAACCACGTTTCAGGCGTATTCGGGTTGCCGAAAATGGAGTTTCCGATCACGGCAAAGGGGCCGATGGCAAACATGAACCACACAAGGGTGATGATCCAGCCAATTGGTTTCAAGTGCTGTTTTGCTTTTGGAACACCGGCATGTTGCCTGATGAATTTGTGGAATTCGAACCGTCGGGCAAATTCCTTTTCACCCGGCTGTGTGAAGGCGCTCACCAACACGGCAAGGGTAAGATTGAATATAATCCCCCAGCCCGCACTGTGAATGGTCAAAGGATAGGCACCCCATGGCATCCCGAATTCAAACTTATATGTCAACGTCACTGCAATTAGACCAGCAATCAGACCGGTTACAATGCCCTGTCTTGTAAGCCATGGCACATACAGGATAGCAATCAGGGCCGGCCACATCTGAAATCCATAAGAAACAGCCAGTCCCCCCAAGAGGACCAGTGCGTCTGTGGATGTAATAGCCACGACCAGAGCCGCTCCAACGACAACTATTACCAGAAGACGTCCGAAAAACTTCTGCTGCCGGTGGGATGCGTCTTTGTTCAGGAAATGTTTATACAGATCGCGGGTCAACATGCCGCTTGCTGTTGACATGTAAGCAGCGCCCGTGGACTGCATGGCGGCAAGTGCACAAACTGCCAGAAGCCCGGTGAGCCAGGGCACGTGATCTCCCATGAGATGAATCAGCCACGGCACCAGACTTCCCTGCTTTCCATCCGCTAATGATGGAATAATGCCGGCATCCATCAGGGCATGTCCTCCCATCCCCTGGATTGCTGTAAAGACTATGAGGATAAATCCTATCCCGATAGAAGAAGCTATAACTTGCTGAAGGGGAAAGGGTTTTGGGTTTTTGTTGGCAAAAGCCCACATGGAAAATGCAGGGGCTGACTGGATTCCCATGAGGGCAAACATATATGTCAGTATCATCACTCCGGTCCAGCCGCCGCCCACGGACTTGCTTGCCGCCGGCACCCACTGGATCACCCCTGGAATAGCAACATAATGACTGTAACCGTCAGGAGTAAGCTTAGTATCGGCAAGCACGATTTTTGCGATTCCGGATGTAAGACCGTCCCAGCCGCCGCAGAAAGCAAGGGTAATGATGCTCAGCGCGACAATTCCGACTGCAAGCAAGATACACTGGGCCGAATCTACATAGGCCACCGATCGCAAGCCGCCCAAGGCCACATAGACGGTCACCACCGAGGCTAACATGACCATGCCCACATTAATAGAAAGCAAGCCGTCGGTCAAAACGTTAAACAGATAACCCGAAGCCCTCAGTTGCACCCCAAGGTATGGAACGCTGAAAAAGAGAGCGACAATGACGGTCAGAACGCGCATGGTATCGCTCTTGAAATATGCGGAGAACATCTCTCCGGGTGTGACAAAGCCGTATCTCTTGCCAAGAAGCCACTGGCGCTTTAGAAACAGGACACCGGTAAATGGGATGGTTATGGCATAAAAAGAGGCGTAGGCGTAAGGAAAACCGTCTCGCCAAACCAGGGCCGGGTGCCCTACGAATGTCCATCCACTAAAAGATGTGGCAGTGGCCGCCAGGACAAAGACCCAGACACTGATTTGTCGTCCGGCAATAAAATAATCCGATGCAGTCTTGGCGCGTAAGGCCCCTTTGATTCCCCATGTAATACAATAAACCCAGTAAGCAAAAACAAAGATAATTAACCAGTAAATACTTGAACTCATGATTTCCTCCCTATCTTTACGAGACCTTTGCAAAACGCTCCCTTTTGCCCAATTTCGGCGTCAGGCTCAAATTTTAAGCCTCGAAATACTCAATGTATTCCTGCGTTTAAAATTTTCGCCTTCCTTGAACTTGAACAAAATTGAACATTTTTCAAAGGTCTCTTTACGTGCAGATCTTAATCCTCAAGGGTTGACAGATCGCCTTCCTTTAACCCTAATTCCTGCGCTTTCAATACGCGGCGCATAATCTTGCCACTCCTGGTCTTTGGAAGTTTGTCTTTAAA